>JALSLR010000047.1 GCA_026988245.1 Sulfurimonas sp.
CTAAGAGTATCTACGAGCAGATTCAGCGTGAATGTCCAAACATAAATCTTCGTGGTGTTATGAGTATAGGTGCACATAGCGATGATGCTAAGCTTGTAAAAGAAAGCTTTAGAAAAACTCATGAAGCGTATAAACAACTAAAAAATGCAGATATCTGTTCTATGGGGATGAGTGGAGATTTTGAACTAGCTATCGAGTGTGGGTCTAACATGGTTAGACTTGGCTCGATAATGTTTAATAAATAATTATCTTATTTTAAAACTTTTCTAGCATTCATTGGTTGCACTGGTCTATTATCGTGACCGTGGATAAGTTTTGCGAACTCTTTCACTTGAGCAGCGCTTACATGTGAGTAGTCTTGCATTACGAACCATCTCACACCTTCAGAACATGGAGGGGTTGTTAAAGAACCATCAAATCTATAATATGCTTTGTTTTTTGGTAAGATATCTTTTATCATTGCAGCAGGAAGTCCACAACCAGCTGAAGATTCTTTATGTGGCATTTTTGACCAGATTCTTTTTAAATCTACATTTTCTTTTCCATCTTCAAATAAAACAGAGATTACTGCTAAATGACCATCTTTTGCTGCATGCACGAAGTGTGCTTCAAGTGGAAAATGCTTACCATCTACTTCATTTTCACTTGGAGTATGAAAGTGAAACTGTTTTAAATCAAACTGAATTCCATCTATAGTGATAGAACTACCATCTTTAACATTTACTTGTATGGTATGACCATTGTTTATAACGCCTGAAGCATTTGTAGTATAGTTAAATTTAATTTTTTCTAAACCAGTAGTTGCGAGTATATCTTTTTTTACAATATTAATAGGTGATTGGTTTGAACCATCTTTACACATAAAAAACAAGGGATTTAATTCAGCCCAATGTTCAGGAGACGAGTGTCCAGTATAACCCCAGTGTGTACCAAGAGCACCAGCAAAAAGTGATGTGCTTAGAAGTGAAGCAACAGCTGTTGCTTTTAGTGCATTAATTATTTTCATAAACATTCCTTATAATAAATTGGAGAGTATTATACTCTTTTATCTTTGTTTATATCTTATAAAACTGCCCAAAGATTGCTCAATCCTTTGTTTTTGATACTCTATCATTTTAAAAAATGGATTTAAAAAATTAGCCTTAGCATCATTACCTATATTTTCTAAGTCTAATCTATCTATATTTTCTAGTACAGACAAGGTAGATTCTATCGTAGACAAACAAAACTCTTCAGGTTGTTCTTTTATCTCAAACATTGATTTCCTACCTAAATCAAAACTTATAGTTTGCAATTTTTGAAGATTGGCAGAATCTCTTAGCATCGTCTTTGCACAACTCCATGTAGCATCTAGTATAAAAATTGCCATTTTTTTATCTTGTATTTTTTTAGGGTTATTTTGAGAGATATTGATAGCATCATCAGTTGGATAAAGAACAAAGGACTCATATTGAGATATGATTTCATTGACTCGTTTATGCTTGCTAAACTCTACATCTATAAAAAGTTCTGAGTTAGTGAGAGAAAGATGGGTTAAAAAACCTGTGCCATTTTTTACTTTTTTAAACTCTTTTGGGTGCATCAGTATTACAAACTTTGTCTGTGTCTCTATTGGGATAATATGCTTACACATACAAGAGACCTTCGGTCTATAACATTTGTAACATTTTTCTCTATTTCCATAAACTCTCATAAGTGAAATTATACTAAAATACACTTATGAAAACACACGAGTATGATTTAATAGTTGTTGGAGCTGGGGCTGCTGGTATGATGGCAGCCATTACATCTGCTCGTGATGCTAAGAACGTCTTGCTTTTAGAAAAACTCTCCCAAGTTGGAGCTAAACTCAAAGCTACTGGTGGGGGTAGATGTAACCTCACAAATACTCTTTCCCAAGAAGATTTTATGAAAAAGTTTGGTCGTGATGGTCGTTTTATGCAAGATGCACTCAAAGCTTTTTCTTCCTCTGACTTACAAGATTTTATGAATAGGATTGGTGTTGAGACACATGCCCCTGATGGTTTTCGCGTTTTTCCATCGACACATTCATCTTCCACTATCATAAATGCATTTACAGATGAGATGCATCACCTTAGCATCACTATACTCACATCGCAAAAAGTTCAAGAGATAGTAGTAGATGATGCGAAGGTGATAGGTGTCAAAACTACCACTAATTCTTTCAAAACAAACTCTGTCATTTTAGCTTCTGGTGGTCTTGGTTACCCAGTTCTTGGTGCTGAGGGTGATGGATATAAACTCTCATCTGACTTAGGACATAGTATCACTAAACTGCATCCAGCTATGATGCCACTTCGCACTAAAGAGACTTGGGTAGCTGAGTGTAGAGCAGACACCATCGCAAATGCTACTTTAAAAGTAAATATGAAAAAATATAAAAAACTTCAAATAAAAGCTGATTTAATATTTACAAAAACAGGCATACGTGGTCCTGCTGTACTAGACTTTGCAAGAGAGATCACTCCCCTCATAGAGAAGTATGGGGAGGTCCCCATAGTTGTAAACCTCACAAAAGGGATGAATGAGGATGCTATATTCAAATACTTAAAAGCAAAAAATATCTACACCCTCCTTCCAACTCCACTAGCAAATGAGATACTAAAACTTGCAGGTATTGAAGAGGGATTTACTTTTTCCAAACTAGATGGCATCAAAAAAGATACACTCATAAAACTCTTAGCTTGGACTCCTCTCACCATCACAGGACATGATGGTTTTAAAATGGCTATGATCACTCGTGGAGGGATAAAACTAAATGAGATTAATCCAAAAACAATGCAAAGCAAAATCATAAAAGGCTTATACTTTTGTGGTGAAGTTGTAAATATAGATGGGCCATGTGGTGGTTACAACTTACAGTGGAGTTTTTCTAGTGGGTATCTAGCGGCTAAACTACTCTAAATATTTACCCTTATAATATTTAACATTTGCTAAGTCTAGCATCTCTTTATCTCCTGAACTATCCCCGTAAGCGTATATAGTTTCATATTCACTAGTATCTAATAACTCTTTTATACGATTTACTTTTTCTTTGCCATGACAATTTTTAGTTGCGAACTTACCGCTAAATTTTGAGTCTTTAAACTCTAACTCTGTTGAAAGTAACTCTACATTATGTTTTTTTGTCCATGGTTCTAACCAACATCTCATAGAAGCAGAAACTACTA
The DNA here is from genome assembly GCA_026988245.1 of Sulfurimonas sp. Classification (GTDB taxonomy): domain Bacteria; phylum Campylobacterota; class Campylobacteria; order Campylobacterales; family Sulfurimonadaceae; genus Sulfurimonas. The sequence goes on from JALSLR010000047.1 coordinate 3,192, forward strand.
CAACCCTATCTCCATCTTTTATATGTTGTAGAAATATTTTATAAGTTGATTCTCTTTGAATTTTGTATATTTTTGATAGTCCATATTGACTAGCAATTTTTTTAAAATAATATTCGCTCATATCCTTAAAAAAAAGCATAAATAATTTTTCTTTTGCTTTATAATTTTTCATAAACCCTAGTTTCCACATGATAAAATAAGGGCTAAATCTGACTAAACCAAAATAATAAGTACTATTTCCTTTAGCAAATTTTATAAATTCACCAAGAGAATCTTTCGTGGTCAGTGTACCATCAAAATCAAAAAGAGCTAAATTATTACTCACTATAATACCTATCTTTAAAGTAGCATTTTCCAACAGGTAACCACTCTGGAATATTGTAATAGTTTTTATTTTGATAGTCTAAAAACTCTTTTTTATATCTATCATAGCTAAATGCCTTACACTCAGCAAAGTAAAAAGCAGCACCACCAAGCATCTTCTTTTGTATACTTACATCTGCGCATACACCTTTGAAGTAAGATTCATCCATTTTTCTTTTGTTCATAAAAACTATGTTTTGCTCTTTAAGTTCTCGAACATCTACTAGTTTGTCATCATACCTTGCGTACTTTCTATCATAAAAAAGCATACTAATATCTTTTTTACAATGGTAAGATAAAAAAGCAGCACTCGTATATCCACTGGTAAAAAATCTCTTAGCATCATACTCCGCTATACCACGACAAACAGCTTGGGGATTGTCCATCAAAACCACATCTGAGTAGCGTTCTATCTTTTCAAACAAAGTTTTAGGGGTAAAGATAACTACCATCAATATGGCAATATGAATGAAAGAAAATATAGCATTATATTTGAACATCTTATTGAGTTGATTCATATCGAGATATACAAACAAAAGATATATAAAAGGGATAAAAAGTAGAAACCAATGAAGCCCTATACTATTTTTGAGGGATACAGCAAAAAATACTATAAAAATTACACCTAAGACCAAAAACAAGAGTTTATTGAGCTTCATATTTTGCGTTTTATGTTTGGCTTTAAGTAAAAAGTACACACCCCATGGGGTGATAATATAAGCAGTTAAAGCAAAGAAACCAAGTACTCTCGAGATATGTATACCATCATTTGTACTTCGTGAAAAGAAATTAAAAAGTATATTGTTCCAACAACTATTATAATTAAACCATAAATTTTGTGCTATACCTAAAAGAACGATGATGCTAACAACAGCGACTATTTTAAATGCTGATTTTTTATACACCATAAAAGAAAAAACAACTAAGGAAAAAAGTAAAAAGACAGCAAAGTACTTACTTAAAAATGTAAATGCTAAAAACATACCTGCTAAAAGTGAGTATTTTAACCAATACTCTCGTCGCTCTAATGCATAAAGTAAAAAGAGTGTCCCTAAACTACCAAAGAGCACTAAAGTGATATCGTTTGTGATAAGAGAGAGTAAGACATCAACGGGTGATACTAAAAAAAGCATATAAAGCATCATAGATTTTTCTCTATCTACTGCATAAAGACGCGCTATCTTGTAGATAACAAGTGCAATTATCATTGTTGTAAAGAGTGCGAAAAACCTATAAAAAACATAGTTTTCACTCACAAAACTCATCAGATATATCACCCATCCTATCATAGGAGGATGATCATAATAACCCATACTTGGATGCATCGCCCATTTTATAAAGTAGGCCTCATCTCCAGTTAATGGTAAAAAACTCAGCAGTACAATCTTAAAAAAAACAACCCATACAACAGTTTTTATCTGCGTCGAAGTAAGTGCATTCATAGTTTTAGATGCTCATCTTCTTAAATATAAATTCTGGGATGTGAGAGATAATAAACATAATATATCTCCAAATCCATTTTGTATAAAGTACATTTCCACCATTTTGTTGTGCTTTAAATATATCTTCTGCAACCTCTAGTGGCTGAGCTATTAGTTTTTCAGGTAAATCTAACTCTTTTGTCATAGCTGTGTTTACAAAACCAGGTTTTACTGTAAGAACTTGTACACCACTCTCGTAAAGTCTATTTCTTAAACCACCTAAGTAAGCACTAAATCCTGCTTTTGCACTTCCATAGATGTAGTTAGCCTTACGACCACGGTCACCTGCAACAGAACTCACACCCACTATGAAACCACGACGCTCTTTTTCAAAGTCATTTGCTACTATGTTTAAAAAACTTACAGTACCTGTGTAGTTTACATTGATAGTATTTAAACTCTTTGCCCACTCCACCTGTGCTTCTTTTTGCTCAGCCATATAACCAGAGACTGTGACAACACCAAGGGGACGCTCTTCTAGTGAATCATAAAAATCTTGATGAATCTCATACTCTGTAATGTCTAATTCTTTAAGATGAACTTCTACACCTGAGCGTGTACGAATATCGATAGCCAAATCTTCTAATGACGTAACATTACGAGCAGCTAAATAAAGGTTATAACCATTTTTAGCGTAAGTACGTGCTACCTCTTTTGCGATGTCACTCTTTGCTCCAACTATTAAAACATAACTCATATTTGTACCCTTTTTGATTGTAATGAATGAAACTTAGTGTCCATTTTTTGTTTTTTTCTATATGCTCTAAACTTCTCTATATCTTCATACCCAGACTCAAAAGTATCCTTAGAAACTCGCACATCTTTTGTCAAGTAGATGCGTCCGCCTAAACGAACAACTACTTCATCAAGTTGATCTAAAAGTTCAAAAAGACCTTTTTCTATCTTAAAGTCTAGTGCTAAAGAATACCCCTCTATTGGGAAAGACAAGTAGTTGTCGTTTTTCTTACCATAGAGTTTTAAAACTGCTAAAAATGAGCCTTTCCCACTAGCAGATATAAGCCCTAAAATCTCCTGAAGCCCATCATAACTCACCTCTAAAGGCAAGATAAACTGATACTGAGTAAAACCACCCTTACCATAGATGCGATTCCAGTTTTTTATAGAATCTAGCGGATAAAAAAAGCTGTCTATCCCTACTCTTTGCTTTGATTCGCCATTTGGTGCTTTTGCGTAGTAAAGCCAGTTAAAAGCTTTTACACTAAGATTATTAAGAGCAAATGATGGAAAATTAAAAGGTATATTGAGTTTAGATTTTGGCTTATAATCTAGGTCACCTTTAGTGTCGAAGTCTCCAACCATAAGCAGACATTTCCCTATATCATCACCTTTTGCTAGGCAGTCAATCCATGCAACGGAGTACGGCTCATCTTTGTACTTATCAAAGGCACGAAAAGTTTCTCTGAGATTTTTTGTTTTTATGGTTGTTTGTTTGATATATTGGGAGTGGATTTTTTTAAGTTGTATCTTCGCATCTAGGATGATACCTGTGAGTCCCATACCCCCACAAGTTGCTTTAAAAAGTTCTGTGCCGCTTTTGACATTTTTTACAGAGCCGTCTTCTAGCATCATGTTAAACTCTAGCACACAAGAGCTAAAGCAACCCTCAGTATGATGATTTTTGCCATGTACATCACTCGCTATAGACCCACCTACGGTAATGAGTTTTGTCCCAGGAGTTACCATTAAAAACCAACCACGAGGGACATAGGACTCCAAAATCTCACTTAAAAGCACTCCACTTTGAACATGAAGAAGACCTTTAGCATCATCAAAATCTAAGAAAAAGTCATGAGGTTTTGTATGGACTATGTTTGCACTTAATGCACTATCTCCATAGCTTCTACCATTTCCATAACTAATGCACTCATCACAACTCTCAAGATACTCTTTTAACTTAGTATCATCACTTAGCTCATGTGTCATAGAATCAACTTTAGGGTACATTCCCCAACTATTTAATTTCACCGATTAGTCCTTAAAAACAAATTTTTTATCTAAATTATATTTTACTACATAGCCGATACCAAGACCAACTACTGCCCCTATATATTTTCCACCCTCGCCACCAATGAGCCAATCAAACCAAATCTCAAAACCCCAAAAGATAAAGGTAGTAAATAGACCCATTAAAGAGTAAAGTAAAAATTTTTTACCATCATCTTTTTTACTCTTTGGTTTATGATAAAAAATATACTTTTTATCAAGTATATATTTTAGTACAAGACCAGCTAAAGTTCCATTAAACATCGCTACATAGATGGCTAAAAAACCACTATATACAAAAAAACTAAGATACTGAAACAATAGGTTTACTATCGTAGATATAATAGCAAAGAGAATATATCGAACTACCATTATGCCATTTTAACTATGATGATAAAACTTGCCAACCACAACAGCAAGGTTATTTTTATGAACCTATCCCCAACAACTATCTTAGATGGACTTCCACTTTTTTCTTCTACAAATGTGATTTGCATATAACGAAAAATGCCAAGTATGACAAAAAAAGCACTTAAGAAAAGGTAATGTGTATGGACACGTTCTATAACTTCTGCTGAGACTGTGTAAAGAATATAACTCATAACAACCACGCCAGACATAAGTGTCATAGTAGCATTGACGAACTCGAGGTTATAACCATCTATATTTTTACGTGTCTCTTGTCCTTTGAGTGATAAAAGCACATCATCACGTCTTTTTGCAAGCGCTAAAAAGATGGCAAGTAAGAAAGTAATGATGATTATCCACATAGAAAGAGGTATATCTGTAGCGACACTTCCAGCAAAAAGTCTTAAGACAAAACCAGTAGCTATAATGAAGATATCGACTATAGAGATATGTTTGAGTTTTAAAGAGTAAGCAACATTTAAAATAAAATAACTAGCCAATACATAAAAAAGTTCTTGAGATATCAGCAATGATGAGACCAAAGACAATGATGCTAAGACAACAAACAAAACCTTTGCTGTTTTAGCACTAAGAGCGCCACTAGCTATGGGGCGATTTTTCTTCGTAGGGTGTGCTTTATCTTCCTCTACATCCATCAAATCATTTAAAATGTATACACTACTTGCTAAGATGGAAAAAAGTATAAAAACCATAAATGTAATGATAGTTTTGTTGGTATCGTCAAAAGAAAAACTAAAAAGTAATGGCGCAAATATAAAGATATTTTTTACATACTGATGCGGTCTCATGAGGGTTATTATGCTATTCATATCTACATTTTACCCTAATAAAAATAACGTATAGAAGCGAAACCAAAAGTCCCTGTATTTTCTATCTCATCAATCTGTTGTTTTGTTATGATTCCACCAAGTCCAAATACTTTTATATCTACTTTTTCAACTAACTTTTTCAACTCCATAATCCCCTTAGCATCACCCTTACCTGGGCTCGAGTAAATAGGACTATATGTCACTGCATCAGCTCCTAATTTTTGCGCTTGTAACACTTCATCATGGGTATGACAACTACTTATTACCTCTAAACCTAAAGACTTAGCATAGGCTATTGTATCAAACTGTTTTGAAGTGAGATGAACGCCTGTAGCATTGAGCTCTTTTGCTAAGTCTGGCTTTTGATGTAAAAAACTTTTTACATTACTAAACTGTGCGCACACCTGAACATGATGTTCAGCTTGTGCATCATAGTCTGGGTTTGATTTATCTCTATAAAGCGCATAAGTGGGTAGATGTTTTTGAAGTTGTTCATGCAAAATAGATCGAAATACTGCTGGAGTATCTGTGTAAAACTCTCGTGATGTTATAAGATAACTCTCCATACCTCACACTCCAGCAAGTGGGTTTTTAGATTTTGCCTTTGGTGCTTGAAAATCAACTTTTTGAGCTTGTATCTTACCATCATACCTTTGCTTCACTCCATCTAAATGATACGATAAACGATTTATCAAGTACAGTTCATCTTCGCTATATTTACTCTTAGCATCATTTAAAAAGTTATTTAAAAAAGTTATTTTTTCTAACTCATCATCTAAACTAATTTTATCAATAAAATTTTTAACTTCATCATAATTTTCTTCGACACTAAGCAAAAAATCATAACTTAAATCTATAGTTTTCATCGTATCAAGTGCATTTTCAAAGTTAAAATGATTATAAAGCATACACCCTATAAAATACTCTATATCTGAACTTTCAAACTCTGAATAATGCTTCGCTTCATCTTCAAAAGTTGTATGCCAAATTTTCACTATACTTTTCATATCTTTACTCAAGAATTACCCTTTGTATAAAACTTATAGTTATCTCGTCCACTATCTTTAGCATCATACATTGCTTCATCAGCTAGTTTTAAAAGCATTTTCGCATTATCAGCATCTTGGGGATAGATACTTATACCTATGCTTAAAGACAAATCTAAACTATGCACACCAACAACTACAGGGGCATGCAAGGCTTTGATTAGCTTATCTGCTATCGTTGTCACATCTTTAGTATCTGCGATATTTTCCATAATGATGGTAAATTCATCACCACCAATTCTAGCAAGCGTATCTTCATCTCTTAAAGATGAACGTAGCAAACGAGAAACTTTAATGAGGACATCATCTCCAACCTCATGTCCCAGTGAATCATTAATAGGTTTAAACTTATCCAAATCTATAAAAAATACAGCGAGTTTAAGTTGGGAGCGATTTGACTTAATAATGGCTTGTTCTAGTCTATCATTAAATAATACTCTATTTGGTAGGTTTGTTAAACTATCATGATGTGCTAAATGTTTTAAGTTGTTTTTTAACTTTTTTTCTTCAGTAATATCTCTCCACGAGACATAAAGGACTCTCTTTGCATTGAGCATGATTGAAGACATGTTAACATCAGCTAAAAAGAGTTTACCATCCACTTTTTTATAAAGCCATTCAAAATGATGCTTGCCTTCATCTAAGGCTATTTGTATCATCTCTTTTGCTTTTTCAGAAGAAAGTCTTCCGTCCGACTGGTATTGTGGTGAAATTTCATCTGGTGTAATGTTTAAAAGTTCCTCTTTAGAGCTTGCACCAATCATCTTTACTGATTTTTGATTACACTGAACAAATTTTCCATCTTCTATGATTAAAGCACCCATCACAGAGTGTTCAAAAAGAAGTTCAAAGATATTTGATTTTTCTTTTAACTCATCAACTACTTTTTCTTTTTCTTTTTTTTCATACAAGGCCTTAACAAAGTTAGTATTATATTTTTTAGCTGCAGATATATAATAAAAAAATGCAAAAATGCCTAAGTAGCCTGTTACTTTATAGATTTCATTGTCACCATGTGAAAAAAACCAAACAATGCTCATCCCTAATATGGGGACACTATATGTCATGTAAAGATAAAAGACTTCACCCAATGTAAAAAGTGCACCAGAGACAAGCCCTATAAATATCGCAAATAAAAGTAGGTGATACTCAGCAGAAAGGTTCCCTATAAAGAACAAGACACATCCCCAAGCGATACCACTCAGACTGGTACTCAAAGAGTAAAGTATAAGAAACTTTTTCTTATCATGAGCATAATTCTGTCTAATAATGACTCTTGAAGCCATAAGAAAGATATGTGTCACAAAACCCATCAAGAGAAGGTCTAAGGAGACATTATCTTTTAAAATATACATAACACCTAAAAGAGCGACTAACTGCCCAGGTATGGCGAACTTAGTATTTTCACTTATATTTAATACTGCTTCTTTATCTATACTTTCAAACATTTATTTTAACATGCTCCAGTTATTTCCTGTATTTAAACTTGCTTTTAGAGGTACATTTAAGACAAAAATTTCTTCCATTATTTTTTGAAATTTGAAACCAAGCTCTTCCACCTTGTCTTCATCAACTTCAAAGATTAATTCATCATGAATTTGTAAAAGCATTTTTGCATCTAAGTTTTCTTGTATTATTATATCATGGATTTTGTTCATTGATAGTTTTATAAGGTCACTTGCACTTCCTTGAAACAAAGTATTTACACTTTCACGCTCATAAGCAGCTCGAAACATTGGCTTAGCATTTGCAAAGTCGAAGTAACGACGACGTCCTAAAAGTGTTTGCACATAGCCAACCTCTTTTGCTCCATCTACTATGCCACGAAAGTAACTCTTAACAGATGGAAATGAAAGAAAATACTTCTCGATAATATCTTTAGCTTCTTTTGTAGAGATATCGAGCGTTTGAGAGAGTTTCTTTTGTCCCATCCCATAAAGAAGCCCAAAGTTTACAGTTTTTGCAACACTCCTCTTAGCGTCAGCTTCCTCCTCGCCAAATAAAGCTACAGCAGTTTGACGGTGAATATCTTTACCCTCTCTAAAAGCATCTAGTAAAATGGTATCTTGGGAAAAATGTGCCAAAAGTCGTAACTCTATTTGAGAGTAATCTATCCCTATAAGTTTTTTACCCTCGCCTGATACAAATGCTTTTCTTACCTCAGCGCCAAGCTTTGTCCTTGTAGGTATGTTTTGTAAGTTGGGATTTTTAGAACTTAAACGCCCAGTTGCTGTTCCCGTTTGTACAAAAGAGGTATGGATGCGCCCCTTAGCATCATCACGAGAGAGTTTTAAAAGTGGCTCTATATAGGTTGAGAAAAGTTTATATACCTCTCTGTACTCAAGCAACTTTGGTATGATGCTATGAGAGTCTATGAGTGAAGATAAAACCTGCTCATTTGTAGAGTACCCTGTTTTTGTAGTCTTTCCAACTGGCAATCCAAGGTGCTCAAAAAGTACAACTCCAAGCTGCTTTGTTGAGTTGATGTTAAACTCACTTCCAGCTAACTCGTGTATCTCATTTGTCAAGTCAAAAAGAGTCGCTTTTACCTTTGCAAGAAAAGACTCTAAGAACTCTTGGTTCACTTCTATACCCTCTTTTTCCATTTTTATGAGTGTCTTCATAAAAGGAAACTCAACCTCTTGGGCTTCTTGTATGAGATGTTCACAGTTTTGAAGTTTGAGTTTTTCTAAAAAAAGATTGTAAAGTTTAAAAGTTATGAGGGCATCTTCTGCTGCATATTTACAAGCATCTTCTAGCTCAACGTTTCCGAAGGTCTCCCCTTTTTTTACTGTGTCTTTAAAAGCTACCATCTTATGACCTAAGAGTGCGTCTGAGAGTTTATCAAGGGCTAGTGCTGACTCTGGGTTGATGAGCCATGCGAGTATCATAGAATCGCCATATACTTCTAAACTATCATCATTTAAAAATCTTGTTACAAAATGTAAGTCAAACTTGAGGTTATGTCCAACTACTTGAGAGTTAAATATCTTTTTTATAGCACGCTTAGCATCATCTTCACTTATTTGCTCTGGCACGCCTAAATAGTAATGTCCAAAAGGAACATAATAAGCCTCAGCATCATCACTACAAAAACTAAATCCAACTAACTTATCTTTTTCATAGTCTAGTCCTGTTGTTTCTGTGTCAAAGGCTATAAGAGTCTTAGCATCATACTTACTCAAGAGATCATTTAAAACCTTAGCATCAGTTATGAGTGTTGTTGTAAACTCTAGTCTAGCTTCTTGTTTTGCATCCTCGTGAACTTCTACCGCTTTAGCATGCACCTCATCACTTACCTGCCCCTTAGCTTTTAGCATTCTAAGGATTCCATTTTGTTCATACTTCACAAGCTCATCGTAGATGTTTAAAAATGGGTGCGCTACATCCATGGTGTACTCTTCAAAATCTATGCTCTCAAAAACATCTTGCTTGAGTGTAACTAGCTCTTTTGACATATAGGCCTTGTCTTTAGACTCTAAAAGTTTTGTACGCATGGCAGGTTTGAGTTCAGCTAATGATTCATATATCTTATCTAGTGTACCGTACTCTTTTAGTAATTTCTCTGCTCCAACCTTACCTATCCCTTTTACACCTGGGACATTATCGGCTGAGTCTCCTAATATAGACTGGTAGTCTATGAACTGTGCAGGAGTCACCCCATACTTCTCATAACAAGCCTCTTCATCCATAGTTTTTCGTTTGATAGCATCTACAACAACTACCCTACCATCATCTATGAGTTGATACAAATCTTTATCGTGAGAGACTACACGAACATTATATCCAGCATCTTTTGCTAACTTAGCAACTGTAGCTATCATATCATCTGCTTCATAACCACTCATACCAAGGGTTTTATAGCCCATCTTGTCTATCCACTCTATAGCTACTGGTAACTGCATACGCAACTCTTCAGGTGGAGCTTCACGGTTAGCCTTGTAGTTAGGGTCTATCTCATTTCTAAAAGTATCCCCCTTAGTATCTATGGCAAAGATGATGTAGTCACTGTCATGATCTTTTTGTAAGGTTGATATAAAGTTAGTAAAACCAGTAAGCAAGCCTGTAGGGAAACCATCTTTGTTTGAGAGGTGTTGTGGGAGTGCATAAAAAGCACGAAAGAAGAAACCAAATGTGTCTATAACTGTAACGGTTTTTGCCATAAAAAGAACCTATAATAATTTTTACTTATTATATCTTTTTAAGAGGAAATTCTAGTTTAAACACAGAACCTTTTGAGGGAACAGACTTAAGCTGTATCTTCCCTTTCATTATTTTCATAAGGTTAGAGGCGATATTGAGTCCAAGACCTGCACCTTCATGCGCACGGTTCGCTTGGGCATCAAGTTGTTCTATATTAAATATTTCACTTTGTTGCTCTTTAGCTATCCCAATGCCTGAGTCTTTTACTTGACACACTAAACACTCGCTAGACGCATCATACTCTACACTTACTCCTATGCTCCCTTCATCATCAGTAAACTTTATGGCATTTTCTATCACTATCCCTATCACTTGCGTTATTCTTTTAGGGTCACCTAGTAATGTTTGTGGTAATTCACTCTCTATAAATGTTTCATATTTTTGATTTTTAGCAAAACTGTCTTTTACATAACTATTTATACACTTTGTTATCTCATCATGAGGATGAAAGGCGACTTCTACAAGTTCTAGGGTATGATCTTGAATCTTTCTCAAATCTATTATCGATTCTATGAGTTTGTTTAAATCATTGCCAGTCTCATAGATTGTACTAGCCATCAGTAATGACTTTTCATCATCTGCAAGTCGTTTTTTTAACATTGCAGAAAAGCCCAGTATAGAGTTAAGTGGGGTTTTCATCTCATGGGAGATATTTATAAAAAAATCTTCTTTGGCTTTTTTCTGCTTTCTAAGTTCTGTTAAAGAATTTTCAAGAGCATCACTATATCTTTGTAACTCTATAACCTTATCTTCTATCACTTTTTTTTGTTCTTGTTCTTTAACTTTTAATCTCTCGTTGTACTCTTTTACATCTTGCATCTCAGATTCTTGAAGTTTTTTAAGAGTGATATCATTATAGACTTGCTCTATCACTTCACTTAACTGTTGCTCTTCTATGGGTTTTGATATAAACTTTTTAACCCCTAGGTTCATCAGGTCGACTAATCTTGCGAACTCACCAACACTAGATATAACTATGATCTCTTGCGTGTAGTTATAATCCATAATTTTCATGGATAACTCTTTACCATCCATATGAGGCATCTCTAAGTCTGTTATAACAATATCGTAAAAACTTTGCATATTGTCATAATGTGTCACATAAAGCTCAAAAGCCTCTGCTCCATCTTTAGCTACATCAACTATTTCAAAATAATTTAAAAGCATCTTGTGTGTTGCTTTACGAATCACCAAAGAATCTTCTACATATAAAATTTGTAATGATTTTGTTGCTTTTTGAAGTTGCGTTATGTCCACTTAATAGTTCCTAATATTTTACTTGTTAAATATTAACAAATTTAGTATTAATCTGGTCTTTAAAAACTAATTTAAAACTTCAGATAAGTTTTTATGATTATTTGTTAATATAAATAAAATATCTAAAAAGGACTTATTCCATGACATATCATTTTAATGAATTTACACAAGATGACTGCAAGCCTCTTTTAAATGAATTTATAGACAACTATACTACACTCATAGATATAGAAGATGGTAGCTCGCACGAACTTATCCAAAAATACAAAGCAATTTTAGATACATTATGTTCAGAATTTCAAGAAAAAACAATCCTTAAACTCTTTGAAGAACTCGCCTATCACGAGATTTCACTACACTATTCTTACATAATTATTACAAGAGAACTTCATTGTTTGCAAAATATACTGATTCAACACATCACAAAAGATAATCCAAATTCTGTAGAATCCTTTTTTACCCTTTTTAAAAAAATAAACAACCAAGTAGCTTTTATATTTTTACATAACTATATCAAAAAACTACTCTCACTGAATTCAATCCGTATAAATTCAATTTCAGATCTTATCGATAAAAAGATTATTAGACATTATGAAAGCCATCTAATGTGGCTTAATAAACTTGCTCTTTTCATTCAAACTAAAAATATTTCCAAACTGCCTCAACTTGATGAAAATAGATGTGATTTTGGAAAATGGCTTAATACACAAGCAAAACAGCTTATCCATAATAATTCAAAATACAATGCAATAATATCCTTACATAGTAATCTACACAATTTTAGTGCAAAAATACAGCAACATCTACAAAATAATGAGTTTCATATACTCATAACTTATTTGGAAAAATGCGAATTACTCTCCTTGAGTATAGGTACTGAACTAGCTCTTGTAGATAACATCATAATGAATAAAAGAGTGATAAAAGATGAACTAACAGGGGCGATGAACCGAAATGGTTTACATGCTGTTTTTCAAAGCCAATATGAACTTTCACTCGCTACAGGCAATAGTTTTGTTTTAGCACTTTGTGACCTCGATCTATTTAAAAATATTAACGACAAGTATGGACACGTTGCTGGGGATAAAATACTTACACTGTTTGTAAACACCTGCAAAGAGTACTTGAGAAATTCTGACATTACAGTACGCTATGGGGGTGAAGAATTTGTTCTCATTCTTCCAGCAATAAACAAAAACAAAGCTTTTGAAGTGATAGAGACGATTCGAAAAGAGTTTCAAAACAAATATATTAACTTTGAAAATCAACAAATAAAAGCAACCGTAAGTATAGGTGTTGTTGAAATTAATCCAGAACACTACTATAAAGAAAACTTTTTAAACGAATATGTAAACATAGCTGATCAAAAACTTTATATGGCTAAAAAAAGTGGCAGGAATAGAGTTGAAGCTTGCTAAGATTTGTTAAGCTCATGAAGTCTTTGAGGTGTACCTATATCTCTCCATACACCTCTATATAATTCAAAGCTAATCCTCTCTTGTGATATTTTTTTTCTAAGGATTGGTGCTAAAG
>JALSLR010000048.1 GCA_026988245.1 Sulfurimonas sp.
TTATGAGAGTTTACAGAGTAATGATGAAAACTATGCAGATAATGCCATTGAAGTTTCATAAGGTAACAGAGCTAGAGGTGAATAAGAAATCTTGAAAAGTTGTCTTGACTTTTTGGGGTAGTATAAAATTAAGAATTAAAAATAAAAGTTTTAAAAATTTTAATAAGCCGCAATACTTAGATTATATTTATAATAATTGGATTAATAATAAATCATATAGCTTTATTTACAATGGATTGGCTGGTTTAGATATTAAAATGGGCATTACACCAAGAGCAAGGAAGTTGACGGTAGACTATATTTCTGAAATTTGTGAGAAGGCATTATCTTTTGAATCTACATTAATATTATCATCAATTATTGAGTTTTTGAGTTTTTATGATGATGAGTACGATATTTCAAGATTAAAAACAAACCTTAATGTATTTCAAAAAAAATTAAAATATGGTTTAAGTTCAAATAATGCAATACTTATTTATGAAATGGGTTTCGCTGATAAATTCATCTCTTTAGAATTAGCTAATCTCATTGAAGAAGAAAATGCAGGCTTTAGTTTTATTAATGAAATTTTAAAAAGCAATAGGATAAATGTGCAAGAGATATTAGTAAGATATCCATCATATTTTATGAACATATATAATGGCTTATTTCCAGATTAGTTTTGATGAAATAGCTTGCTTTTCGTATGAAGTATAATAGTACTAAGAAATATAAGTTTCGCAATATTCATCAAAAATATGCAGATTAATTACCATTTGTTGTAAAAAAATGTTGTAAAATTTAATAAATATATTTTAATATATCCTATTTTAGGGCTATAAGAGGAAAGAACTAATAAATCCTATAAGTCCTCCAAATACTCCTCCCCATACGACTAACCATGAAAGATGTTTTTGTATTAGATTTTGAACTATCTCTTTGACCATTTGTGGTGTTAACTCATCTAATCTATCATCTATTATAGACTCTACAGAGTGTATTAAGTCATCACTGAGTGAAGAGTCCTTAAGATGTATTTGAAGTGTTTGGTTAAATGCTTCTGATGAGACTATCTTTATAACTGCAGCTTTCATTTTGAGAGAGAAAGGTTCACGAAGACCTTCTAAGGCACTCTCTCCTCCAAACATACCAAGCATACCACCAAAAGAGGACTCCATTACTGTTTTGCTGAGAGCATCATAGGCAGGAGAAAAGTCTGTTTCTTCGATGATGGGTGTTAAGTCAAGTTTCTTTTCCTCTTTATTAAAAAAGTTTTGCAGTTGTTCTTTTGTAAAAAACTGCTCCATCATTAGTTTTTTGATAGAGGCTTTAAAACTTTCAAATTGTGCAGGAATGACCCCCGAACCATAGAGTAAGGGTACTTTTTCAAAAAGCATATGTATAGCTAACTGATTTGTAAGAGCCCCAGAAAGTGCAAATAGACCTGTATATAACACTACTGAGTTATATGTAAACTCGATAAATAATGAGACCAATACCAATATAAAAGCGATAAGATTTGTAACGAAACTTTTGTTAATTTTCAAAATAATTCCTTAATGATTTTTAAAAGCAAAAGTATACAAAAAAAAGTGTATTATTCAAATATGAAAAATACAACATATACATTATTTAAAACCGCAAGCATCAAAGAGATAACGGATATACTTGATGCTGAGTTACAAACTAGAAATGAATCACCAATCTGGAGAGAAAAAGCAGTACCTTTTGCAAATGCGATACTGAGCATACTCATACCACTACGTGATGAAAAAAGACTTTTTACTCCTGAGGGCAAAGCAGTAGATGAACTTACTCCAGAGTTATTTTTAGCCTGGAGTGATTTTGTGAGTCTTAAATCACTTTTTTTTAAGGTTGAAAATGTAGATAGAGAGGTCTTAGCATCATACCTGCATGCAAATAATGTCAATATAGAAAATGAATCACTAGATTTTCCTATATCTGTTTACAACCTGCATCAAGGGGTAAGTAACGTAATTAAATCATTATTATAATTTAACAAAAAAATAAATAGGGTACAATTAAGAAAAAATTATAAAGTGATTGCGTAAATGTTAAATAAAATCTTTATTGTCTTTGTATTAATAGTAAGTATAGTTTCTATGGGTGTACTTTACTATAAGAATGAGATTAAAGAACAAAAAATCAACCATATTATGGATCAAGTTACCCTTACTCTTGATACAGAATTAAAAACTCATAAGATGGATGATTTAAAAATGGCTCTTTTTTTATCGAAAAACGATAGTTTAGTGAATGCCTTGGAAAATGATGATGAAGACCGTGGTTATAAGATACTCTCAGATATTACAACTACTATTAATCAAAATACAAATATATGGATAAGGGCTCAAATAATTACAAAAGAGCTTAATATTTTTGCTAGAAGCTGGGATGATATATATGCGGGAATGCCTATTGGCGATTATAGAACAGATTTAGATTATTTTAAAACTCATAATACTCCACGTACATCTATAGAAATTGGAAGGCGTTTAGGTATTAAAGCAACAGTACCGATTTATAAAGATGGTGTATTTTTAGGCTATGTAGAAGTTATCTCATTTTTTAAATCAATTACAGAGTTTTTTAGCTCTATGGGGGTGGACTTATATGTTTTACTCAACATTAAAAATTCTGACAGTGCTGTACTCATGATGGAAAATTTAACAATAGATGAGTACATACTCGCAAATAGAAACTATAACTACTCTCATATACAGACATTAAAAAGAGTTAACTTCAAAGAACTTATTTTCAGTAAAGTTGTACATTTAGATAATAAGTACATTTTTTATGAAACAATGTATGATGGAAATTTAAAATCAATAGGGGCATTTGTTTTTGTCTTACCTGAAAGATATTTAGAGTATTTTAGAAATCCTGAAGACGATATTTCATTTTTAATTAATGTGACTAGAAGTGGCTTGTATGATGTGTTGAAAGAAGAAAAGTATGAAAAAAATTTATATGATAAATATTCTGCAAACTCTATGGTCTATCTTCAGGATGTTATAGATAAAGAAGATAGACAAGTATTTTTAGATGAAGCATATGAAAAATTTGATAAATTTACAAAAGATGAACTTATCCAAATGATGTTAAATCGGAGAATAGTGAAAAAAATAGATGGAAAAATTAAATGAGAATTTTATTATTAGAGGATGAATACTCTTTACGAGTAAGTGTAGAAGAATTTTTAAGTGATATAGGTTATGAGGTTGATGGTTTTATGGATGGGATAGAAGCCTATGACGCCATCTATGAAAAAGTGTATGATCTTTTGATATTAGATGTAAATGTTCCATCTTTAAATGGATTTGAACTTCTTAAAAAACTTCGTTTAGATGAACAAAATATTCCTGCAATCTTTTTAACTTCAATGACAAATATGGATGATTTGAAAGAGGGTTACAAAAGAGGATGTTGTGATTATATAAGAAAACCTTTTGACTTAGAAGAGTTAGAGCTTCGTATTGATCAAGCACTATCTAGTAGTTCTGAAGATGACAGTTGCCTTATAACGCTTGCTTCAAATATAGTTTACGATATGAAAAAAAGTAAATTAACGATTGATGATGAAGAGGTAGTGCTAAGAAAAACAGAAAAGGAGATGTTGGAGGTTCTCATAAAAAATAAAAATGCAATAGTCTCTACACAAATGTTCCAAGATGATGTGTGGGGGGAATACGTAGAGCCTGCAACTATTAGAGTCCAGCTCAATAATTTACGTAAAAAATTACCAGATGATGTCATACAAAACAGAAGAGGTTTAGGATATATAATTGAAAGATAATCAATACTCCGCAAAGTATGCTTTTATATATACGGGATTAATTTCTGTGATATTATTAACGCCACTCTTTTTTTATTTTATATATATGAAAAATATCCATTCTATTCAAAATGAATTGTTGTTGAAAGAAAAATCTCTTTTGGTTATAAAAGCTATGCAAGAGTATAACCAAAATGAAGAATACTTTGAGTACCCAAGATTTAATACATTTGAGTCAGGTCTATATAATGAAAGATTTGAGCCGATTTTTTCATTAATAGATTATAAAATAAATTATTTTAAAAATGGTTACCATCTTGATGGAAATGATGCATACTTGATTGTTAATCTTCCAACTGGTAGATATTTTGACGCGACATACCTTATAGTTAAAAATAAACTTTCTTTTGCTATCGTTTATGAAAAAGTTATGATTATCCTTTTTAGTGTGGTTATCTTAGTTTTTATACTTAGTATGTTCTTTTTACAAACATTTGCTAAACCATTTAAAAAAATGAATGAGGCATTAGATAACTTTATCAAAGATTCTGTGCATGAAATAAATACACCATTGTCTATTATCAATGTCAATATTGATTTATATAATAGAAAAAATGAGCCAAATAAATATATGCAAAGAATGAAGGCAGCTTCAAAGGTGCTTTCCAATATATATAATGATATGGATTACCTCATAAAACATGACAGACTAAAGCATGAAAAAGAGTATATAGGGATGGCAGAATTTTTAAAAGACAGGATAGAGTATTTTAGTGAAATAGCTAAGATGAAGAATATAGTTATAAACTCTACGATTGAACAATGTCCAAAAATAGAGATGAGTGCAAAAAAACTTCAACGTGTAATAGACAATAATATATCCAATGCTATTAAATACTCATATGAAAATTCCACCATAGATATAAAACTATATATGAAAAACAATAGATGCCACTTAATGTTTAAGGATTATGGAGTGGGTATAGAAAAAACAGATGAAATTTTTAGTAGGTATTATCGTGAGGACACAAGTAAAGGTGGATTTGGGATAGGCCTTAATATTGTAAAATCTATTATAGATGAAGCAAACATAGACCTAGAGATAGACTCTATACCCCTAAACGGAACTACTTTTCTTTATGTATTTCCCCAAAATGACACACCTCAATCATAAAAAAAACTAATTTTACAAAGATTTTACATTCATTTTACACTTCGCAGTTAAACTTGCCACTGAGATTAAAAAAATGGAGGATTAAGAATGAAAAAAACAATGATGATGTCACTACTTGTAAGTGTTTCTGTGTTTGCTACTGATTATAGTAGTGTAATTGAGAGCCCCAATGCAAGCAAGATGATTCAAAAAGATCTACTAGCTCCGGCAAAAGTATACAAAATGCCAGCAGGTTGTATAACAACTGATGCCGATGCTATAGCTAGAGGTTCTTTTATGTTTCATAACTTAAATGGAAAAAAAGCAAAAATGAACCCACCTGCTGGACTTAGCAGAAAAAATGCTAAGGGTAAAAACAAGCAATATGGAAATTGCGTCGCTTGTCACAATATAGAGGGTGCTCGAGGTGCTGGAAATATTGGTCCAGATTTGACAGATTATAAAGAGATTTTTTTAACTACAAAAGTTAGAAACCATCAGTTTGTTTATCAAAAAATTGCTGATCCAAGAATTGATAATGATAATACACACATGACAGTTAACTTAACTACAAAGTTATTTAATGAAAGAGAGATATGTGATATTGCATCATATATTGTAACTCCAAAATAAGAAAAGGATAAAGAGACTATGAAAAGAAGAGATTTTTTTAAAAAATTAGGTGTAGCGGCAGCCGTTACAGCAACCGTACCTGTTATGAGTTTTGCGGCAGATTCAAAGCCACAAAGTCCAAATAAGCTTGATCTTAAAAGTGCTATAGATGCTATTACAGGAGGAAAAACTCCTAAGCCTTCTAAGCTTATTAAATTAAAAGTACCAGAGATAGCTGAAAATGGTGCAGTTGTACCTGTAACTATTGAGGTTGAATCTCCAATGACAGCAAATGATTATGTAAAGTCTATACATATACTAGCTGGTAAAAATGCGAATGCACGTTGTTTAGATGTGAACTTAACTCCTGCAAACGGTAGAGCTATGATTGCTACACGTATTAAACTTGGTGGTACTCAAGAGGTGACTGCTCTAGTAGAATTAAGTAATGGAAATTTTATTAGTGCATCTCAGAGCATAAAAGTAACTATTGGTGGCTGTGGTTGATTTTATATCAAACCATAAATATAAAAAATAATATTAGAGGATAAAAAAATGGCAGATAAAAGAAAATCACTCATTAAAATCAAACCTAAAAGATTTAAAAATGGTGAGATTGTAAAAGTAAGTTTTATGGTAATGCACCCAATGCATACAGGAATGGCTAAAGATAAAAAAACAAAAAAAATTATTCCTGCAAAATATATAAATAGTGTTAAATTTACTTATAATGGTAAAGTTATCACAAATATGACGGTATGGGAATCATTATCTGTGAATCCAGTATTTACAACATACATGAAGATAGATGGTAAGGGTAAGCTTGTTGTTACATTTACAGATAACACGGGTGAAGTTCATGAAAAAAGTAAAAAGATTAAACCAAAAGGATAATCAATGAAAATAGGAATAAAAATAGCATTATTACTAGCACTTTTTTCTTCACTATCTTTTGGTGGGGAACAATTTGCTATGAGTGATTCAGATCGTGCGATGTATGCCGAGATGTTAGAAAATAATCCAGCAGATATTATGGTTGAGAGTGGTTCAGAACTCCTTGAATATATGGGTGGTGATGCTGGCTTAGCAAAGTATCTTGGTGTGAGTGAAGATGAGTTGCCTGCATATATAGCTGGCTTTCCAAGATATATCAAAAAATTTGATATGGTTGTAGGGATTGACCAAGTTATTCAGGCAATGATGTACGATGGTAAGCATAAGCCCCTTAAACTTAAAAGTGGCAATATGTTTGATATGGTTGCCTATGTGAAGTCTATTGCAAATGATGAAAAAATCAACATAGATGTGAATGCAAATAAACAGATGAAAGAAGCTTATGCCTTAGGAAAAGTAACCTTTGAGACTAAGCGTGGAGGAAGAGGTTTATCATGCTTAAGCTGTCATAGTTCAGATATTATAGGAGGTGTTCTAAGAACGCAACCATTACCAGACTTAACATCAAAAGGTGTAGCAGTTGCTGCAACATGGCCAGCATATAGAATGACTAAGTCATCTTTGAGAACTCTTCAGCGTCGTTTTCAAGGTTGTATGAAAAATGCACTTTTAAAAGTTATACCACTTGGATCTAAAGAGATGGTAGCACTTGAAGTGTACTTAACAGCAGAAGCTAAAGGTTCAACTATAGCTATCCCTGGTTTAAAAAGATAAGGTGAAATAATGGATATTTCAAGAAGAGACTTTATGCATATTGCAGCCGTACTTGGGCTGGGAGCTGCAGTTGGTGGTTGTGCGAGTGGTAGTGTTAAAACACCTGCACAAATATCATTAAAAGATATTTATGACTTTGATGCAATGGGTAATTTTACACTACTTCATATGTGCGATATACATGCACATATAAAGCCTTTATATTGGAGAGAGCCATCTACTTTAATCTCTGCTCCAAATTTAGTGGGAACACCAGGTTTTTTATGTGGTGAAGCTTTTGCCAAGCACTATGGATTAGAGCCATCAAGTTTAGATGCATATTTCGACACATATATGGACTTTGAGACCTTAGCTAAAAAGTTTGGAAAAATGGGTGGTATAGCTCATATGAAAACGTATCTTGATAATGTAAGAAAAGAGAGAGGCAAGGAAAATGTTCTTTTCCTTGACTCTGGAGATACTTGGCAAGGGACTGGGGTAGCTCTTAAAACTCGTGGTGAAGCTATAGTGAAAGCGCAAAATTACTTAGGTGTTGATGTGATGGTAGGTCACTGGGAATTTACTTATGGTAAAGAGAGAGTTATGGAACTCATTGAGATGTTAGATGCTAAGTTTATCTCTCAAAATGTTATAGGAAATGACCCTTTTGCTGATGAGTATGAAGAGCTTATATTTGAGCCATACACCATTGAAGAAAGAGGTGGCGCTAAGATTGGTATTATTGGTCAATCATTTCCTTTTACTTCAACTGCAAATCCTAAGGAATTTACAGAGGGTTGGAGCTTTGGGATTAGACCTGAGACACTTCAAGAATATGTTAATGAGTTAAGAAATAAACATAAAGTTGATTGTGTAGTTGTTCTTTCACATGATGGATTTTCAGTTGATCAGCAAGTAGCTCGTATGGTACACGGTATAGATTTTATACTGAGTGGGCATACGCATGATCCATCACCAAAGCCTATCGTAATTGATGGGACTGTAATCGTTATAGCTGGTAGTCATGGTAAATATATTGGTCGTTTAGATATTGATGCTAAAGATGGAAAAGTAAATGGTTATGAGTACAAACTTGTGCCTATGGCTTCAAACATGATTCCAGCAGATCCTGCGGGTGAGAAACTTGTAGAGGAACTTTATGCTCCATTTGCTAAAGAGTTTAATGAGGTTCTTGGTCAAACGAAAAATACTTTATATAAGAGAGATACATTCTTTTCAACTTTTGATCAGTTGATTAATGATGCTATTATGGATGAAATGAAATGTGATATATCTTTCACCCCTGGATATAGATGGGGTACTACCGTATTATCCGGAGATAATATCTTGATGGATAATGTGTATGAGATGTGTGGCATCACTTACCCTAATGTATACACGTTTGAGTTAAAAGGTAAGCGTATAGCGACTCTTCTTGAAGATATAGCAGATAATGTGTTTAATGCAAATCCTCTGTATCAACAAGGTGGAGATATGAGTCGTTTAGGTGGAGTTACATACAGCATCGCTGTTGCTAATAAAGCTGGAGAGAGAATCTCTAAACTTATGATTGGAGGTAAGCCGATAGATTTAGATAAAACTTATATTGTTTCATCATGGGGTGGAAACTTGCAAAATGCTGGTGAAAATCTTCAAGAAGATAAGATAAGAGCAGTCTATGATGTTACACGTGACTATATTAAAAGAAAAAAAGTAGTTGATATAAGTAATGCTGGTAATGTTACTTTAGTTGATTATGAATGTGGTTGTCCAGTAAAAGGCTCAAGAAGCTGTTAATTGGATTGGTAGTTTTAGGTTAGACGACAGAGGCAACTGTCGTCTAAATTTGAATGATATATATAATACAAACAAATCATTAGTATTATAACATATTGTCTATTGTAAATAAGGTAATGAAAATGAAAAAAAATATGATTAAAATAGCTGCTGGAGCAGCTGCGGTTTTATTAATGAGTACAAATGCACATGCAACGTTAAAGTCTGAAAAAGTTACTTTAAAAGGAAATATGGTTGTAAAGTACAATAAACTACCAAGCTCTGTAGATACTCTTAAAGAAGCCTTTACAGAGGGTATGTTTTATGGACGTATTCGTTCAAATATGTTTTATTGGGATTGGTCTCAAGAAGATTATGCAAGTGGCGGTAAGCAAAAAGATAATAAAAATATGGGTATAGGCGCAAGTCTAATCTATAAATCTGCTCCGTTAAAAGGAATTAGTGGAACTATTGGTATGTACACTTCTCAAAATCCATCATTCTTTAGAATGGATGCTCAAGATGTTAAGTATTCAAAATCAGGGAAAGATACATTTAGTCGCTCTAAAGTAGATAGTGGTCTTGGCTATGGTATAACTGTGCTTGGACAGGGGTATTTACAGTATGATTTAGCAAAAACATCTGTAAAAGCTGGTCGTCAAATGATTGAAACAGTATTTACAAAATCTAATGATACAAAAATGATTCCAAATACATTTGATGCAATTGCTTTAGAAAGTAATGATATCCCAAAAACAAAGATTCAACTAGCATATATTGGGAAACAAAAGCTTCGTGATCATATTAATGCTCATGATGTTATAGCGTTTAACCCTAGTGATTCTTGGAATGAAAATGATGATTCAGCGATTAATAAATCATTGACAACAACACTTGTTGGAACAAACAATAAACTTATTGTAGCTTCAGTTACAAATAAATCGATAAAAAACTTAAAAGCAAACGTAAGCTATGCATCTGTTCCAGGTGTAGTTAGTAATGTAACACTAGAAGCACATTATGCTATCCCAATAGGCTCTATGAAAATAGTTCCAGGTGTAAGATATATGCAACAAATGGATAATTTAAATGCAGGCTCAAATGTAGCATCTCTTAAAGGGGCATCAAGTACACAAGGGTATACTAACCCTACAAGTTTAGACTCAAGTTTATTAGCTGCAAGATTAGACTTTAAGCAAGGTGCGTTCTTAGGTCGTTTAGGCTATTCAAAAATTGCTGATGAAGCAGATATCGTAGCACCTTGGCGTGGATTTCCAACTGGTGGATTTACTCGTGCAATGGCTCAGTATAACTGGTATGCAAATACTGCAACTTATATGGTGAGACTAGGTTATGATTTTGGAAAAGCTAATATGCTTCCAGGATTTAGCATTATGGGTAGATATGCGATTCAAGATTTTGATGATACTAAAGATAGTGTAGCAGCTGATAGTACTGTAATTCATATAGATGCTCGTCAAAATATTGGTAAAGATATGGAGCTTAAGTTTAGACTTGGTGTTGTTACAGCTGATAACTCTACTGTAAAATCTAATGGTACTTCTATCAAAACTGATTATTCATACAATGAATATCGTTTAGAACTGAATTATTTTTTTTAGATAAGGATACGCTCTGAAATCACTTATCTTATTCCTTATATTTGTTAACTCTCTCCTTAGTTTTGACTATACTTTAGAGCCAAAGAAGGTTAATGATACTACGTACTGCTTCTTTGGCCTGAGTGAAGTGATGGACGAGCGTAATAACGGTAACATATCTAACTCTTGTTTTGTTAATATGGGGACTCATTATCTAGTGATAGATAGTGGTCCAACCTACCAGTACGCGAAACAATCTTATGATGCTATGAAAAAAATAAAAAATCTTCCAATTAAGTATGTAATAAATACACATGTTCATGATGACCATTGGCTTGGTAATTCTTTTTATGTTGAACTTGGAGTTACTATCATCGGTTCAAAGGTGTTTCAAGATGAAGTTGTACTAGATGAAACGAGAATGCAAAAGAGAATAACTTCTGAAGCTTATGAAAAAACTACACAAGAATTTCCTTCTGTATACGTAGACAAAAAT
The DNA here is from genome assembly GCA_026988245.1 of Sulfurimonas sp. Classification (GTDB taxonomy): domain Bacteria; phylum Campylobacterota; class Campylobacteria; order Campylobacterales; family Sulfurimonadaceae; genus Sulfurimonas. The sequence goes on from JALSLR010000048.1 coordinate 11,061, forward strand.
ATGTTTTTAACAATAGATTCTAAAAGAGTTGATTTGATAGGTGTAAACAATAAAGCACATACTAAAGGTGACCTTTTAGTTTACATCCCTCAAGAAAAGATGATGTTTGTAGGTGATTTGGTATTCAATGATAGACTCCCCTCTATTCGTGATGGGGATTTGCAAGGCTGGTTAGTTGCTCTTGATAAAATTCGCTCAATAGATCTTGATTATATTATTGGTGGACATGGAAAAGTTGTAGATAAGAGTTCAATTAATATGACATATGACTATATAAAAACATTAAAGCAAAGAGTGAAGTTGCTGATAGATGAGGGTGAAGACATAGCAGATGTAGTAAATATGGTCAAAATGGAAAAGTATAAAAATATAAATTTTTATGATTCTATGCATAGACAAAATGTAGAGATAGCATATAGAATGTTGGAGTGGGAAAGTGAATAAAATAATAATATATATTTTGTTAGGTTTAGTCTCTTTATATGGGGCTGAATTTCATAGCTATGAACAAGCACTTAAAATGCAAAAGAAAAACCATAAAATTATTATGTTGGATGTTATGCGAAGTGATTGTCATTTTTGTATACAAATGCAAAAAGAGGTTTTTGAAAATAAAGAGATGCTACAGTGGTTAGAAAAGAGATTTATTTTATGTGAAATTAACTTAGATTTTGATGACTTACCATTAGGGTTAAAGGTTCACTTTACACCTACATTCTTTTTTGTGGATGAGAATTCAAAGATACTAAAAACTATTCCAGGTTCTTGGAATATACAAGATTTTAAAGACTTAACAAGGAATATAAAATGAAAATGATAAAAAAGTTTACGTTAATTTTACTTAGTGTTTGTATAGTTGCATTTGGAGATACGGAGTATGCCGAACCAAAGCCATCAATAGATAATCAACGTCAAATTGTGTTTTCTATTAAAAGTGCCAATGATGAGGAGATTCATCATGTGTTAAGTAGTGCAAATAATGTACTGAAGTTTTATGGACCTGAAAATGTAGAGATGAAGATAGTGGCTTATTTTCATGGTATTCGGGCTTTGTTGAAGAAAAATAAAGATATAGCTTTAAGAGTAAGAGCTTTGATGCTTTTAGATGTAGAATTTGTAGCATGTAAAAACACTATGAATACAAAACATATTAGAGAAGATGAGCTCATTGAAGATACTGTTATAGTTACAGCTGGTATTGTAGAGATGATAGAGAGGGTGAAAGAGGGATGGGTAAATATTGTCCCTTAGCATCATTTAAGATAAATAAATAGGAATAAAAATGAAAAAGATAATTGTAGTATTAGTAGCACTATTGAGTGCAAGTTTAGCATTTGCACAAGGAGACTTACACCTATTTGATGTAGATAATAAGGCTGGAAATATAAGCTCAATCACTATAGAAAAAGCATTAAAAGAAAATGGTTTTGATATAGGACTAAGAAGTGAGATGAATAAACCTTTTAAAATACAGTTTAAACAAACTGATTTTAAATCATTTACCCTTTTAACGGTATATCATACTAAGTTAAGTAGAGAGCTTGTTCTTATGTATCCACAAGCTGGTGCTATAACTCCTATGGGTGTTGGAATCTACCAAAGGTTACATGATGATACTTTGCATGTATCGATACTTACTTCGCAAACGCAAGCTAAAATACTAGGTATTAAGAACAATGAAATATTGCAAGCTATAGAATCAGATTTAGTAAAAGTTCTTAAAGTGGCATTACCTGGTGCAAATGTTAGATATAGCAAAGATTCTTTAAAAGAAAAGCGAAAGCTTTTAACTCAATATGTACTAGAGATGGAAGATGGTGATGATCCTGAGGAGACTATAGAAGATTTAACGATGACACTTGATGGTGAGTTTAAAACATATGGTTTTATCGCTGCTGCTACTGCTGATTATAATGAGGTTCTTACAAAAGGTGGGAGTGTAGAGAGTCCTTATCATTTTTATAGAACTTATTCGATTTGTAAATTAGAAGTGATATACACAGTAGCAAAACTAAGACCTGAAGCATCAGCTTTTGCTCCTTGCACTACTATGATTTACCAGAAAAAAGGTTCTAATGATGTAGTGATAGGCTTTCCAGCGGTTTATAACTGGATGAGTAGTGCTATTATAGATGATAAAGCATCTCAAGCAGTTTTATTGAAAGCCCAAAAAAGTTTTGAGTCTATTTTATCTGAAGTAACTGAGTAATATATGATGAAAAGTTTTATTTTTATTTTATTATTTGCCAACTTCTTAAATGCTAACGATGAACCAAAAATGGTTATTGACTTAACAACTGGAAGTGTAGTGAAGTTTAAAAAAGCTATTTTGAAAGGTATAGAAGTACATAAAACACACTATGCTAATAATTTACAAGAACTCGAAGTTGCTGTTATCATACATGGTGGTGCATATAAGTTTTTTGTAAGAAATATAAAAAATTCTATTTTTAAAGATGATAAAGAGTTAGTTAAAGCCTATACAGACTTGAAAAAAAGAATTGCAATTATGTCAGATACTTATGATGTTGAGTTTTTTATGTGTCAGTCTGGCATGAATAGTAAGGGACTAAAAGAAAAAGATATAGTAGAGTTTGTAAAATTTATTCCAACTTCTACTATTGGTTTGATTGATAAACAAAATGAAGGCTTTGCTTATATCCCAGTAAGAAATTTACCTTAAATCCTATAAGTGTATTTAAGAAAAGTGTGGTTATACTAAACGACAATACTAGAACTCCTAAGGATAAGAATGAATATAAACCTGTCAATAAGCAATAAGATACACATCCCCCTTGTTATTTCAATAATTTTTGGATTTATAATAGTCATAGTGAACTACTTTTATTCTATCGCTAGCATGAAAGATGATGTTTATAAGACACAAGTAAGTGCTATGCATTCTCTCTATGAAGAGTCTATTAAAGCTAAAGAGAGTATTGGTCTAACAAATGCAATAAATATTTCAAAAAATTATGATGTTATACGTGCGTTGAAACAAAACAATAGAAAATTAGCTATTTCTGGACTTAAAGAGGTTTCAGATGAGTTTAAAAAGTATACTAACTATAAAAATATTAAAATTCACATACATGATGCTACTGTACATAGTTTTTTGAGAGCTTGGAAACCAAATAAATATGGAGATGACTTACGTTCGTTTAGAAAAACAATCGTTAATGTAAAAGAAAATAAAAAGCCACTCGTAGCTATAGAACTTGGTCGTGCAGGCTTAGTGCTTCGTGGTTTGTCTCCAATTATTGATGGGGATGGTGAATACCTTGGTTCAGTCGAATTTATGCAAGGGTTAAATTCTATAGTAAAAGCAGTGAGAAAAACACATGGTTATGAGCTTGCAATAGTAATGAAAAACAAGTACCTATCTACAGCAACTGCTCTATCCTCAGCTCTGAAAATAAATGATTATACTTTAGCAGTAAAAGAAAAAGTGATTAATAAAAACTTTGTTGAAAATCTCAAAAATATTGATATATCAAATACTTCTAGTTATCAAGTTACTGATAATTATTTTATAGTATCTGTGCCAATAAAAGACTTTTCAAACGAAGTTGTTGGTTTTGCTTTAATTGGTAATAAGCTTGTTAATGTAGAAAGTATCATATCGAAATCTGAAGATTCCTTGATAAGACAAGTCTATATAATGGCCTTTATAGATTTATTTATTCTAATATTTTTATATATTGTTATAAGAATAGCAGTAGTAAATCCTATAGTAAACCTTGATAAAGTTGCAAATGAATTGGCGCAAGGTGATGCAGACTTAACGAAAAGATTACCTCTAACTTCTACTGATGAACTTGGACATGCGAGTTTAAGTTTCAATAAATTTTTAGATAAGGTAGAAACACTCTCAAAGGAGTCTGAAGCAGAAACTTTAAGAGTGATAGAGTCCCAAAAAGAGGTACAAGAAAGTGTTGATAAGAACCGACTTACTCTAGCTTTATCTGACGAGATGATTTTAGGGGCTATCGCAAATGCAAATAATTTAAGTCATAGTATGAAAGAAAATGTTCAAAATGTAGATGATGTAAATGTATTAAATAAAGATACACAAAGTGTTATATCTGAAGTCTCATCTTCAACAGATGACATCATAGATACAATATCAAATATCACTGAGATGATAAGCGATTCTCGTAGCTCATCTGAGCAGTTAAACTCAAATGTTGAGGAGATTTTCAGTGTAATTTCCCTTATAAAAGATATATCTGATCAAACAAATTTATTGGCATTAAATGCGGCTATAGAGGCTGCTCGAGCAGGTGAGCATGGACGAGGTTTTGCTGTTGTTGCTGATGAAGTAAGAAAACTTGCAGAACGTACTCAAAAAGCTACAAGTGAAGTAGAAGCAAATATCAGTGTACTGAAACAAAACTCGGTTAGTATGGCTGAAAATAGTGAAAATATAGAGACGCATGCTCACTCATCACAAAATAAGCTAGATGACTTTAAAGTTGTCTTGGACAAACTCATTGCTAATTCTAAGAAAATTACAGAGGAAAATTCAATTATTGGGAATGAGCTATTTATCAATATGGTAAAATTAGATCATATGGTTTATAAAAACTATGCATATTCATCTGTTTTTGAGAAAAAAGTAGTGGGTAATATAGATACTAATGATGAATGTACCTTGTCTCGTTGGTATAAGAATGAAGGAAAAGAAAAATTCTCACAAAATGAAAATTTTAGCGCTCTATCTCAACCGCATCATGGTGTACATGAAAATATAGCAAAGATAGTAAAAATTGTAAAGGAAAATAAAGAGATTGATTTTGATGAGATAGTTTCACTTTTTAAAGATACTGAATTGAAATCTCACCAACTTTTTAGTCTTTTAGATAGTGTAATATCAAAATAATATACTGTATAATGCTTTATGAATAAAATTATAGAGTATTTTATACAAAACAAAAGACTTAATTATGCTCTTTTAGTTTTTTTAGCTTATCTCGGCTATAACGCATATGTAAACATTCCAAAAGAGATGTTTCCTATAGTAGAACTCGATAAGATTAGTGTGCGTGGTGCTTATGCAGGGGCAAGTGCGACGAACATGGATAAGATGGTTGTTCGTGACATAGAAGATGAACTCTCAAATATTAATGGTATAGATAAGACTGAAACAACCATAACGCCCGGTTCATTCATCATTATTTTAACTTTAAATGAAAACTCTAACCGTATCAACATGGAGTGGTAAC
>JALSLR010000049.1 GCA_026988245.1 Sulfurimonas sp.
ACTACATCTGGAGCCAAAAATATGTAAACTCTAATTTTTTAGCCTTTTTAGGTGCTTCTGGATTCAAAAAAAAATGAGATTTTTATGAATTTGGAGGTGTGTTAAATGTTATGGAATGATTTGGGATCATGGCAGTATTATACACATATTTGATATAATGGTAATATGAAATTTATTAAAGCAAAGATTAGTCATAGAACGCATCGTAAACTAGAATTAGAGTCTATTGTTGTTGGAGAACAATTGGTTTTTGATATATGGATTAAGAAAGATGATGAATATCTAATAATAATTAAGGCAGGAACGCTGTTAATAGAAAAGATTTATCATCAACTACAACTACAAAAAAATCTTTACATTAGTTTAAATGATATAGATCAACTAACATTAACATCAAGTTCTCTGCTTCGCTATATTCAACATAATCAAAATAAAGGTCAAAAAACTATAGAGTTTCTGTATGAAGTGAATAATAGATTATTTACAGAGTTTTTCGCTTCTGAAAGAAATCTTATAGATACTACTTCAGTAGATGCAATAGTAAAGAGTATAATATACCTCGTAAAAAATAATCCTAAGTATTTAAAAGAAACTATTGCATATTTCAATGATGCTTGTGCACTTGAATTTCATTCTATCCATGTGGCAATATATGCTGTTTCGCTTAGTTACTGTCTTGATTTTAAAGATGAAGAACTTTTACGTATTGGTACGGCTGGACTTTTACATGATTTAGGTAAAAAGGTTATCAATGATAATATTACAAAAAAAGAATCAAAATTAAATCTACAAGAGATGCAAACTATGCAAGAACACAGCAAATTTAGTGTTGATATAGTTAAAAAAAACCATATATACAACCCGTATATTGTAGAAGCAATTATGCACCATCATGAAGCTCTTGATGGTTCAGGTTACCCTGAACATTTAACTTCAAAAGATATAACACCTTTTGCTGCTATTTTATCTATTTGTGATAATTTTGATGCTTTAACTAGCGATAGACCATATCGAGACAAATATTCTACCTTTGAAGCTTTGAAAAAAATTATGAAAGAAGAATCTATGGTCAATAAGTTTAATCAAGAATATTTAAGAATATTTCTAGAATCATTATTAGCGTAATATTCAGTGATATATTAATATACTTTATGTATAATCCTCTTAATTTTATTTAAGGAAGCATAAACAATGGAAATTTTAAGTCAGTTATTGCCGTTTGTATTTTTAATAGCAATTATGTATTTTGTAATTATTCGCCCACAACAAAAAGAGGCTAAGGCTAAAACAGAGATGATCGCTGCTCTTTCAAAGGGAGATAAGGTTGTTACAACTGGTGGTTTCATCGTTGTGGTTAATAAGGTTGAAGAGAACTTTTTAAGTGTGAAAATGAACGATGATACAATTGTAAAAATCGTTAAAGATGCTATTGCTAGAAAGTACGAGGATGAAGCTTAATTATCGTATTGTAATATTCGCTATAGCGATAATATTTGGGTTGTTTTTTTCAGCACCCTCTCTTTTAAACACACATGATGGTAAAAAAGTAACATTAGGACTTGACCTTCAAGGTGGTTTGCATATGCTTCTTGGTGTAAAAACTGAGGAAGCTACGGTTTCTCGTATTAAGTCTATTGCTGCAAGTATCAAGTACTTTACAAACAAAAATGATATTTTAATTGATGAACTTACTTTCGATGGGCAAAGTATCTCTTTCTTGCTTCTTGATTCTGATGATGAAAAACAGATGCGTGACTTTTTTTCCAAAAATGATGGTCTAAAACTTGTAGTAAATGGTGAAAACTTTTCTCTTGCATTAACTCAAGAAGAGATTATTAAAACTAAAAAAGAAGCTATAAACCAAGCTATTGAAACCATTAGAAATAGACTTGATCAGTTTGGACTAACTGAACCTGTTGTTGCAAAACAAGGTGAAGAAAAAATTCTTGTGCAGTTAGCGGGTATAAAAACTCAAGAAGAGGAACAGCGTGCTCGGGAACTTATCTCTCGTGCTGCAAAGCTAGAAATGATGGCAGTAGATGAACAAAGAGCTGCTCGTGTAAATGTAATGAGTGATGCTGATGCATCTGCTCTTGGAGATATTATTCTTGAAGATGCTGATGGTTCAGGTAGAAAATACCTCATAAAAGAGATTCCCATCTTAGATGGCGCGATGCTCACAGATGCATATGTTGGATTTGACCAAAATAATCGCCCTTTAATCAACTTCAAATTAAATGCTGAAGGTGCTGAAATATTTGGAGACTTTACCGGTAAAAATGTAGGGAATCGTCTTGCTATTGTGTTAGATGGAAAAGTTTACTCTGCTCCAAATATAAACGAGCGTATTGGTGGGGGATCTGGACAGATTTCTGGAAACTATACAGTAGTGGAAGCTAAAGATTTAGCTATCGCTCTTCGTTCAGGGGCCTTATTAGCTCCTGTATATATGATGGAAAAACGCTCTGTTGGCCCAAGCTTAGGTGCTGATAGTATTAAAGCCTCTTTAATCGCATTAGTTGGTGGCTTTGTACTTGTTATCATCTTTATGGTTGTGTATTATCGTATGGCTGGTGTTATAGCAAATATAGCTCTTATTGCTAACTTACTCTTATTACTTGCTGTAATGAGCTTATTTGGTGCTACTCTTACCCTTCCTGGAATGGCTGGAATTGTTTTAACGGTAGGTATGGCTGTAGATGCAAATGTTATCATCTCTGAGCGTATTCGTGAACTTATCTACCAAGGTAAGTCTATGCATAAAGCGATAGAAGAGGGTTATTCTAATGCTATGCGTGCTATTTTAGATGCTAACATCACCACTCTTATAGCTTCTGTAGTATTATATGCTTATGGTACTGGCGCTATTAAAGGTTTCGCTATCACTATGAGTATAGGGATACTCGCTTCAATGCTTACAGCAATACTAGGAACTCATGGAATTTATACTATGTTAGAATCAAAAATACAAAAATCTAAAAACAATCGTTTTTGGTTTGGGATTAAGGGATAAGTAGATGGAGTTTTTTAAGTATACAAAAACCTTTAATTTTATGGGCAAGTCTAAGCTTGCTATGGTGTTGTCTATCGTTTTAGTCTTAGCATCATTTATGCTATTAGCGACAAAAGGACTCAATTATGGTGTTGATTTTGCTGGTGGGACTGTAGTCCAAGTGCAGTACAATACAACAGCGCCTATTAATGATATGAGAGCAAAATTAAAAAATAATGAACTTTTCAAAGGTGCGTCTATCACAGAATTTGGCTCACCAGATGAAGTGGTTATCCGTATGAAAACTACTAGTAATAGTGTAACAGTAGATGTTGGAGATGTGACTCGTCAAGCACTTCAAGGGACAGGTGAATTTAAAATTCGCCGTGTAGACATCGTAGGTCCAACGGTAGGAGCGGAGCTCAAAGAAAAAGGAGTGATGTCTTTACTTTTAGCAATACTAGGAATCTTAGTGTATGTAGCATTTAGATTTGAGTGGCGTTTTGCTGTTGCATCTATAGTGGCACTTGTTCATGATATCACTCTTGCTCTTGGTGCTATAACTCTAGTAGGACTTGATGTTAATCTTGATGTATTAGCGGCCTTGCTAACAATTTTAGGCTATTCACTAAACGATACTATCATCGTATTTGACCGTATCCGCGAGGGTGTAACTAGTACTAAAAAGACAGACTTAAGTGAGATTATAAATGACTCAGTAACTAGAACATTAGCAAGAACAACACTTACATCATTGACCACTTTCTTTGTTGTCTTTACACTTTTTATGTTTGGTGGTGAGATTATTCATGCATTTGCATTTACTCTTTTAGTAGGTGTAGTCGTAGGGACATACTCATCCGTTTTCGTAGCATCACCGATACTTTTATGGTTCGGTTTTGATGTAAAAGGCTACCACATCAAATTAGCATCTAAAGCAAAACGAGAAGCTGAAAAACAACGTATGCGTGACCAATATGAATCTGGAGTAATGTAGGGAGTCATAAATGAAAGATATTACTTACAATGAGTGGATAACGCCTATGCGACAAAAGCAAATTGCTGTTGTTGCATTACTTACTGCAGTTTTGTATCTTATCTCTTCAGTTATTGATAGCTATTTAATCTCTCAAGAGATACTTCCCTTTGCTAATTTCTTTCACCTTTATACAGTACCTATATCATTACTTATCGTTAGCTATCTCGCTAATCAAAACAAGTATCCAAAATTAATTATTGTTTTTATGATGCTAGCTCCAGTATATGCATCCTTTGGTAATATATACTTGAGCTATACTGGAACGACAAGTATACATTTTGTAGAGGTGTCTTTGATTATATTTTGGGTGTTTACAGTCTCTGGTTTAAATTTAAAGGAGTCTATAGTTACTACTCTGATAGTTGCAGTGATGTCTGTTTTGTATTTGTATCTATTTAATCCATACAATAGAGAAGACACAGCCATGTTGATGTTTTGGATGTTAGCATCATTTTCCTTTGGTTTAGTGGTTGCTGTGTTGATAGATAAGTATCTTAAAGAGATTTATCGTAATTTCATAGAGTTAAAAACTTTGTCAACAACAGATATTTTGACAGGACTTTACAATAGAGCCTTTGTAGATGAGGCTTTTAAAGCTAAACTTCTCTTTACACAAAAAAAAGTACGCGTATCTATCATGATGATAGATATAGATGACTTTAAAAAGATAAATGATAATAATGGACATCATATAGGCGATATTGCTTTAGTGAAAATTGCTTCAATTATAAAAAAATATACAAATGAGTTTAATATAGCTATACGTTGGGGTGGAGAAGAGTTTATACTCATTATGATAGATACAGATGAAAAAAAAACTGCTAAATTATGTGAAAGTATACGCAGAGAGATAGACGAAACTCAGTTCGATATTATAGATAAGGCAACAGTAAGTATCGGTTATAGTTTGTACAAATATTTAGATAGTTTTGACTTTGTACTCTCTAGGGCAGATAATGCTTTATATACCGCAAAAAACAATGGAAAAAATCGGGTAGAATCACTTTGAAAAATTTTCAGTCACCCCTCAACAATTTTTTAGTATAATCACTGAAATTTTAGTAAATAAAACTAAGGACTAATCATATGGATTGGGGTAAAGTAATATATGTGTTTTTCTCTTTAATGAGCTTAACATCAATCGCGGGTTTTTTGTATGAACACACATCTGTAGCACTATTTGTGGCAGCAAGTTTAAATCTAGTAAGTACCTTTTTAAAAATTGGTGTAAGAAATCTTCTTTCAGCTGAACTTTTAGCATCATCACTTGTTGCTGATTTACATTTGATTCCTGCTTTTATATATGTGGAAATAGTTGGGAACATGAGTTGGGCAATAGCCCTCGCTATAGGTGCACTGGTTGCTAACCTTTTTTCTATGGCTTTAGTTCTCATAGAGAGTTCAAAATCTCATGAAGAGTATTGATGGAATATAAGGCACGAGATATAGAGCAAAGTTGGCAAAATCACTGGGAGAAAAACAGGAGTTTTGAGCCAAGTGAAGATTTGAATAAACCTAAAAAATATATACTCAGTATGTTCCCTTTTCCAAGTGGGCGTTTGCATATGGGGCATGTTCGTAACTATACTCTTAGTGATACTTTTGCGCGTTATTATAGACAGCAAGGGATGAATGTTCTACACCCTATAGGATTTGACAGTTTTGGTATGCCTGCTGAAAATGCTGCTATAAAAAATGGAGCTGATCCTAAAAAATGGACCTATGAAAACATAGACTACATGAAGGGTGAATTTAAAACTCTCGGATTTAGTTTTTCAAAAGAAAGAGAGTTAGCTACAAGTGATGAACTTTACACGAAGTTTGAGCAAGGCTTTATCATTGATATGTACGAAAAAGGTCTTCTTTATCGTAAAAAAGGCTTGCTTAATTGGTGTCCACATGATAAAACTGTTTTAGCAAACGAACAAGTGGTTGATGGCTGCTGTTGGAGATGTGATACACCCATAGAGAAAAAAGATATGAATCAGTACTACTTCAAAATCACACAGTATGGTGACGAGTTATTAGCTGATTTAGACAAATTAAAAGATGGTTGGCCAAGCCAAGTTTTAACGATGCAAGAAAACTGGATAGGTAAATCAAATGGTTTAGAGTTTAATCTCTTTTTTGATGATGATGCTAAGAGCAAACTTGCAAATAAATTTGAAGGTTTTGATGTATTTACAACGCGTCCAGATACTATCTATGGTGTGAGCTATACAGCTCTTGCTCCTGAACATGAGATAGTAACTTACATGATTGAGCATGAGCTTCTTGATGCTAAGGTTGTGCGTGAGATAAAAAAGATGAAAGCTACTTCATCAATAGATAGACAAAAAGAAAAAGCAGGGGTACCTTTAAACATTAATGTAGTGCATCCAATAACCAAAAAATCTATACCAGTATGGGTGGCAAACTTTGTGCTTATGGACTATGGTAGTGGGGCTGTTATGGCTGTTCCTGCACATGATGACCGTGACTATGATTTTGCAAAAAAATATGAGCTTAGCATCACACCTGTTATAAACCCTAAAGAAGGTAGACATGACTTTAGTGTATCTGCATTTACAGATGCTGGAATACTATTTAACTCTGGAGAATTTGACGGACTAAATTCTAAAAAATCTCAGTACAACATCATAAAGTATTTTGAAGAACATAAACTTGGACGTAAAACTACTAACTATAAGCTTAAAGATTGGGGTGTGAGTCGTCAGCGTTATTGGGGTGCACCAATTCCTTTTGTGCATTGTAACGACTGTGGTTTAGTAATGGAAAAGAAAGAAAATCTTCCTATAGCACTTCCATCAGATGTCGAAATAACAGGCGAGGGTAATCCCCTTGAAAGTCATCCAACTTGGAAACATTGTTCGTGTCCATCTTGTGGTAAAGATGCGATTCGTGAGACCGATACTATGGATACTTTTGTAGAATCATCATGGTACTTTTTACGTTTTTGTGCATCACCTGCGAATTGGGAAAAGGAAGCTTTTTCTAAGAAACAAGTTGCGTATTGGATGAACTCAGGAGTTGACCATTACATCGGTGGGATAGAACACGCGATACTTCACTTACTCTATGCAAGATTTTTTACAAAAGTGTTTCGTGACTTGGATTATCTTGACTTTGATGAACCATTTGCTAAACTCCTTACGCAAGGTATGGTACTTAAAGATGGTGCAAAAATGTCAAAGTCTAAAGGTAATACTGTTGATCCAGATGCACTTATAGAAAAATATGGGGCGGATACAGCTAGACTTTTCATACTTTTTGCAGCACCACCAACTCAAGAGTTAGAGTGGAATGACAGTGGAGTTGAGGGTTCATATAAGTTCATTAAAAGATTTTTTGAACGCAGTACAAATGCTCTAAAGTGTGATGCTAAGCCTAAGATTGAGCATTCTAGTTTAACTAAAGAGGAAAAATTTGCTCGTAAAAAAGTGTATGAAGCACAGGTGCGTGCAAATGAAGTTTATGAAGAGCGTTATACTTTTAACACTATGATAGCAGGAGTTATGGAAGCAATGAATGCTTTGAACGCTCAAAGTAATGTAGATGTATGGAGTGAGGGTTATTGGATTTTGACCTCTATTATGGAACCAGTCATCCCTCATACATGTTGGGATATCTCTTCTCGCTATTTTAATCTTAAAAATCTTTCAAAACAAGTTGTTTTGGATGAGGTGTTTGTGGAGGATAGTATCACTCTAGGCGTCTCTGTAAATGGTAAAAATCGTGCAGAGATAGAAGTTGCCACAGATGAATCCAAAGAAAATATCATAGCTTTAGCAAAACAACAGGTTGCTAAACATCTTGAGGGTAAAACTATTATAAAAGAGATAGTTGTTCCTAAAAAATTAGTAAACTTAGTAGTCAAAGGGTAGTTTTGAGTTTTTTAGATATGAAAAAAGTTATATTGCTACTCTTAGCATTATTAGTTTTAACTTCATGTGGCTATAAACCAAGTTCAAAATTTTCACGTGATATCTTAGGTGAAAAAATTTCGACAAGTGTGGTGATATCTCAAACAGATCCAGAGAACACTGTGCTTATTAAAGATGCCGTTGATGGTGCTATAGTAGAAACGCTTCAAGCATCACTTACTTCAAGAAGTCACTCCGATTCTCATTTAGTTTTTTCTATTTCTGCGCCTAATTATACACCTATTCAGTATGATCAAAATGGATATGTCATAGCGTATAGAATGAAAATCACACTTAACATAGTGCGTTATACTAAGGGAAAACAAAAGTCTTATATTGCAAAAGGTACTTATGACTTTAGTGTTACACCTAATGCTGTAGTCACTGATCAAGAGCGTTTTGATGCCATAAAACTTAGTGCTGCCAAGGCCATTGACTCATTTATTGCTCAACTTTCTTCAGAGGGTGCAAGAAAATAATTATAACTATAATAAAGGATATATAACAATGACAATTCAAACGATAATTAAAAAAGCTGTAAAAAGATTAGAATTAGAAGGTCACTTATTAACACCTGACTATTATCAAACTGCTTTTTGTAAAGAGGCTAAGCTTGCTGGTATGGATATTGAGGATTGTTCCCATTTGCAAAAGCATAAGGAGACCTTAAATCCTGACTTACAAAAAGAACTCAACCAATACCGTATAAAAACAATGAACGAGTTTACTCGTTTTTTAGTTTCAAAACTTAACCGTACAAATCAGTCCGTTTGTTCTGCATCTCTTGAATCGCAACTAAATTTTACAAAACGAGTACTACAAGTTGTAGAGGTCTTGCACAATAAAGAAGCCGCAGAGTTAGCAAAAAAAAGTATAGTGATGCTAAGCGAAAACCCTAGCGTATCTCAGGTTGATAATTTTAGACAGCACTGGACAAATTTTATAACTTCGTATGATGATTCTTTTTTAGTTTCTATTGGTATGAAAAACAAGGATGATTTAAAAGAGTCTATTTTAGCGCTTGATTTGAAAAATATTTCTTCTGCAGCAAATGAGTCAAACGATGCAGCAAATTCATTAGTAAAACTTTCATCATTGTTAGTTTCCTCTTTTGTTCCTTCTATCGCTTCAAGTGTTAATGATGAGATAGCAACCTTGAGTGAAAAGATTAAAAAAGACCCATCTTTGCTGAGTAGTGTAAGTGTAGAAACAGAAATAAAACAAGCGATAAAGCTTCGTATTGCTCTTGACAAAGAGAGTGTTAAAGAGATGATAGAATCACTCGATGGTGTTCTTGACAAGCTTTCTCTTAGACTTATAGAGATGATAGAACGCTCAGATAGTTCTACTGTTGAGATTCAAGGAATTAAAAGAGAACTTGAATCGCATAATGAGGAGAGTGATAAGGCCCATGTTAATTTTAAATTAGCGCATAAAAAACTATACACCTTAGCTATAGCTCTAGAGGAAAATACAAAATCCTTAAGTAAAGATTTACAAGACCATAGTGGTGAAGTGAAGGCTTTAAGTAAAAAGATAAAACAATTAGAAGCAGAATTAGAAAAAACGAAGCAAGAATCCAAAGAGGATTTTTTAACAAAGCTTTATAATAAACGTGCACTAGATGAATTTATGAATATAAAAGAAGCAGAATTTGTACGCTATGAACATAACTATAGTATCGTGATGTTTGATTTAGATTTTTTTAAAAATGTGAATGATACATTCGGTCATGATGCTGGAGATGCTGTACTTTTTGCGTTTGCGGGTATAATGAAAAAAGAAGCAAGAAGTGTTGACATCGTAGGTCGTTTTGGTGGAGAAGAATTTATGGCGATTTTAAGTGAAACAGATATAAAAGGTGGGGCTATTTTTGCTGAAAAAGTTCGTAAGCATGTGCAAAAAGCACGTCTTATGTATAAGGGCGAACGTATAGAATTGACTGTCAGTTCAGGTGTGAGTGAAAGAAAAACTCAGGCATCACTTGACAATGTAGTTAAAACAGCTGATGATAGACTCTATAAGGCAAAAGAGACTGGACGTAATAAAGTTGTATATAAATAAACGATGAAGTATATAGCAATTGACTTAGGTTTAAAGCGAATAGGCTTAGCGTACTCCGCTCATAAAGATATAGTCACCCCTTTGCCTGCTGTGATAAGAAAAAATAGAAACCAAGCCTCAGAAGAGGTTAAAAAAGCTATATGTGAGTGGGAAGTTGATACTGTAGTTATAGGTATCCCTCTTGGTGGGAGTAGTGAAGATGAGATGCGTCGTCGTATAGTACATTTTATGAATCTTGTGGATTTTAAGGGTGAAGTTATATATCAAGATGAAGCAGGAAGTTCCCTAGAAGCGGAGTCTATGATGAAGGGTGAGATGAAGTATGTAAGAGATGGACGCATTGACTCCATCTCCGCTATGATAATACTTCAAAGATATCTAGCTTTTAAAGAATAATTATTTGCCCATAATATAAAGGTTACAACTTGGGTGTGTAGCTTCAACGAAACGCTCTTTGAGTTCCCTATCAAAAGTCATCATATATACATCCGCATTAGTGAGTTTTAAGTCTATAAATTTTTGTAGCAATACATCGTCTGCCACATTTTTACCATGATCACATCTTGTGAAGTTAAATGACTCTAGTGTTTTTCCATAGTCATAGAGGTTGGCTTCCCACTCTGCTTTAAACAAGTAAAGTGAATCAGGATTTGATGCTAAGAAGATGTTTTCATCTTTTATCTCAAAAGGTTCAATTAAATCACTAAAGATAGATGATATACTAGAGAAGTTTTCTATATCCCAAAACATATAGCTTTTATTTGTTTTCGATTTGTTTTTTTTGTTACTTAGTTTAACGCGTTTAGTGATATTGAAGTTTGAGTGTGCCTTGTCATTAACAAATAAAATACTCTCTTTTAACTTCTTAGCATCATCAGTTTTAAAGCCTAGCATTTCACCTAGATTAATATATAAATCAAGGTTTTGCAGTTCATCATGAGCGGAACCTTTTGTATAGGTTTGCAAACTTTTTTGCTTGTTTGGAGAAAAAACAAGGTTAATAGCCATATTTTCATGGTTCGCATAGGCTTGTTTCACTCTAAAAAAAACATCTTTTGCATACTTGTTTTCAGGAAGTTCTATGGAACCTCTGAATTTATGCTCTATGGAAACCTTAGTCAATTTTAAAAAACTTTAACGCTTCTAGCTCGTCATCTTCTAGTGTTTCTTTGACAAATTCATTGTCTTCATTCATCAGTTTTGTAATTTTTTCTTGGCAATAGTTAAAAAGAGTATTATAGGCTTCTTTATTATCTGCGATAAATCCAAGTCCACTAAACTGATAAGGCTCTTCTTGCTCAATACAAAGTATAGTCCCTTGACATTTTTCTTCTAAAAGCTCTACTAAGTCTCGATAATCGATATTAAATTCTGTAGCATTCCAGCCTAAGTTCTCTAACTCTTTATTACCAAATTCTGCTACCCCATCAGCTGTAGTGTCATCATATGAGGCATTAGGCGTGTTTATCTCTATGAGTGATTGCCACGCAGAAAATGCTTTGATAAGTACTCTTTTGTCATCTTCAACTATCTGGTAGTTTGTACCAAACATATCTTGAAGTGTTTGAGGCTTCTGGGGAGCTAAATGAGTATTAGTTTGAATATCTAGCTTTCCTTTAAATATGTAGATGGCGTTACCCTTAGCATCATCAGTGATAATATCCCCCTCAATAGTGATACCAAACTCTTCATTTTTGTTAATTGTTTGAAGTAAAATATTTTTATCGACAGTGATGATTTCGTTAAAAAGGTTGAATTTTTTCATAAAGTTTCCTATATATTTTTAAATTTATTACCGTATTATAAAAGTTTTTGCTTTAATATAGTATAATCGCGAAAATTTTTTATAAGCTTAAGCTTAAAATTATACAAGGATATACACAATGGCATTAAATGTTTATTATGACAAAGATACTAGTTTAGACCTAATTAAAAGCAAAACAGTTGCAATGATAGGTTTTGGTTCTCAAGGACACGCACACGCAGAAAACTTAAGAGATAGCGGTGTTAATGTTGTTGTTGGTTTACGTAAGGGTGGTTCTTCATGGGCGAAAGCTGAAGCTAAAAACTTTGAAGTTTTATCTATCGCTGATGCTACTGCAAAATCTGATGTAGTTATGATTCTTCTTCCAGATGAAAATCAAGCTGAGATTTATAATAATGAGATTGCTCCAAATTTAAAAGATGGTGCTACTATCGCTTTTGGTCATGGTTTTAACATCCACTATGGTCGTATTAAGCCTGCTGCAAACATCAATGTAACTATGATTGCTCCTAAAGCTCCAGGGCATACTGTACGTTCTGAGTTTGTTCGTGGTGGTGGTATCCCTGACCTTATCGCAGTTGGTCAAAACCCATCGAAGCAAACTAAAGAGTTAGCTCTTTCTTATGCATCAGCTATTGGTGGTGGTCGTACAGCTATCATCGAGACAACTTTTAAAGATGAAACAGAAACTGACCTTTTTGGAGAGCAAGCTGTACTTTGTGGTGGCGCTACTGCTTTAGTTCAAGCTGGATTTGAAACATTAACTGAAGCTGGATATGCTCCTGAGTTAGCGTACTTTGAATGTCTTCACGAACTTAAACTTATCGTTGACTTGATGTTTGAGGGTGGAATCGCTGATATGCGTTATAGTATCTCAAACACTGCTGAGTATGGTGATTATGTATCTGGTAAGCGTGTTATCAATGCTGAGTCTAAACAGGCTATGCGTGATATCTTAACAGAGATTCAAGATGGTAGATTTGCAAAAGACTTCATCCTTGAAGGTCAAGCAGGATATCCTCGCATGAATGCTGAACGTACTAATGATAAAGAAAAACTTATCACTAAAACTGGTAATAAACTACGTGAAATGATGCCATGGATAGGTAAGTCAAAAATAGTTAACCAAGACACTAACTAAGAATTAAAATAGCGACGCATTTTCTGCGTTGCTACGCTCGTCATGTACTACAGTACACTTCCTCACTATGCGCCTTGAAACTGCATCACTCTTTTAATCCATTGAATTTCTCATCTTGCTAGTTCGTCAAAATTCCTATCTATTATAACTTAATGTAACTTTCTTTAATATCTTTTTCATCTTTATTTCTATATAATTTTTCAAAATAAAAGGGATTTTTATGACTGGAAAATACAAAGAACTCGCAGACTTTAGTAAGGACCTTGTTCGTATTGCAACTTTGGATGAGGGTTTACCCTTTATATCACAAAAGGCAAAAAAGATTATTGGAGCAGATAGATGCTCAGTCTTTCTATTAGACTCTGATATGAATCAACTTTGGACCACTTTAGCTGATGGTGTGGAAAAAATTGTTGTACCTTTCGATATGGGACTTGCTGGTCATACTATTCGGACGCAAAAGCCTATATTAGAAAATGATGCTTATGAAAATCCTAATTTTTTATCAGATATTGATCTTCAAACTGGGTACTATACAAAAAATATTTTGACATCTCCAGTTATAAATTCACAAAGAGAAGTGATAGGAGTCTTTCAACTTTTAAATAAAGAGGGTGGTTTTCATAAAGAAGATTTAGAATTTATCACTTTCTTTGCACACTATGTGAGTGGATTTTTAGAGTTAGAGTTAAAAAACTTATAAAATATTTTGAATTCTTATGAGGGTGGAGAGTAGTATAGCACCCTTGTCAACTCCTGAACTTTTCATTTTGAGTTCACTTGAGAGTAAGAGTTCATGCAGTTTATAATAAACACTAGGCTTAAACTTTAAACTAAGGCTAGCCTTCTCATCTACAACAAACTTTGGAGCACGGTATCCTAGAATTTCCACTGCGTTAGGTGCACCATTGACTCGTATGTAAATATTGAACATATATAACTGTGTTATAAAAGATGTAATAGCAGTTATTATTCGTATCTCATCTTCTCCATGTTCTAGAATACTTTGAACGTCCTCTTTGAAATCTTTTTTATTTATGATTTTTTTGATGAGCTCATCTATGTTGATTTCAGCTAATCCAAAAACAAGGGCATCAATATCTTTGGTTGTAATAGGCTTATCAAAAACTATAAACTTTTCTATTTCATTTGTGCTGAGTGCAACATCTCCATTGTGAATATTTAAGAGATGACTTATTGAGTAGCTATCTATATTTACATTTAATTTTTTAGCTACATCTGCTACAATATTTACCGCTTCAACATGTTTAGGATGAAAAAATCTTACACACATAGTGCTATATTTTTTAAAATATTTGTCTTTATCATATGTTTTATACTCTTTATCTGTATATGCGTAGATAAAGAGATTATCTTGGTTTTTTTCACAATATAGTATGAACGCTTCTAACTCTTTTTTTGGAATTTTTTTATCTGTTTTTATGATTAAGATATTTCTTCCACCAAAAAGTGAGGCTTGAGAAAGGTGTGCTTTGGCTGCGTTGAAATTATATTCATCTTGGTTATAGTTAAGTACAGATGCGTCTTGGATATTTGAAAGCATCTTTGTATATCTATCTATCAAAAAGTAACTTTCGCCAAAAAGTACAAAACTATTGCTTATAGTATTGTTTCTAATATGTGTATCTAAGTGACTTTGATACATCAGATACTTTCAATAACGCTTGCATAAATTTTTGCTTTAGCTATATCTACTTTATCTATATTGACTTTTACATCACTAAATAAAGCTACATTCTCACTTGATGCTAAGATAAGTCTAGCACCTTTTATCTCATCATTTAAGTCTGCTTTGAGTTCTGGATTAGTTCCGCTGACTCGAGCTATAAACTTCTCTCCTATATGTTTATTTGCCCAACGAGAAAATTTTCTAGCTTGAAAATCTATCTCTATAGTACTAGCTTCACGTTCTTTTTCACTAATAGCCATACTTAAAGATTCTATGTTGCGTAGGACATAAGAACCCTCAGTCGTATCGTCTGCATTGATAGCTTTTAGTAGTCTATGCACTATGAGGTCACTATATCTTCGTATAGGTGATGTAAAGTGTGTATAAGCCTCAAAACCAAGTCCAAAGTGTCCAGAGTTAAGCGGTGCATACCTAGCTTGCATTTGTGAGCGTATGATGAGTGTGTCTACTTCTGATTCTAAGTTCATCTCTCTTGCCATCTCTTGAATAGCTTCTATTGTTTCTTTTGTCGTT
Organism: Sulfurimonas sp.; assembly: GCA_026988245.1. Lineage (GTDB taxonomy): Bacteria > Campylobacterota > Campylobacteria > Campylobacterales > Sulfurimonadaceae > Sulfurimonas. Next base: position 15,149 of record JALSLR010000049.1, read on the forward strand.
TTTTTAATCTCAACAAACATTCCAATGCCTGCTAGTTCTTGGTAGAGTATTTGTAACTTGTTTTGTGATGGTGGTTCATGTATACGAAATATTCCACGTTCAAATTTTGAAGCTGCCGCTTTATTTGCCAAAAGCATACAATCCTCTATGAGAGCGTGTGATGGTGTTTCTTCTGCATAGGAAGTTGACTCTATATTAGAATCTTCATCTATGTGCATCTCTAGCTCTTTAGAGCGAAAGTCATAACCTACTTTTAATCTTTTTGCTTTTAGTTTATCTGTAATAGTTCTAAGTTTAGTGATCCATGAGAATATTTCATGTTCTTTAGTATTGATAGCCTTTAACTTACCCTCAAAAAAAGAGTCTATCTCTTCATAGTTAAAACGTCTATCTGAGTGGATTATAGCTTCATAGACACTTGAACTTACCACCTCAAGTGAGTCTATATTTAACTTCATCTCAAACACATAAGCGAGTCTATCAACGTGGGGTTGTAGTGAACAGAGTGTCTCGCTGAGTTGACGAGGTAGCATAGGGATAGAGCGATGTGGTAGGTAGATAGAAAAACTTCTATATATTGCTTCATTATCAATTGCTCCAAAAGGTTTTACATATTCACTCACATCAGCGATAGCTACATATAAAGTTGTATCCTTAGCATCATAGTATATAGCATCATCATAATCTTTTGCTGTCACAGGGTCTATAGTACAAAATGTTAAATCACGTAAGTCCTTCCTCTTTGGGTACTTCTTAGCATCAACTTCAGAAAATGAACTAGCTATTTTTAAAACCTCTTCATCAAATTCATCATGCTTGTTAAATTGGGAAAGGACTATGAGTTCATCAACCTTTGGGTCATCAAGGTTTCCAAGTTTATCCATAATAGTCCCGTTTTGGTTGTTGATTTTAAAAACATCTTTGTCTTGGTATTTGTCTAGTGCCTCTTGTGTTATCTCCACACCAGCGGGAAAATCAGTTTTTAAATC
>JALSLR010000050.1 GCA_026988245.1 Sulfurimonas sp.
TTATTAACTAGTTACTGTTTAGTGAGCCAAACCATTAAACCTTTTTGTGCATGAAGTCTATTTTCGGCTTCATCAAAGACAATTTTTGAATGTTTTTCAAATATCTCTTCACTTACTTCTAAACCTCTATAAGCTGGAAGGCAGTGTAAGAACTTAGCATCATCCTTTGCATGAGACATTAAAGCATCATCAACCATAAAACCTTGAAAAATTTTAATACGCTCTTGCTTTTGCTCCTCTTGCCCCATAGAGGTCCATGTATCTGTTGTTACAACTGTTGCTCCGTTGACAGCAACTTTAGGGTCATTGGTTGTTGTGATAACTGCCCCACTCTCTTTAGCTATCTCAAGAGCTTGAGCTAAAATCTTAGCATCTACTTCATACCCTTTTGGTGTAGCAATGCGAAGTTCAAAGCCAAGTTTGGCAGCTAGCATCATCCAAGAGTGTGTCATATTATTTCCATCGCCCACATAAGCAGCTATTATATTATCTGCACATTTATGCTCAACGAGTGTCATATAATCCGCTAAAAGTTGTACAGGATGATAGCTATCTGTAAGACCATTTATAACAGGTACACTAGAGTAAGCAGCAAATTCCTCTATCATAGTGTGTTCAAAAGTTCGTATCATTACCATATCACACATACTACTGATAACACGAGCAGTATCTTTTACAGGTTCCCCACGACCTAAGTGAATGTCGCGATTTGAGAGAAATAAAGCGTGACCACCTAGTTGAAACATTCCAGTTTCAAAACTTACACGAGTTCGAGTTGAACTTTTCTCAAAAATCATGCCAAGAGTTTGCATATCTAGCTCTTTTTTATAAATGCCCTTTTTAAGATTTTGTTTTATCTCAAGACCGATATCTATAATCTCTAATATCTCTTCTTTTGTAAAATCTTTGAATGTTAAAAAATGTCTCAAGCTAAATCCTATTATGTAAATCTCGTATAATCTGAACTAGTCCAGATAATACTCAGTCACTAAAGCTTCGCCTTTGGCGAGAAATTATTTAATAACTGTATTTTAAAAAGCGAGTATTATACCTTATTTTGAAGCATTAGTGCAACTTCTTTAGCATGATACGAGATGATAATATCAGCACCTGCACGCTTAAAAGCAACCATCGTTTCCATCACAACTCTCTCATAGTCTATAAGGTCATTCATCCCTGCCATCTTTAGCATCGCATATTCGCCACTTACATTGTACACTGCCATAGGAAGAGAAGTTGCATCTTTTATCTCACGAACGATATCTAAGTAAGCAAGAGCAGGTTTTACCATAAGTATATCTGCGCCTTGTAGCTCATCACTCACAGACTCAGCTATAGCTTCACGACGATTTGCTGGATCCATCTGATAAGACGAACGGTCACCAAAACTTGGAGTTGACTCAGCTACATCACGAAATGGACCATAGTAGCCACTTGCAAATTTTGTGGAGTATGACATGATAGGTAAGTTCTCATACCCAGCGCCATCTAGAGCTTCTCTTAATGTTTGGATAATTCCATCCATCATCCCAGATGGTGCTATCATATCAGCACCTGCTTTTGCGTGAATGATAGCTTGTTGTGCAGATATCTCAAGGGTAGCATCATTGTTAATGGTATCTTTTTCATCTATGATACCACAATGACCGTGGTCAGTATACTCACAGAAACAAAGGTCAGTCACTACAAACATATCTGGATATGCTTTTTTAACCTCACGAACTGCATTTGCTATGATGCCATGTTCACATAATGAATCACTCCCAATAGAATCTTTAACATCAGGTATCCCAAAAAGGATGATAGAGTTTAATCCCAAAGTTTGTAAATGCGCACACTCTTTTAAGATTTCATCTAAAGACATTTGGTATACACCAGGCATAGAATCGACCTCAGTTTTGATACCCGAGCCTGTTCTTACAAAAAGGGGATAGATAAAATCATCTGCACTTACGGATGTCTCACGTACTAAGGCTCTTAAGGTTGGATTTATTCTCGTTCTTCTAAATCTGTCAAACATGGTCATTTCCTAATATTTTCGCTATAATTTCCAAAATTTTACCCTTTTTAACTTGGAATATAATTAATGAACATAAATATCTCTAACGAAGCCAACTTACCTTCACGATTTGGTACCTTTAAAGTGAAAGCTTTTAAAGAAGGCGAAAAAGAACATCTTGTCATCTACACTGGTACTATGTCTGATGTACCCATAGTTCGTGTTCACTCTGAATGCCTCACTGGTGATGCCATCGGTTCTCTTAAATGTGACTGCCGTGACCAACTTGAGTATGCTCTCAAATTAGCCTCACAAACTAATGGCATGGTGATATACCTTCGTCAAGAGGGTCGTAATATTGGACTTTTTAACAAGATAAATGCTTATGCTCTTCAAGATGGTGGGCTCAATACCATTGAAGCAAATCACCAACTTGGGTTTGAAGCGGATGAGCGAACCTATGAGATAGTGACTGAGATACTCCATCACTTTAACATCCATAAGATAAAACTTTTGACAAATAACCCAGACAAGGTAAACTCTATCAGTGACATTGATATAGTTGAGAGACTTCCAATAGTAATGGAGTCTAATGATTTTAACAAAGACTACTTAGATGTTAAAAAAGATGAGATGGGACATCTGCTATAAGCACTTCTTGCCTATTCCCTAAAATAGGTTATCAACCCTTTATATAAGGCTTTCATTCTCTCTTGCTCTTTTTGTTTTAACCAATCCTAACCTCATAAATTCTGACTTATTTTAAAAAACATTTTAATTAAGACTTAAAAGTTTTTTTCTAAAAAAATTGTGTTGTAGGTAGAACCACCATGAACACTCCAGGTGTTTTATGCACCCATATTTACTATTAAGTCTCTTTTGTAAAGTCTTTAAGTGTTAAAAAATGTCTCATGTTTTATCCCAAATATTTTATCTAAGCTATAATTTTATAGTAATTAGCTTTAAAATTACTTTTGCAGATTAATAGTCCTCATCGTCTTCTTCATCGTCATCACCAAATTCACTCGCTGCTTGCTTTTCAAAAAGTAAATCTTTTTCTTCTTGCAGTTGTGCATCACTCAAAACTAAATCATGTAAAAATTCACCAAAAAATGTTTTTGATTCTGTTTTAGCTAAAAAGAGATATATACCAGTTATCAATGCTCCTGCTGTTACAATAGCGATAATAGCTTGAAGAGGATTAAACCTTTGAATCGGTTCTTTCACTTTAATTTCACAAACACCGCCTGGACAATGAGCAGGATCTGCTCCTGTAAACATCTTATAAATCATACAACCTACACATATAGAAAATGATGCTTCTAAAAACATCAGACTAAGACACAAGGCACAAATCATAACCTTATAAAAAGTGATATCCCATTGAAGGACAAACCAGTACATCATAGGTAAAGATATAATCCAACCCAGCATCCATGCAAAACGCTTTTGCAAACCGCCTACATATTCTGGTTTTTGATTTCTAACAGCAAATTTTCCAAGAAGCATAGAGGGAGAGTATTTTGGGCTGATAACCCTAGCAGAAAAATCAATAAACAAAAATGCTAGATACACTCTAGCAACAATCACATGGTTATATCCGATACCTACAAAAAAGACCATAAGCCCTAGCCCAAAAAGTATTCCTGCAGCTGCTTTTGCTTCTCTTTCGTTTATAACAGTTACCCCGTAGCCGGGAACTCTCTCTCCGTAATCTACTAAAAAACTTTTAAAATTCATACTAAACTCTTTGTAGCATTTTTGCCACTTCTTTTGCATGGCAGGAGATGATAATATCAGTTCCTGCGCGCTTAAAACTAACCATAGTCTCCATAACCACCCTGTCATAATCTATCAAGTTATTCATTCCAGCAAACTTTAACATCGCATATTCTCCACTTACATTGTAAACAGCCATAGGAAGAGAAATTGCATCTTTAATCTCTCGTACTATATCCAAATATGCAAGCGCTGGTTTTACCATGAGTATATCGGCACCTTGAGCCTCATCTGAAATACACCAGGCATTGATGCCACTTCTGTTTTTATTTCTTTAACCTGAGCGAATAAACAATGGATAAATAAAATCATTTACACTCACATGAGTTTCCCCAACTAAGGCACGTAAGTGCTTATTTAACCGAGTTCTGCGAAATCTTTTAAACCTTATTTGGACATAATTTTGCAAAATTTTACCATTTTAAAGATTAAATTATGGCATGGTTCCTTTTATACTCAATCGCTTCAAAATAAAAAAATAAAACTACTCACAAACAACCCTCATAAAATCTCTTCTTTAAAAACTATAGAAGTTGTCCAAAGGGTTCCTATCGTAATGGATTCAAACGAACATAATGAAGATTATCTTGGGGTAAAGAAGGATGAGATGGGACATATTCTTTAACTATTTACCTTAATGAGATTCTATAAAAGAGCCCTCTATAATAGTCTCTTTTTCATCTGAATTATCCATATCTTTCTTACTTAACATAAGATAGGCTTGACCACTTGTGCCAACTGCTTCATACTCTTTCTCATTTATGACTAAGCTTCCCTTCCCGTTTTTCCATTTGTTAGCAGTTAGTAAAAAGAGATCTTTTTTTCCACGTGTATACATAAATGTAAGTGTAAAGTTTTCACTAAACTTCACTACGATGTAATTATCTTCAGCCTCTATCGCTATACATGGTGTACCTTTTTTAATAACCATACGCAAAATTTTATCTTCATTATTGACTACTAAGACACCATTATCGATACTTGAGGAGGATGCTGGAATCTTTCTTTGGAGCTCAATATCATGTGAAGTGTACAGCTGTAAGTTGCAAATATCTTGTGAAGATAGATTGAGCGCATGAATCATCTTCATAGTAAGGGGTAGTTTTGGCAAGACTACAACAGGTTCTGGTTCTGGTACCACCTCACTCACTACAACAGGGACTACATCAGGTTGTGGTTCTTCTCCACAGCCAACGAAAAACAATGCTGGCACTAAAAACAATGCAAAATATCTCATTTTCTTCCCTCTATCATCACTGAATTAGTGACGCTTGGTATTTTCTCAGAAGCTGATGTAAACCATGTATTTTTAGTGTACATTCTGTTGATGCTTTTTAAAACTTTTTTAGGGACAAATACCTGTGCAGTTGAAAGCACTATACTTGTTTTTATATCTATAATTCTAATGTTTATAGCCATACCATCTTTGTAGTTTGTATACGTTCCTGAGAGTGCATACACTATCGTTCTTTGATTTTGTAAGTCAGCTATAGCGCGAGAAAAAACATAATCACCATTTTTGTCTATCTCTATCTTACACATAGCCTTATAGTCTACTACCTTATAACCACGCACATGCATCTCATGAATAAGATTTTCGCTAATTCTTTTAGCGATAGGACTTGTCTTTTTAAAATCATTCATATCTACTATAGACATAATAGCTATGGGTGTATCTTCAAAGTTATCAAAGTTTTTATTTTGTCCAAGTTGCTCTGCTATGGAACTAGCTATTCTATTTACATATCCAGCTACGTTAACACGACCTACATTATCTTTATATGTTTTTACATTACTTTCATATGAAAAGTCTCCACCGTATACCAATGATGCTAAGAAACTTGATGTTATAAATATGTTTAGAAATAGTTTTGACATATCTACTCCCCTTGTCTTTTATGTGAGCGTACTGTTACGGGAAAAGAGCTTGAATCATTGCATCCACTTAGGGTGTAGTTAACCGTCTCTACCTCTTGGGTCTTTGGTGTTACTGGAACCTCAGGTTGGACTGTTTGAGAACCCGTATATTTTTTCTCGCAATCACTATCTGTCACTATCTCTAAATTGTTTAAATCATCACTTGTTTGTAGTGTTGTAGCACTCAAAAATCCTACGTTGAGTAAAGTAAGCATCAACATATACTTAAATTTTATCATCTAATCTTCCTTTTATTCTATCCCTATATCGACTATATATTCATAATGTTTAGGACACCTTTAGTATCTTTTCCCTCTCAAAGCAATTTTCGTTCTTAAATTTTTCCTTAAATTTATCTTTAGTAACATATGTTAAACTTATGAACAAAGATAAAAAGTTTACACCTAAGCATCATGGACTCATAGCATTGCAAGATATTTAGAAAAAACTAAAGGACACTAAATGCCAGTAAAAAACTGTAAACACGAACTAGATATAGCACTACAACAAGTAATAGCACGAGAAGAAAGTATCAACCAGATAGAGGAACTCTCTAATCTTGGAAGCTGGGAATTAAACATTCTTGAAAATACAGTATCGTATTCAGACAACCTATATAAAATATATGGGATTGAAAAAGGTGTGGATTTACCAAGCAAAGAGCTACTTGCCTCCCTACTTGTTGACAATTATATTGAGCAGATTGATGATGCTATTGCTAAGGCTATCGCTACAAAAACTATATCAAAAGTACAAGTAAAACTCAAAACAAAAAGTGATGGAAAAATAATAGATGTTATTTATAGCGGGAAGGTTATATTTGATGAGGATCAACCTATTAAGATAGTTGGTTCTATTCAAGATATTACAGAACAGCTAAAGCTAAAAAGACATTCCCAAGAGTTATCAAACCTTATAAAACACTCATCAAATGAAATCTATATTATAGAAAAAGATACTTATAGGTATGTTTATGCAAATCAAGGGGCAGTTGATGCTCTTGGGTATAGCTATGAAGAGCTTTTAACTATGAGTACTCTAGATACTAATCTTAATCTCACAAAAGCACAGGCAAAAAGAATCCAAAATATGGCCCTTGAGAATGGTTTTACAATCAATAGAACTATACACAAAAGGAAAGATGGTTCAAACTATTATGTCCAAGCCTATATCCACCCATTGGTATACAACTCTAAAGAGTGTTTTGTTCTGTTTGATACAGATATCACAGAGATAGTAGAACTAGAAAATAAACTCCAGTACCAAGTAAATCACGATATACTCACAGGGCTACCTAATCGTGCTTTATTTAAAGACAGACTTTCTCAAGCTCTCAAATCATCTGCTAGAAATAAAGAAAATTTTGCTCTTTTATTTATAGACTTAGACAAATTTAAGCAAATAAATGATTCCCTTGGCCATGATATAGGGGATAAAGTGCTTATAGAGGCATCTAAAAGACTCCAAGATTCTATAAGGGATGAAGATACTCTTGCACGTATAGGTGGGGATGAGTTTGTCATCATTATACGAGAGATAAAAGACAGTCACTCTTCGAGCATAGTTGCAAAAAAAATCATACAAAGTGTGCGAAGGGAGATGGAGATAGATGGACACATTTTTTTCATCTCTGCAAGTGTTGGTATAGCACAATGTCCCATGGACGCAACAAATGAAAGTTCTTTGATAAAATTTGCAGACATGGCTATGTATAAAGCAAAAGAAAAAAGAGACAGCTTTATGTTTTACCACGATTTATAAATCGTTTTTAGATAAAATACGTTTATGGATTTAAAACAGCAAATATTGAGTGAAAACATCTCGCTTCCTGATGATTTTTTTACGAAGATACAAAAATATAAAGAACTTTTACATAAATGGAATAATATCCACAACTTAACAGGGGCTAAGACGCCGCAGATGGTAGATGAGTTTATCTATGACTCACTCTATCCTGTTACATTTTTACCTAATGTAAAAAACTTACTAGATATTGGAACTGGTGCAGGATTTCCAGGGATGATACTTGCCCTTGCCCTTCCAAATACGCAAGTTACACTTGCCGAACCACTTGCTAAGAGAGCTTCTTTTTTACAGTTTGTCAAAGCAGACTTAGAACTAAACAATGTAAAAGTTGTAAAAAAAAGAGTACAAGATATGCAAAGTGAAGTATTTGACTTAGTGACATCGCGTGCTGTAACAGATACACAAATGTTACTAGAGCTTAGTAAAAACTTTAGAGATAAAAACTCAAAAATCCTTTTTTACAAGGGTGAAAATGTTTACAATGAAGTAGATGATAGTATGAACTATAAAATCATCAAAAAACCACACAGACACTATCTATTAATCGGAGAAGATATATAATGATTATGAAACTATTACTAATAATTGGAGTTATTGGCTTTGTCTATTTCTTTTTTATAAAGAAAAAACCAGCCCTAACACAAGAGAACAAAGACAAATTTAACAAAAAACAAACACCACTTCAAGGCGATGATATGATAGAGTGCCCTGTTTGTAGCATCTATTTTGAAGTTGATGATGGAATACTCAGTGGAAATAAGTACTACTGTAGCAGTGAGTGTGTCTCAAAGGCACACTCTTGATTATTATAGGTCATAGGTTTATACCTTCGCAAAGTATCTACCATGTAGCAAATATAGATGCGATTAACAAGACCCCACCCGCTTCAACTCTCTACTTAGAATTTGATGAAGAAAACTTAGAGACTATTAATCATGCACGCGACAACAACCTCTCTTTTGCTTTGGGTGTCAAAAGCATAACGCAAGCTGTCTATGCCTCTAGTCTTGGTGCTTCTTTTATCCTTGTAGACAAAGAGCTCGCACACTCTGTACAAAAACTTGCTAACGAATACCTTTACGATGCTAAAGTCTTAGTGCACATCCAAAAGGAAGAGGAGATAGAGTCATTTGCCCTAAGTGGTATAGATGGGGTTATATTTTCAAATGCTATTATAAAGATTTCATCATAGATGCGACCCCTTGTAGTCCTTTCTTTTAGCCTTAGCATCCTCTTTATTTGTGGATGTTCAACTCGTGGACATAAAGCCTACACTCCCCCTAAGAAACCTCTTATGCTTACACCTATCGATACAAACACTACACAAAGTGTAAACAACAATATCAACTACAAAACTCAAGTATTATTTCAAGAGTATGAGAAATGGCAGGGTACGCCCTATAAACTTGGTGGAGTAAGTCATAATGGAGTAGACTGCTCCTCGTTTATCCAACAAGTATACTACGACGCTTTTGGACTAAGAGTTCCACGCACAACGATAAAGCAACTGCAAATCGGACAAAAGATAACAAAAAAAGAGCTCCAAGTTGGTGATATGATATTTTTTAAAACAGGGTGGAATATACGACATGTCGGCATCATGATAGAAGATGGCGCCTTTGTTCACGCCTCAACAAGTCAAGGGGTTACAATCTCGAGTATCCATAACCCTTACTGGAAACAAAACTATTATCAAAGTCGCAGAATCCTCCCTTAAACTTATTTTAGCTATTATAATGCCATGTATCAGTTATTTAACAAAAAAGTTCTTCAACTTATTCCAATTGTTTTTCTTATTGTAATAATTTTTAGAATCTCGTATACTTATACAGATATCAAAGAAAGATTCTCTTTCTTTGCCAAGAATGAAGCGCAAGTACTCAATGCTTATGCCTTTGTTCATAGAGACTATTATCAAAAACTTTTTTTAAATAACACTTTACAAATCAGCAAAAGAACACTCCCAGCACTTCCAGCATACTCATCTAAACCCATATCAGAACTCTTCTCAAAAATAAATGCTTTTAACATCACCATAAGGACAGTATCTGATAGAGCTAGAAATCTGAAAAACTCGGCAAATAGCTATGAGTTAAAAGCGATTGAGTACTTTAAAAACAATACAAACAAAACTGAATACTTTGTACTAGAGGAGGATTCCTTTTATCACTATGCAAATGTCCTCAAGATAGAACAAAAATGCCTCAAATGCCATGGACAAAAAAATCAAGCACCACAGTTCATTCAAAACCAATATGACAAGGCCTATGATTATAAACTAGGAGAGGTACGCGGTATACTGAGTGTAAAAATTCCAGTATCAAGTCTTGATAGTTATTTTATGAAGTATTTTTACCAATCTATTTTTTACGATTTAGCATTATTTATGCTTTTATATATAGCTATTTATGCTATCACGAAAAAATCAAAAACAATCAATCAAATACTTGAAGAAAAAGTTGAAGAAAAAACACAAGAATTAAAATCACAAGTAGTTCAAGATAGACTCACAAAACACCCAAACAGAATCCAACTTTTTTGGGATATTGAAGAGTCTGAGCAAGATACTTCTAAACATTTGGCCCTCTTAAATATCGATAGATTTAAAGATATCAATGACTTTTACGGGCATAAAGTTGCAGATGAGATTCTCAAAGACATCTCCAATGAAATTGCAAAAAAAGCTAAAGAGTTTCATGCCTCTTTTTACAAGTTTCCAAGTGATGAGTTCGCTATATACTCAACAAAGAAGATAGATAATGTTGCATTTTACACCTTCATAAAAGAGCTTCTTCTTGCTATACATGAAACAAAATTTCTTATCAATGAAAGCACTCTCTACATAAACTTAAGCTGCGGAATAGCTTCACAAGAACATGAGATTATCACAAAAGCCGATATGGCACTCCAAAGTGCAAAAAAAGACAACAATAAAATGATAGTAGTATACGACACAACACTTGACAGATCGCAAAGTATTACAAAAAACATAGATGGGATAAAGCTTCTAAAATACGCTATTAAAAACGATAAAATAAGACCATCTTTTCAACCTATCTACCATGTTAAAACAAAAAAAATACTCAAATATGAAGCACTTGCAAGGATAATCACTGAAGATGGAAACCTCATCTCTCCTTACGACTTCATCAGCATCGCACGCAAATCTAATCTTTATTCATACATTACAGAGGCTATGATTACTAAGTCCTTTGCTTTTTTTAAAGATAAGGAGTATGAATTTTCCATCAATCTTTCTATCGACGATATAGAAAATAAAACCACGACTAAGTTTATCATCAATAGTATCAAAAAATTCCCTGAACCGCAAAGAATCATATTTGAAATACTAGAGAGTGACAAGATAGATAACTATGAGAAATTAAAATCTTTTATAGATACTATCAAAAACTTTGGCTGCAAGTTTGCTATAGATGATTTTGGAAGTGGCTACTCTAACTTTGCACATATTTTAGAACTTAATGTTGACTACTTAAAAATCGATGCTTCGCTTGTCAAAAATATAACAAAAGATGACAATGCAAAAGTCATCACAAGAACCATCATAAGTTTTGCAGCAAGCTTAGGACTAGAAACAATTGCTGAGTATGTTGAAGACAAAGCATCTCTCAAGATGCTTGAAGATATGGGTGCTGACTATATCCAAGGGTACTATATAGGCAAGCCGAAAAAGGATTTAGCCTAAAGAACCTCTCTTTTTATAGAGGCTTTTAAAGAGGTAAGTATCTCATAAGCAAGTGTGTTGGCATCTCTAGCGATTTTCTTAGCATCATCAAAGATTAGTAACTCCTTAGCATCACAAAGAAATGAAGCGTTATCCATAGATATATTTCCAACTTGAGCAAAACCTTGAGGCGTTGTGTAGTTACTTGAAAGGCAACGAAAAAATCCATCCGCGTAACCAATATCATAGTTAGAAACCTTAGCATCACACCCAAGTGTATAGTTCGCACTATAACCAACTCGCGCACCTTTATTTAAGGTTCTCACAGAGTTTTGTGATGCTAAGAGAGATAAAACAGGCTTGAACTCTTTAGCATCATAAACATGAGACTCTAAACATCCATACGCAGCTATACCTACCCGCACCATATCTTCATTAAAATCTTGTGTACGAACAAGTGAAGCAGAGTTTGCCGAGTGAAACCTTATGTTTTTTAAGCCCAACTCTTCTACTTTTTGTTTTACTTTTTGAAATGTTTCATTTTGTACATACCATTCTGATGTTAGTTCATCAGCACTCCTATGGTGAGTAAATATAGCTTCTAAATGAAGTCCTTGTTTCTTTATGATGCTAAGGCTCTCTTTGATTTCCTCTAGCATCACACCATTACGATGCATCAAAGTATCTACTTTAAGCTCAACTCTAGTACCACTTGGAAAATCTTTTATATGGTTAAGATCATTGATGGTATACAAAAATCTATCATTTTTCTCTTTTGGGGTATCTGCCAAAATCAAGATATACTCAAAAAAATCTTCAACAGACTTCGCTTCATCATAGGTACGCACAACTGCTTTAGTTATGCCGTACTCTTTTGCCATACTAGCTACTTCTAAAAGACCATGACCATAAGCGTTGTCTTTTAAAACAAGTGCGATTTTATCTTTAGTTTTAGTTTTCTTTGCGATAATGTCAAGATTATTAAAAAAATTATTTTTATTTAGTTTTATTAAAGGCATAAAGGCATTATACAATGAAACATCTAATAGCAGAATTTGAAAAACAATCTTTTACACAAATCATCTTTCCTCACAAAAAAACAGACTGGTCATGTTGCCTTGATGATGCTAAGAGATGTTTTGCTGAGATTATCCTTAGCATCATTAAGTACCAAAAGTGTGTAGTTATTTGTGCGGACATAGATGATGCTAAGGCTTGGCTGGGTAATGATGCTAAGCTTGTTTTTGTGGAGTACGAGACTGATGACTGCTGGGCGAGGGATATTTCTGCTCTTAGCATCATGGAGGGCAAACGTGTAAAACTCCTTGACTTTAAGTTCAATGGTTGGGGTGGGAAGTTTGATGCTACTCGTGATGATGCTATGACGCAAAACATAAAAAAGCATTATGATGCTAAAGTAAAAAAGATAGACTTCATCCTCGAAGGTGGTGCAGTAGAATCCAACGGAGTAGATACCATACTAACAACTTCAAAATGTATGCTAAACAAAAACCGCAACACCTCACTCGATGCTCTTAGCATCACACAAAAACTTAACGAGTACCTTGGTGCAACAAAAATCCTCTACTTAAACTACGGCTACCTAGCAGGAGATGACACCGACTCCCACATCGACACACTTGCAAGATTCATAAACAAAGACACCATTATGTATGTTAAATGCAGCGATGAAAGCGATGAGCATTTTTTAGAGTTAGGGATGATGGAAAAAGAGTTACAACTTCTTGCTAAGGAGCATAACTTTACACTTATACCGCTCCCTATGTGCGAGCCAATCTATGATGATGCTAAGAGATTACCAGCGACCTACGCAAACTTTCTTTTTGTAAATGGCGCTGTACTTGTTCCAACATATGATGCTAAGAGTGATGCTAAGGCTTTAGAAGTATTTCACGCTACATTTAAAGACAGAGATATAGTTCCAATAGACTGCTCAACTCTCATAAAACAGAATGGCTCACTTCATTGTGTTACTATGAATTTTTCAGGTACTGACATTAAAATATAAATCAACAAAATACATTGACAAACCATCAAAAAAAAAACTATAATAATAAATTATTTATAACTAAAGGGGTTAATAATGTCACATATAATTTTAAAAATGATGGTTATTCTATCGTTAGTTGTTTCACTTCAAGCAAAAGACAGGGGTCTTTCGCAAACTCATCTTACATCTGTATCTCCAGAGGCATCTTCTAGCGAAATAGCAGTAGATACAAACATAGAGATAAGGTTTGACATAGCAATAGTTGAAAAGAGTATAAAGAAAAATACTATTGTTATAAAAAACAACAATAAAAAAGTAAAAGGTACTACTACACTTAAAGATGAATATACACTAATTTTTATGCCAAATGAAAATTTACTTCATGGAGATGTAAAAGTCAAGGTAAAAAGAGTTGGACTATATGACTTTGAAAATCAACAAAAAAATAAACTACCTAAATTTGCAAAAAAAATGTGTTCACTCTTTTATGATGACATTAAAGAATGTCCTGCTTATAGATATACATGTAAAGTTAAAACTAAAAAAATCAAATACACTTTTAATGTAGATGACTCAACTCCAAAAGTTGTAAGTTTAGAACTAAACAAAACTAACATAGACTTAAACATATTAAATACACAAGATATAAATGTAACTGCTACTTATGATGACAACTCAACACTAGACATAACTAATGATATACAGTGGAGTATGAGTGATAATTCTATAGTATCTATAACAGACAATATAATCACTCCACAAAAAGAGGGTACTACAACTCTACAAGCTACTTATAACAATGTAGCATCAACTCAAATCAATGTAAGAGTTTATAAAGAGATAAACGGCTACAAACTTCCACCAGAACCAGACGAGACACTAAACAACTCTACTTTGCTTGGGATAGATGTAAATGGTAATGGGGTTCGGGATGATGTTGAGAGGAAAGTTATAGAGACTTATGTAGAGCCTATAAAGATAGAGCTCATGATGTCTTACACTAAAGTTGCACAAAAACTTTTAGAAAATCCTGTAGGACAAGCTTTAGAATATCAAAAAGAATTTGAAAAAGCAAGCGATTGTTCACTATATTTAAAGCGACAAAATATATATATAGATGTAAAAAGTAAACTCAAATTTGTCGAAAATAATACTTATAATACAAATAGAAGAGTTAGAGCTTATTTAGATTACAACTTAGCCCTTAGTGGTGGTGTTTATGGAAGTAGTCCTAGTGACTGGAATACTGACGCTTGTGAGTTTGATGTAGAAAAGATGTTGAAGGATATAAAATGAGATTGTTTCTTAAACTTTTTTTATTTTTTTTATTCATAAACAATATTTTACTTTATGCTTATCCAGTTGGTATTAAAACTTATTTTGTTAAATCATATAAGTTACAAGCCAAGTCTGATCAAGACTTACATGGAGCTTGTACCTTAGAAGAGAACTGGAATTCTATATTTCATGATGATAGATATTTAGGTGAACAATTAATAACTTACAGTAATGATTCTGCCAATAAGTGTACTGAAATTGGTGCTTATGGTTATACTACATCTACTCTTTCATTTGAAGAATCCATGTATTCTGGTGGTGGTTCTTCCTTTATTTGGGAGGGTATCCTTTTTAATGGTTGTTTTTATGAAATGACTGTTAAATATATATTTAATTGTACTGAAGAAATCACTTGTCCTAGCGGAAGTATATGGAATATTGATAAATTTGAATGTATATACAATGAGAATAAAAGTGATTTATATTATGCCAATGGTATTATGATTGGTGAAACAGAGCCAATAGCAAGAGAAGTATGGAAAGATAAGATTGAAGATATATTATTTAATAATTCTGACACTTTAAATAAAATAGGAAAAGTAGATATATCATATAATGTATCAGAAGACTTATTTGATGACCTATATGAAGCATTTTTACAATCAGGAAATGAACAAGGATGGCTTACTTTTTCAAAATATATTCCTACATATTATGGAAATGAGATACCTGACTATGTTGATACACATAGACCAGACTTAGTTACACAAATAAACGCGTATAAAGAAAGTATAAAACTAGGTCACGGTATTATAGTTGTAGCTCATTCACAAGGAAACTACTACACTAATGAAGCTTATGAAGAGTTAGATGAATGGATGAAACCATACTTTCATATGTTTGGAGTAGCAACTCCAGCTGACCATGTAGCAGGATTTGCTGTAGGGGACATAACTGCCCCTTATGTAACATTTCACAATGACCTTATAAATGTTGTCTTAACTGGACTAGCTTCAAATAGAGATGACCCAAATACTAACCATAGTTCTCTATTATCTTACGATGCTCATGATTTTTACGACAGTTATATGACAGCTGACAATACTAAAAATGAAATTCAAAGTTTTATAATAAATAGAATCAATGAACATAAAGAAACACCATCTCAATAGAAAACCAACTCATCACATCTTTCTAAAGGTGTGACGCAAAGTGTAACTTCACATATGTTCCACCTCAGGAGTACCGCAAGGATATGGTAAGAATGGAACAAGAAAAAGCTAAGAGAGTGTAAAATAAACTGTGTAAACCTTAAAAACTAGATTCATTTGATAAACTAATCAAGTGAATTATTTTAAAGGATTTACACATGAGCTTAATAAACTGTAAATACGCACACACTTGGCCACC
>JALSLR010000051.1 GCA_026988245.1 Sulfurimonas sp.
AACTTGATTTGCAATATGGACATAATTTAAAGCTTTTTTACGGTCATTTGTAAAAAATCCTTTGTTTACTCCTACTATAACGAAGTTTAGTGAATGTTTTATGCACCCGTTTTTTTAATTAAGTCTGTTCTGTGGAGAATTAACTATCATAAATGATGGATAATAGTGCTTTATCTTACATAACACACACAATGTCGCTTAAGCGATTGTTTGATTTTCTATTTAAGAGTGCTACAATACTCTTATGAAAATACTACTCCTTGAAGATGACACGGCTTTAGCTAACATACTCACTGATTTTTTGCAAGAGAGCTATGATGTTGTACACACTTACAGTATGAAAGAGGCTCTTAGCATCAGCGAACAAAACAAGTTTGATTTGTATATATTTGACATTAATGTTCCTGATGGTGATGGGATAACTTTACTTAAAGAGTTACGAGAGTTTAGTGATGAGACCCCTGCTATCTTTATCACTGCATTTCAAGACACTAAGTACCTCAAGTCTGCTTTTGAAGCGGGGGCAAATGACTTCATCAAAAAACCTTTTGATTTGGAGGAGTTATCTCAACGCATTGACAACATTAAAAGATATTTTGGCCTTGATAACAAGATAAGCCTCACAGATGAGATACACCTTGATACAAAACTCCATACTATCACAAACAAAGAAGAACGCTTTACGCTCACGCACAAAGAGAGTGAGTGTTTGCACTATCTTTACAAAAACAGACAACGCGTCATCTCTTCAGATGAGCTTTTGCAAAATCTATGGGAGTTTGATGAGACGCCAAGTGATGATGCTGTGCGAACCATCATCAAAAACCTTAGAAAATACCTAGGCAAAGAACGCATCATCAACATTCGAGGTGAAGGCTACAAACTGGTAAGCAACTCATGAATGACTTAGAAAAAAAATCCTTTTATTCCTTTGTTGGGCTTTATCTTCTCTCTTCGCTTTTTTTTGTTTTGTTTTCAGGGTACTGGTATTTTGATGCACAAAAAAAGACCATAGAAAATGAAACATACTACAAGCTTACTCACATAGCCGATAAAATCTCCGCACAGATTATCTCTGCACAGATGAAAGGCACAACACTTGAACTACCAAATGAAGAGTGGTTCGAGTACTCCCTAATCTCCACTGATGATGCTAAGGGATATGAAGCTGGTTATACTCAAAAAGATGGCTATACGGTCTTAGTATCTTCCTCTCCTCAAGAGCATCTAAGCATAGAGTATGTAGTAGTCAAGTCAAAGATATACTTTACAAAACTAGCTGCACTTAAAAAAGAAGTTTTCTTAGCCTTAGGAAGTAGCTTTATGCTTATGTTTATCATATCTATTGCGCTTTCAAAACTTTTTATGCAACCTATACGCACACGAATACAGCAGATAGAATCCTTCATACAAGATGTAACTCACGAACTCAACACCCCTATAACCGCTTTAAAGATGAGTGCTTCAAGAGGTATCCAAAAAGCAGTATATGACAAAAACATCCTTAGAAACATATCTATAAGCACCAAACAACTAGAAAGCATCTATAAGTCTCTCACCTTTTTAAACTTTAAACAAAAAACTCAAAAGAATCAAACCATAAACTTAAAAATTCTCGTTGAAAACTCCATAGAGTATCACAAAGAACTCACTGATGCAAAGCAGATAACTATAGTGAGTTCACTCCAAGACAAAGAGTTTAGCATCATACCACTAAGAGCCGAGTTGCTTTTTTCTAACCTCCTATCCAATGCCATAAAGTACTCATTGCCCAACACAACAATAACCATTGTTTTAAACGAAGAGTTCTTTAGCATCACAGACCAGGGGGTGGGGATTCAAAAAGATAAACTCAACGATATATTTAAACTCTATAAGCGTGAGTCAAACCTTGCTGGTGGTTTTGGAGTTGGTCTTAGCATCGTTAAACAAATCTGCGATGAGTACCACATAAACATAGATGTCGATTCAACTCTAGGCAAAGGTAGCTCTTTTAAGTTATCTTTTAGGTATAATTAGAGTATTATTTAAGAAAGGTTTTATCATTTTACTCACTGACATATCATTACTCAAACAATTTCAACACTTTTGTCACAGAAACAAGGTTACAGACTTCCAAAAAGGTTTAGAATTTTTCGCCATCTTTGGTGGACTTGATGAGCAGATAAACATCACGCAACCACTCTTTGAAGTGGTAAAAACAAAGCTTTTAGATAAATACGGTCTTGTACATAAAGCTATGTGTAACCTTTATGAGTCCAACGCTCAAAACCAAGCCATACTCTCAGCCATAGCCCTAAGTGATGGTCGTGAACATGCTGTGTTTAAGCGTGCTAGAGTATCTGTTTTTGATGGTGAAAAAGTTGTAGATGACCTTTTAGAAGCTGGTATCATCTACAACCTCCGCCCAAAACACTCTAAACATAACGCAAAAGAAGACAACGAGAACTTGTCAAATAAACTCTACTTTAAAAATCCAGTTGTGCGTTTTTGGTTTGGTTTTGTCTCCCCATTTTTCAAAGGGATAAAAGAGGGGAACTATGACGAAAGTAAAGAGAGATTTGAGAAACATTTTGATAATTTCGTTCAACTCATCTACTTAGAACTAAGCAAAGAGATGCTCAAACAAAAGTTTGAAGATGACTTTTTAAGTGATGTCAACGAGTACTGGGAAAAAGATCTCAACATAGATATCATGGCAAAAACAAAATCTGGAAAAACTATAGCCTGCGCTGTCAAATACTCAAATGCTAAAGTCAAAAAAAGTGCACTGAGCCAACTGAAAGAAAAATGTGAAAAAGCAAAGATAGATGCAGATATATTTGTACTATTTTCAAAAAATGGTTTCTCAAATGAACTCAAAAATTCAAAAGGTGAAAACCTTAAACTCATGAGTGTAAAAAACCTAAAGTCACTTACAAAGTAAAACTATGCTTAGCATCAGAGCTCTTAAAAAAGAAGAATTAAACCTACTATTTAAACATGCGTATGATGCTAAGCTGGATGTTGAAGAGTTACATCTTAGATGTCAATATACTACACATTCAGATGATTTTTTTATAGCACACAAAGATGATGACCTTGTAGGATTCATAGTTGCACTAAGACACAGTGATGAGTTTGCCTTTATTAGTAATTTTCTCATTTTGCCTGAGTTTCAAAAACGAGGCTATGGTACTTTACTTTTAGAATTTGCACTAGAGCATTTACAAAACAGACAGATAGCCCTCGATAGTGACGCCCTATATAAAAGCTTTTATGAAAAAGCCGGCTTTAGGTCTTACTTTGATGTAGATACTTTTCTATATATAACGAAAAAAGATTCTCTTTATCACACAAACCTTACTTTTAAAAACTACCAAGAGTCCACTTCCACAAACAAGACCAACCCCTTCTTGCAATGCTTAGTACATAATGAAAAAACCACTTATATATCTCTTGAAACAGAGGAGATTCTCCCCTCTTACGGTGTCTCTTTCACCTACAAAGATGGCTATAAAATAGTCATAGATACACAAAAATATGAGCACGCCAAGGCAATCTTTTTCAAACTAACGCAAAAATTTGAAAGAGGAATAAGTATCTATATAGAAGCAACAAAACTCAACCCCATCTTTCTTAATTTAGCATATGACTTAGAGATGATTCTCTTTTCAAAATCATCGAGAATGTATAATAAAGTTTAGGGTATAATTACACCAATAATCTATCTTCATATATTCAAGGTTCTCTCTCATGTCAAACATCTCTATTAAACATCAAAAACATCGTGCTTATCCCGTTACTCCTGAAAAAAAACTAGACTTACTTCAAAAACTTGTTCATGACAATGCACAAAAGTCTATCATCATAGTAAGTAGTGAAGAGGAGTTACAAATAAACGAAGCTTTTAACACTACAACTAATGTGAAAGTACTTGATGATAGAACTCTCTACAAAGACAAAGAGCTTACCGCTGAACTTCTCATCAGTTTTGATCTGCCTGAAAAATCCATAGTCTATAACTCACGACTCTCTCATACTTCAGATACTGCTTATCTCCTGGTCTCAAAAGAGCAAGAAAAACTACTTTACACTATTGAAACACTCTTAGGTCGTGCGATAAAACAAGAGGTGCTTGCAGAGTTTTCAGATGTAACTCAACTCAAAACATCACAAGAAAGAGAAGCAATCAAAGAGCGTAAAAGAGAGAAAAACCTCAAAGACGAAACGCCAGTTTTTAAGAAAAAAGAGCCATCCAAAGAGGACAAAGCAAAAGCTACACAATGGGAAAAAAAGAAAAAAGAACCAAACAAATGGCTAGGAAAAGACGAAAACGGCAAGTCCAAGTTCTCAGGAAAATCAGGTGAGAGAAACCATAGCTTTGATGGGACTCCAAAAGAGAAAAAAGAGTACAAGATTCCAAAAAAAACAGGACGCTCTGTAACTATCAAGGGTCTTAACAAGAAAGAGGATTAATCCTCTTTATGCAAAACCTAATAAGCCTACTCACTCAAAAAACGCAACTTAAATGTCAAGATATAAAAAATATATTAAAACTTTTAGATGAGGGTGCAACCATACCCTTTATCGCTCGTTATAGAAAAGAGATGACTGGAGGAGCGAACGATCAAGTACTTCGTGACTTTGAGAACATCTACCTCAGTTCAAAAAAACTCCTAGAGCGAAAAGAGGAGATACTTCGTCTTATCGCTGAGAGATCTACGTTGAGTGATGCACTTAAAAAAAGTATAGATGATGCTAAGGACTTACGAACTTTAGAAGATATCTATAGACCATACAAAGAGAAAAAAAGCACTCGCTCCACTGTAGCACAGGCAAATGGTTTAACACCACTAGCAAACACTTTACAAACCGCAAAACTTACTCTCAAAGAGTTCACCCAAGAAGCTAAAAAATTTGTAAAAAACAAGATTACTTCGACAGATGATGCTATAAAAGGGGCTCAAGATATCTTGGCTGAACGCTACGCTGACCTCCCTCGAGAGAGAGAAGCTATAAGAAATACTATGCTTCGTCATGGCTCCTTTGAAGTTAAACGCACTAAAAAACATGATGCTAAGGGTGTATTTAAAAACTTTGGAGACAAGAATGCTAAGAGCGAAAAAGTAGCCTATATCCCTTCGCATCGCTACCTTGCCATTATGCGTGGAGTCAAAGAAAAAGAATTAAGCGTAAAAATCTCCATAGATATGAAACGCATAGAAGAAAATATCAAGCAGTATAAAATTCCTCGCCATGCATCAAGTTCTGCAAGCCTACTCTTTGACGCATACAAAGATGGACTTAAAAGACTTTTGCTTCCATCTCTAGAGCGTGAAGTTCACACAGAGTTAAAAGAAAAGGCCGATAAATCTGCCATCACAGTATTTGGCAAAAATCTGAGCCAACTTCTTATGACCCCTCCCGTTAGCCCTATGGTTTTGCTTGGCGTTGACCCAGCCTTTGTGAGTGGCTGTAAGCTTGCCATCATAGATGAAAATGGGACCTTCCTTGAATCTGCAGTCATCTATCCAACACAGCCAAAAAATGACTACCAAAACAGTAAAAAGAAAGTATTAGCGCTTCATAAAAAATACAATATACAAGGTGTAGCCATAGGAAACGGCACAGGCTCTCGTGAGACACAGGAGTTTTTTGCCCGCTTAAATGAAGAAGAAAATGCAAATCTTCGCTATAGCGTAGTTTCAGAAGCTGGAGCTTCAGTTTACTCCGCTTCAAAAATTGCCCAAGAAGAATACCCAGACCTTGATGTCACTATACGAGGGGCTATCTCCATCGCTGGACGACTGCGTGACCCCATGGCTACACTAGTAAAAATTGATCCAAAATCACTCGGCATCGGTCAGTACCAACATGATGTTGACCAAAAACTCTTAAGTAAAAAGCTTGACGATGTCACCGAGGACTTAGTAAACCGTGTAGGTGTAGAGATAAACTCTGCCTCTGCCTCACTTTTAAGTCATGTAGCTGGCATCGGGATGAAGATAGCACAAAACATCATCGCCCATCGTGATGCTAAGGGTAGTTTCACTACAAAAAGTCAGCTTTTAGAGGTCAAAGGTTTAGGAAAAAAAGCTTATGAGCAAGCGGCAGGATTTATCCGTATAAAAGATGGTAAAAGCATCTTTGACAACTCTGGCATACATCCTGAGAGTTATGATATAGCAAAAAAACTCGATAGGAACAATCTAGCAAATATTGATGTTGCCTCTAAAGCTAAAGAGCTTGGTGTTGGCGTAGACACCCTTCGTGACATCATAAAAGAGTTACTCAAACCAGGGTTTGATCCAAGAGATGAACTCCCAGCCATCCCTTTTAAAAATACACTCACCGATATATCTATGCTAAAAGAGGGTTCTTTTGTTTCAGGGATAATTCGTAACATAGCTGATTTTGGGGCATTTGTCGACATTGGACTTAAAAATGATGGGATGATACACATCTCAAAAATGAGTCAAAAAAGGATAACTCATCCTCTGGAGATTTTATCACTAAACCAATACTTGCCACAGATGGAAGTAATTTCGATCGATAAAGACAAAGGTAAAATCAGCCTTTCTTTAGTATAATACACTTCAATACGTCACTCTCAACTTGATTGGGAGTCTCAGTAATAAAACATAACTTAGGACATCCATGCAAAGAAGAGACTTTTTAAAACTATCCGTTGTTGCGAGTGCATCACTCTTAGCATCTTCACTCCAAGCCTACACCATAAGCAGACCAAAAGATAACCAGAGTATCTCAAAGATTGCATTTCCTGAAAAAAAGCCACTCATCACTTATTCAAACAGACCACCACTTTTAGAGACTCCACGAAGTGGTTTTACAACTGCCATCACTCCAAATGATGAGTTTTTTGTACGCTGGCATATGCCTAGCATCCCTACGCACAAGTATATAAGCACTTACAGGATCAACGTGAATGGAGATGTAAAAAACCCACTTTTACTCTCTTTAGATGACTTAAAAAATAACTACGAGTCAATAGAGATAACCGCAGTACTCCAATGTGGCGGGAACTCTCGTTCAGCATTTTCCCCTAGTACTGTAGGGATACAGTGGGGAAGCGGTGCCATGGGGTGTGCCTCTTGGAAGGGTGTACGACTCAAAGATATCCTCAAAAGTGCCAAACCAAAAGATGGTGCACAATGGTTAGGACTTAATGGTGATGACAAACCCATCATGGACAAGATGCCTCGCTATGCACGAGAGCTAGCCATAGATAAGATTGAGGATGATGTCATCATCGCCTATGAGATGAACGGAAAAGATTTACCATATCTTAATGGCTACCCTGTAAGGCTTGTCATACCTGGTACTTTTTCAGACTCATGGGTGAAGATGCTAAGCAATATTACTGTCTCAAAAAACTATAAAAAAATGTTTTATATGGATGAAGCATATAGGATAGCTGATAATGAGTGTGAATGTGAAGAGCCTAATAACTTAGCAAAAAAAACAAAACCACTAGAGACAATGGATGTAAAATCCTACATAGGTTTCCCTTTGCCAAACACACAGTTTAAAAAAGGCTCAAAAATAGTATGTCAAGGGGTAGCCTTCGATGAAGGAGCTGGTATAAAAGAGGTACTTATATCTACTGATGATGCTAAGAGTTGGCATAAAGCAAGTCTAGGCGAAGAACTCTCCAAGTACGCTTTTAGAGTTTTTAATTTCAGTGTCCCTACAAACAAAAAAGGCAAAATCACCATCATGGCAAAAGCTATCAACAACAAAGGTAAAGAACAACCTTTTGCCTCAAGCATAAAATGGAACCGTGGCGGGTATAAATACAATGGTATCGATAGTGTAACTATCAAAGTGCTTTAAGGAGGCTAATGATGAAACTAATAACATTAATCTTGCTCATGATGCTAACAGGACTAGAGGCTGATTACAGACGAGATGTAAAGATGCCTAGTATCGCATTTGGGATAAAAGTTGACCGTGGCTTCCCAGCAATGCAAAGAAACTGCCAATGGTGCCACTCTCTTGGTTATATATTAAACCAAGGAAATCAAACAAAAGAGTACTGGAACAAAATAGTACTTAGAATGCGAGATACTTTTAAAGCACCCATCACGAAAGAGGATGAAGTTACAGTGACAGAGTATCTTTACCGTAACTATGGAAAAAATAACTAGCTCTTAATAAAGAACTGGATTAGCGTTTTTCTGATTTTCTTGGTACTGTGCGTAAGCTTGAACAATGTTGTTTTCTTTTTGTGTTTGACGAAGAGATTCTAGGACACTCACTGTTGCAGCATCACTACTACCTATCTCTACCTTTGAGTCAGTTGCCACAGAGAGATAAATCTCAACTTGTGATTTTTTAGACTGATACGCTGCATAGTCAACTACATTTCCTCTAACATCATCTTTTTTTGCTTGTGTCTCAGTTGCTGCGGCATCAGCTTTTGCTTGCTGTGCATTTGCAACATTGAGCTCACCTTGAGGTGTTAAACTAAGATTTCCCTCTTTGTCTGCTATAGCATTACCATTACTCGCTTTATAGACATCATTTGCAGAGTACTCAGTTGTTGGTTTTTCTGGAGCTACAGGTTGCTCAGGCTGTATTTTATTTACTTGTTGAAAAGTATTTAATTGCTGATAGTTGTTTGTGTTTGCTGATACTTGCATAACCTTCTCCTTATATCAATTTATATGTCATATTATAACACACGATAGTGTCGATTTAGTGTCAAGTTTTTAAAAAACAGATTAAAATGCTTGGTTTATACTTGCATATATAGATGTTTCTTTTTTGTTTGTATACGCTACATTTACACGATAATCAAGGTTTTGCTTTTTTTGTAATATGTAGTGAACACCAAGCCCACCACTATAGTAGTCTCCATTATCTTCTTCTCTATCATTGCCAGCACCATTACCATATGAACCACCACTCATGTTAGCATAGCCACCAAATGCTGCTAAACGAAAGCTTGTGCTTGTTATACGGTATCTATATTCACCTTGTGCTGCTAACATATTTCGTGTTTTATATTGACCTATAGCAAAACCTCTCAATACATTTCTTGCACCTAGTCCAGCTAATGCACCATCTGGAGTTTTTTCACTAGAGTACTGTCCATATAGCTGCATTGCAAACACATCATCAGACTTGAAGCCACGAATATACTTTCTTGCATTTAATATAGCATTTGCATAAGCTTGGTCTATACCCAAAAACTCTGGAAATTGGCTCACTGTCAAATCTATAAAACTAGAATCATAAGCATAAAATTTTTCTGATACTCTTCTGCTGTCATATTGGAATGTTACACCATATCCTGCTCGTTTTGAGTTTTCTATACCTTTTTCATTTAAAAATATTTGTCCTGCTACATTATTCGCATAAAACTGTTGATCTACATAATAGAACTGCCCACCAATATAGAAGTTTTTTTCCAAAGAATATAAAAATTGTTGTATCAAGACATAGATAGTTACATTGTAAGCTATCCCATCATCTGGGTTAATTGAGGGAGGAAGAACTGGGAAAAATTCTCCAGGAATCGCATAATTAGAATTATTATACAAAATCCCTCCAAAAGTATTTGACTGCCATTTGTCATGCGAAAAAAACATTTTATTGACAGCAAAAACACTATAACTATCGGTATTTGTATATTGTGCCAGAACTAAAGCTTGAGAGGGTGAAGAATCCTCATCTGCATAGTATATCATCACACCTGTAGCACCTACCCCTGTACCAGAAGTTGGGTTTGAAGAGAGCGTTGGCATACCTCTGTATATAGTTTCGCGCGTATTGTTAGCATCATCTTGTGCTAAAAGAGACAGTGAATTTAAAAGTATTAGTATATAAAATAAACTTTTTTTCAATTTTTTCCTTGGAGTACTATTGCTTTATTCTTTCTCAAGTTAATGGCATTATAACAAAAAAAATTCTTCAGCCTTTTGATGACCTAAGTCTATCATCTCCTCAGCACGATTGAACTCTAAAGTACCACAAGCATTACGGGCTATTTCGATGACACAATCTGCTGGATAGGCTGCCAGTTTTTGTCGTGCGATGCTACTTTGCATCGCATCAAAAGCTTGATTTGCAATATCGTATGCCCCTAAACTTGAAGCACTTTTAATATTTTTAACAAATTCATTAAATTTCTTACTCAAAGATGATACCTCATTTGGCTTCTCGTGTATCTCCATTGCCCCACCAAGGTTTACGGCGACAGTCATCTCTGTATCGTCACTAAATACAGGAGCAATGGGGACAGGATTTAAAACGCCTCCATCTATAAGGTCAACGCCTCTATAATGGAACGGCGTAAAAAAAAGAGGTAAAGAGATAGAGGCACGAATAGCATCAAAAAGTCTTCCATTGTTAATCCAAACCTCCTTTTCATGAAGTATATCCGAAGCAACCGCTGTATATTTTATCTCTAAATCTTCTATACGTACATCACCCACTATTTCAGTAAGCGTATTAATTATTTTATCACCTTTTATCAAGCCACTTTTTTGCCAAGAGAGGTCAAGAAGGGTCACAATATCTACCTTGCTAATACCCCTCACCCACTCTTCAAACTCATCAAGTTTCCCAGCAGCATATACACCCCCTATGAGGGCACCTATAGAGCACCCAGAGATAGACTTAATGCTATAACCATTTTCCTCAAGCCAATGTATAACACCGATATGTGCTAACCCACGTGCTCCACCACTTCCAAGAACTAGCGATACTGTTTTAGGATTCATTTTTTTCTTCCAGTAAAACTTTATATATATAAAATAACTTCAAAAGATATGCTTCAATAGTCTTTTTACTAAATTCTTTTGCAACTTCAAAGTCACTGATAACTCTCCCATCAGTCATATCTACTAAACGGATTTGATAATCCTCCAGATACTCATCATACATTGGTAAGACGGGAAGGATTGGAACCCCAACTTCTCTTGAAAGCTTGTCTCTAAAAGCTTGAAACCTTGGGATAAAGTACGCATCATCTGAGTGTATAAGTTCCTCTACTTTTTTGCCAATACTCATGCGAAGTTGATTGATGGGGAGTATGCCACTAAAGAGTATAGTTACTGGAAATTCACTCAGTTTTTCAACATTTTTTATACCAAAAGTTGAATTTTGCTTATCGTCAGAGTTTTCATAGACATACTCTACAAACTCTCGTATATCGTTGTACGACTCACCATCATCTTCATAAGAGATAACAACACTCAAGGCTTGAGATATTTTGTACTTTATGAGATGTGATTTCATCTCATCTTCAAAATCACTATACGCCAACTTCAGAACCAAAAATTCACCATCAAGCTTAAGAGCACTTAATAAGTCTGACTCACTTAAAGGGATTGGGCTATCATTATGACAAATCATATTTGCAACACCCTTTTGAATCTCTTGAGTATTACGAACACTATTGTCCGCTATATATTGCAGTAACTCTTCCACATTAATCTCCTAGTGACTCATCTCTTGATATAATACTGTTATTTATTAAACAAGCAAAAGAGCATCATGATACAACTAACGAATATAACAAAAAACTATGCTTCAAGGGAACTTTTCTCCAGCCTAAGCTTCAAACTCAATAGTGGAAACCGTGTAGGTTTAGTGGGGCGTAATGGGAGTGGTAAGTCAACTCTTTTTAAGCTTATTTTAGGCGAAGAAAGTGCTGATAGTGGTGAAGTTATCATCCCTAAAAACTACAAGATAGGTACACTCAAACAGCATCTTACCTTTAGTGAAAAAACTTTGCGAGAAGAGTCAGCCTTAGCGCTAAGTGATGAGATGAAGTTTGATGTTTATAGGGTTGAGAAGATTTTGTTTGGTCTTGGGTTTAGTGCAAAAGACTTAGATGCTGACCCGCTATCTTTTTCTGGTGGGTACCAGATACGCATAAATCTAGCAAAATTACTTGTAACTGAACCAAATCTACTCTTACTGGATGAACCAACCAACTACCTTGACATCGTCTCTCTTCGTTGGCTGAAGTCATTTTTGAGAGCTTTTGAGGGGGAGGTTATCCTCATCACGCACAACAGAGAGTTTATGGACTCAGTCACTACACACACTATGGGACTTGTTCGTAAAAAAATAGAGCTCATACAGGGTAATACTCATAAGTTTTATGCCCAACTCAAAGCCAATGATGAACTCCACGCAAAACAAAAAGTGTCCCAAGACAAAAAAGTTAAAGAACTAGAGGAGTTCATCGCCAAAAACAAAGCACGAGCCTCAACAGCTTCACTTGCACAGTCAAAAGTAAAACAGCTAGAAAAAATGGACTTACTTGAAGACTTAGGCTTTGACAACAGCCTTGAGTTTAACTTCAACTTCAAAGACACCCCTGCGAAAGTTTTACTCGATGTCAAAGAGTTAAGCTTTGGCTATACACCTGATAATATACTCTTTAAAGATATATCTTTCACCTTGCAAAAGGGAGAGTGTCTTGGTATCATCGGTAAAAATGGTAAGGGTAAATCAACTCTTTTAAATACTATCGCAAAAGAGCTAAAGCAACTCACTGGTGAAGTCAACTACCATACAAGTGCATCCTTTGCACACTTTGGGCAGACAAACATAGCCCACCTCTCAGATAAAAATAGTGTGATGGATGAGATATATGTCGGTAATCCTAAGCTAAGTGAGGCACAAGTTCGTAGTATCTGTGGAGGGATGATGTTTAGCGGTGATGATGCTAAGAAAAAAATCTCTTTACTTTCAGGGGGTGAAAAATCTCGTGTGATGCTAGGGCAGATTTTAGCTCGTGAAGTCAACATACTCTTTCTCGATGAGCCTACAAACCACCTTGACATGGATTCCATTGAAGCGCTTAGCATCGCCATCAAAAAGTTTCAAGGTGGAGTTATAATCGTTACGCACTCCGAGGAGCTTTTACGACGAGTATGTGATAGACTTATCATCTTTGCTAAAGAGGGTGCTGAGTATTTTGATGGTGGATATGATGAGTTTTTAACTAAAGTTGGCTGGGAAGATGAAGAAAAAGAGGTGCGTGTAAAAACTGCTCCTAAATCTAACACCAAAGAGAACAAAAAACTAAAAGCCGAGCTAGTAAGAGAGCGAAATACACTCACCTCCCCTCTCAAAAAAAAGATAGAAAAACTAGAGCTTAGCATCATACAGACAGAGGAACTCTTAGCATCACACCACGAAGAACTCATAGAGGTTTCAAACACTGGAGACAGCACAAGACTTATGGAGCTCTCTAAAATCGTTGCCAAAGAGGAAAAGAAAGTTGAAGATATGTTTGAAGCATTTGAAGAGTTGTCTTGTGAGCTAGATGCTATAAATGAAGAGTATGATGCTAAGATGGAAAATTTAATATAAAGGGCACCTCTAAACTGTTTTTAGGTTTTATGATATAATCAAAATAGTAAAATAAAAGGTCTTGCGTTGGAAATAATCTATCGAATTCACGCTATCCAAAGAATGTTTGAAAGAGACATATCTGAAGAAACTATTGAAAATATTATAAGAAATGGAAATATCATTGAAGAATATAATAATGATAAGCCTTATCCATCTTATTTAATTTTAGGCTTTGTAAAAGAAAAACCAATACATATAGTTTACGCGGAAAATGCTGATCAAATTATCATCATTACTACATATATTCCAGAGAGTACAAAATGGGAAAACAACTATCAATACGAGGACAAAAAAATGAAATGTATGATTTGTAAACACGGAGAAACAGTAAGTGGAACGACAACTATTACTCTTGAGAGAGCTTCATCTACGGTAGTCTTTAAGGATGTTCCTGCTTTAGTTTGTAATAACTGCGGAGAAAAATATGTTGACCAAAAGACAACAAAATCATTACTAAAAAAAGCAAGTGAGATTGTCGAAAATGGTGTTGAAGTAGATATAAGAAAATTCAAAGTAGCTGCTTGAGTGTAGAACTCTACCTCCTGTGTTCCTCTGAAGCTAAGATTGTCACCGATATCTTTCCTTTGGCTCATGATGCTAAAATGCAAACTATGATATAGTTTAAATAAACAATTAGAGGTTACTAAATGTTTCAAAAATCATTACTTAAAAACTTTATAAAATCTTTCAATACTCCAGATTCTAATGAAATTATAAAACTAACCACAAGAGATAAATTTATAGCAGAAGATGCAAACGGTGCTGAATTTATAACACTTTTATCAAAAATGCTACATTGGACTAACTGTATCAGAGAAGTAAAAAACGATACAGATATGAAAAAAGCGGATGCTGTAGTTTATGATAAAAACAATAATCCAATAGTAATAATAGAACTTAAATCAAGTGACAAAAAAATATCTAATCGTGACATAATAGCTCAAGCTTTTAGATATAAAAATGAAAAGCCAACTTGTAGATATGTGATAGTTTCAAACTTTAAACAATTAGATATTTATAGTGATAGTAGCGATGTATGTTTTTCTTTAGATATGACATCAAGTGAAAGTTATATTGCTCTTTATGCTTTATTAAATCAAACATCATTAGAAACAAATGAAATAGCGAGACTTAAAAAACTTTCAAAGTCACAAGATGAGATAACAAAAGAGGTTTATAAAGAATATAGTAGTTTTAGATTAAAACTCTTAAATAATCTTATTGAAAACAACAAAGAATTATCAAAAGAAAATATATTTGAGTGTGCAAATAAACTTTTAGATAGATTTATGTTTATACTCTTTGCAGAAGATAGAGGACTGATACCTGCAAATAGTATAGATACAGTTATAAAACAATATGAAAGCTCGCAAGAGTGGGGAGATGATACTCCACTTTATAGTTACTATAAAAAATACTTTCATTTTATAGATGTAGGAAATGAAAAAGTAAATATTCCTAAATACAATGGTAACTTATTTAAGCCTGATGAGCAATTAGAAAACTTAATCA
The DNA here is from genome assembly GCA_026988245.1 of Sulfurimonas sp. Lineage (GTDB taxonomy): Bacteria > Campylobacterota > Campylobacteria > Campylobacterales > Sulfurimonadaceae > Sulfurimonas. Next base: position 14,893 of record JALSLR010000051.1, read on the forward strand.
TAGATGACTATATAATCAAAGATGATTTATCTCATCTTAGTGCTTATGACTTTAGTGATGATGTTGATGTGGAAGTTTTGGGGCATATATTTGAACAATCTTTAAATGATTTAGAGAAGATAAAAGAATCACTTTTCCAAGAACACAAGATAGTAGATACTAGAAAAAAAGATGGTGTGTTTTATACCCCTAAGTTTATAACCGAATATATCATAAATAATACTGTAGCAAAACTGTGTAATGATAAAAAAGAAGATTTAAAACTTTTTGATGAAGTGAAAGATACGAAAAAATCTAAAGAAAAAAGAAGAGATACTTTACATACTTATAGAGAATTTTTAGAAGATTTAAAGATAGTTGATCCTGCTTGTGGAAGTGGTGCATTTTTAACTGCAAGTTTCAGATACCTTTTAGAAGAACACAAATGGATACAAAAAGAACTTTTAAAAGCAGATGCTGGGCTTTTTGAACATCACGATGTAGATAAACAAATCATAGAAAACAATCTTTTTGGTGTAGATATAAATGGGGCAAGTGTAGGTATTGCTAAACTTTCTTTATGGCTACAAACTGCTAAAAGAGATAGACCCTTATCAAATCTTATGGGCAATATAAAAAGTGCAAATAGCCTCACAAGTGATTGGAATGAACTCTTTCCTGAGATTATGGCTAATGGTGGGTTTGATTGTGTTGTTGGAAATCCTCCGTATGTTGGAGAAAAAGGAAATAAAGATATATTTAGGCCTATAAAGGATATATCACAAGAAGAACAAGAACCATTTATAAATTTAGTAAATATTATTATAGACTCAAAAGAAAAAATAGCAAAATACAACAAACACTTTGATAGTTTAAATGCTGTTCAAAGAATAGAGATACAAGAAGAGAT
>JALSLR010000052.1 GCA_026988245.1 Sulfurimonas sp.
TATGGGCACCTCTAAAAACCCTTGTATCCTCAGCATTATAGCAGATATGCTAATACAAGGCGAAAATTCGCAGGAGCTACTAGTAGCTTCAAGAGTTTTTAACGCAGTAGTAGTGTATCTGCTATAATGCCCATAGGGAGCCAAAAAGAAAGGCAATCTTGCATCAAAATTTTTCATCACCGTAGCTACGGCTATGGTTCAAAAAAAGTTTTGCACAATCTTACCTCTCTTTTTGGCTCTGAGGGTATAAGGGTTTTTAGAGGTGCCCATATGTTAGATTTGTTTATGAAGTATAATTATAGCTTAAATAAATCATTAGGTTAAGTTGGCTTAAGCATAACATAAAACAAAAGGTACTATGATGTCAAAAGTAAAAGAAGACAAAAATAGTCTTATTTAAAAATAGGGTGAAATTAATCCCTAGATATAAAGGTTAGAAATGCAAGTTTATTTAGATAATAATGCTACTACAATGGTTGACCCACTCGTTGTAGAAGCTATGATGCCATTTTTTAGTGAGCTCTATGGTAACCCAAACTCACTTCACAAATTTGGTACATTAACACATCCAGCTTTAAGTAAAGCTATAGACCAAGTATACACAGCTTTAAATGCTAGTGACAAAGATGATATCGTTTTTACATCGTGTGCTACGGAGTCAAACAACTGGGTATTACAGTCTGTTTTTACAGACCATATAGTAAATGGTGATAAAAACCACATCGTGACAACAGAGGTTGAACACCCTTCAATCCTTTCTACTTGTAAGTTTTTAGAGGAACAAGGTGTAAAAGTTACTTACCTTCCTGTAAATGACCAAGGTATAGTTGAAGCTGAAACTGTAAGAGGTTTCATCACTGATAAGACAGCATTAGTTTCAATTATGTGGGCTTCAAATGAAACAGGGATGATTTTTCCTATAGCAGAGATTGGTGAGATATGTAAAGAAAAAGGTGTACTTTTTCACTCAGATGCAGTCCAAGCAGTTGGAAAAATCCGTGTAGACCTACAAGCTACACATATTGATTTTGTCAGTATGTCTGCACATAAATTTCATGGTCCAAAAGGGATAGGTGCTTTATATATCAAAGATAGCCAGGCATTAACTCCACTATTACATGGTGGTGAGCATATGGGTGGTCGTCGTTCTGGTACTTTGAATGTCCCTCTTATAGTAGGTATGGGTAAGGCTATTGAGTTAGCAACACAAGATATCGAGATAACTGGTGCTAAAATTAGAGAAAAAAGAGACCGCTTAGAAGATGCTATCTGTGAACTTAGCGATACATTTGTCATCGGTGACAAATGGGCACGTACACCAAACACTATCTTGATTTCCATTCGTGGAGTTGAGGGCGAGGGTATGCTTTGGGACCTTAACAATGGTCAAATAGGCGCATCGACAGGTTCAGCTTGTGCATCTGAAGACTTAGAAGCGAATACTGTTATGCTTGCTATTGGTGCTGACAATGAGCTTGCTCACACAGGTATCAGACTCTCACTGAGTCGTTTTACTACAGATGAAGAGGTTGATTATACTATCAACCATTTTAAAGATGCAGTTGCAAGACTTAGAAATATCTCTAGTTCATTTGCAAAACAAGCACCAACAAAAGGTGGAGAAGTTCAAGAGTGTGAACTTCATCACCACTAAAGACAAGTAAAGGAATTTAAAATGGCAAAAAGTGATATATTAGGCGAGTCTTTATGGGACGCGTATTCAAATAAAGTAACAACATTAATGAATAACCCTCAGCATCAAGGAGAGATTTTTGAAGCTGAGGCAGAGGAAAGAGGTAACAAACTAATTGTTGCTGATTTTGGTGCAGAGTCTTGTGGAGATGCTGTACGCCTTTACTGGGAAATTGACCCTAAAACTGACAAGATTGTAAACTCTAAGTTTAAATCTTTTGGTTGTGGTACAGCTATCGCATCTAGTGATGTTATGACTGAACTATGTATAGATAAAACAGTTCAAGAGGCTGTAAAAATTACAAATATTGATGTTGAAATGGCACTGCGTGATACACCAGATGTTCCAGCAGTCCCACCTCAAAAAATGCACTGTTCGGTTATGGCTTATGATGTTATCAAAAAAGCTGCTGGACTTTACATGGGTGTTGATGCTGAGAGTTTTGAAGAGGAAATTATCGTGTGTGAATGTGCGCGTGTATCTTTAACTACACTTCAAGAAGTTATCAAGCTCAATGACCTTACAACGGTTGAACAGATTACTGACTATACAAAAGCTGGTGGTTTTTGTAAGTCTTGTATCAAGCCTGGTGGACATGAAGATCGTGAATACTACTTAGTAGATATCCTTCGTGATACTCGCAAAGAGATGGACGAAGAAAAAATGAAAGCTGCAGCTGATGCAAGTGCAGCTGGTGAGTCTAAGTTTGAAGATATGACTTTAGTACAGCAGATAAAAGCAGTAGATGCCATCATAGATGAGTCTATTCGTCAATTTCTTGTTATGGATGGTGGTGATATGGAGATTATCGATATCAAAACTACTGAAGAAAATGTCGACATTTATATTCGCTATTTAGGTGCATGTAATGGCTGTTCATCAAGTTCAACTGGTACACTTTATGCGATAGAATCAACTCTTAAAGAGAAACTTTCTAGTAATATCCGCGTATTACCAATCTAGTAAGTAGATTCCGTGTCAAGCACGGAATGACGGGTGTGTAAAACATTCCGTCACCCTAGGCTTGAGTTTCTGTCACCCTCAGCTTGAGTTGTCGTCACCCTCAGCTTGAGTTTCCATCACTCTCAGCTTGAGTTTCCGTCACCCTCAGCTTGAGTTTCCGTCACCCTCAGCTTGACTGGGGGTCTACTTCTTCGCTAAAATGGCTCCATGCAAACAAACCTCTACACCAAAATCACAGATGCACTCGTAGATGACGGCTATATCATCATACAAAATGCACTCCAACCTTCCTTAGCATCATCACTCAAAAGTTATGCAAAAAATGAAACTAATTTCAAGCCTGCAGGTATCTCCGGTAAATCTGACTTACATTTAGATGCCACAAGAAGACGTGATAAAATTCAGTGGCTAGAGCATGATGCTAAGACTCAGTCTGAATTTTTAGACTTCGCAGATGGATTGCGTGAACATCTTAACCGTGAACTATACTTAGGGTTATCTTATTATGAGAGTCATTTTGCCATCTATGATGAGGGTAACTTCTATGAGAAACACTTAGACAGTTTTAAAAATTTTAAAAATCGTGTAGTTACGACTGTCTACTTTTTAAATGAAGAGTGGACAGATGAGGATGGTGGTGCGTTAGTAGTCTATGATGCTAAGGATAATCTCTTGGCAAAGGTAGAGCCTCAAGCAAATACTCTTGTTGTTTTTATGAGTGAAAATTTCCCACATGAGGTACTTCCAACAAAGAAAAAACGCTACTCCATTGCCGGATGGTTTCGCATAGATAAACATGACTAAGATAGACTATACTGAACTAGGAGCTACCCTTTTTGTCCCTGCTACTCATAAAGATATTCTTAGCATCATAGAGGGTGTAAAGTACCCAACCCTTAAAAGTGTCGTTATAGATACTGAAGATGGGGTTGATGATGCTAGGCGAGATGATGCTAAGCGTATCGTTAAAAAATTAGTTCGAGTATACAAAAAAACTAAGCTTTTAGTCTTTGTTCGTCCTGCGAATGTTGAGGTTTTAGAGGAATTTTTTAGCTATGACACTATAGAAAAAATAGATGGTTTTATTTTGCCAAAATTCTCACTAAATAATGCCGATAGCTATCTGCATCTTTTAAAAAATACTCAGTTTAGTTTTATGCCAAGCATTGAAGGAAGTGAGCTTTTTGATACTCAAAAGCTTATGATGCTAAGAGATAAACTTCTCACTTTTACACAACAAATAATCTTAGTAAGATTTGGTTTAGAAGATATGCTAAGACAACTTAGTATGAAGCGTAGTTGTGAAGATAGTATTTTTGATTTTGCGGTGACAAATACTATTTTAGGTGGTTTTTTGGCAATTTTTAAGACTAGTGGTTTTGGGGTAAGCGGTGGCGTGTACCCCTATTTTCATGGCACTAAGGGGTTTGTACGTGATGTGAAGCGTGATTTAAAGGAAGGTTTGTTTTCTAAGACCATCATCCATCCATCGCAGATAGATGTTTTACATGAACTTTACAAGGTTACACAAGAGGAGCTAGATGATGCTAAGGAGATTTTAGAAAATAGCCTTAGCATCATAAATCTCAATGGTACAATGGGGGAGGGAAAAACGATGAGTCCTCATGCTCAGCTCGTTGTAAAACGAGCTGAAATTTATGGCGTTGTTAAAAGCTATTGAATAGCTCCACTTGCTCCAAAGTTAAATGTGGTGGCAGTGGAAGTTACTCCTAGCCCTAAATCGGCATCAAGAGCAGTAATAGTAGTCGCATATGGTGATAAGCTGTCTCTATTGATAACACCATAAAGTGTTTTACCCATTTTGACACTATTTGTCAGTAATGTAGCAACCTCTCCATTAACTGCTGTAAGTGCATCCGTAACTTTTGCCGCATCAGTTCCGTTGTTTGCATTACAAGCAGTGTAGCCAATATTTGCAAGTCTATCTGCAATTTTAACGGCTACCTTAACAATGAGACCAACTGTTACATCAGGAATGACAGTCGTTGCTACTGCTGAAGGGAGACCTGCTGTAACAGCGCTACTTCTAGCTGTTGTAATTTGTCCCCCTATAGTTGTAAGTAAAGTTTTATTTAAACCGTCTGAAACAGCTTTAAGTATTGCTCTTGCGATTAAATTGACTTCTCCACCAGTAGTCGCACTTGTAACTAATGCAGAACTACTTAGAGCACTTAATGTAGAAGAACCTTCCATGATTTTCAAGAGAGCATAGGTAGCTATCGATGCTTGAATGTTACTAAGGTCAGCATCTGTTATTTGAGCAATAGATTTATCCATTAAATCACCACTTAGTGGATCACTAGTAATATCTGCACCAGTTACTACAAAGCTAGTTAAGTTAAGTGCGCCATCACTAGTTTTAGCATCAGTTGCTGCTTGGTTGAGAATAGCAGCTACTTCATCAGCAGTTAAACCTCTTGTGTTTAAGGTGGTAAGTGGAGAGGTCGTACCCGCGCTAGAACTGCTTGAAACTTTACTAGAGAGTTTAACGTCATAAGTTACCCCTTCATGCTTACCTTGTGTCTTGATGATGATATTTGAACCTGCAGTAAGTGCTGAAGTAAACTTATATACTCCATTAGCATCAGAAGCAGTTGAAGTTTGCTCCCCTGTGTCGCAAGTGCCATTTGTGTTGAGGTCTTCACACATAACTGCACCCACTATATAAGGGTCAACTATGGTTCCAGTTGCTGCGTATGTAACAGCTGCAGCAGAACTGTCATCGTTAGAACAACCTAAAAAAAGTGTTGATGCTAACGCTATAGCTAAGGTTGAATTAATTAACGTAATCTTTTTCATTTTAAATCCTTTGTGTAATCACTATGAGAACATTTAGCATGTCCAACTATCAATAAGTATAGTCCCTTTTTACTTAAAATAATATATTAATATGATAGAATCATCTTTATGAAAAAAATAATTTTACTTTTACTTAGTGTTTTTATTATTAATATATTTGCAATTACAGTTCAAGAAAAAAAGCAAATTTTTTTATCAAAAGTTTTGCCAGTTGTTCAAAAAGTATACGCTGATAATCTAAAAAATGCTAGGTATGTTCACCCTATTAGCATAACCCTTGCTCAAGCAGCTATGGAGAGCGGTTGGGGGACGAGTAGATTTTTCCGTGAGGCTAACAACATTTTTGGTGTATGGTCGTATGATGCTAAGGGTCCTCGCATTGCAGCGAAACAAAAACGGCAGGGAAAAACGATATGGTTAAAAAAATATAACTCGCTTGAGGAGAGTGTTCAAGCATATTATAAAACTATATCAAGAAAAAGGGTATATGCTAAATTTCGCGAACTAAATGCTCAAGGCGTCAATGTTTATGAGCTAGTCAAAGAGTTAAGAATGTATAGTGAAAAAAGGGATGTTTATGCTCAAGAGTTAGCCCAAATCATACGCTTCAATAAGTTTACTCAGTATGATGTCACCAAGGCTACTTCTAAAGCATCTCAGTAGCACGACCTTGGATTATAGTTATATCTTTTTCTCGAAGAGCATGGAGTGTCTCCATATCCATAACACTTGTAGCAATAAGATCTATCCCTATAGACTCAGTGATAAGTTTAAGTGCACTTAATCCTTGCTCGCTTTGACCTAAGAAATAATCTTTTTCACCCTTAATGTAAGTAGGACGAAGGTCTTGGAGGTATTGGTAGTCGGTGCTTTCACCTATGAACTCAAAGATAGCAAGTCCAATATTGTGCTTATCAAGAAGTTTTTTGTAGAGTTTCATACTCTCTGAATTTTGGCGTACAAGTTTATCTGGCATCTCGATGATAAGCTTGAATGGAAGTTTTTGTGCATGGGCATTAAAGAGCTCATTCATGTGCTCATAGGTGTCCTTGGAGTTTAAAAAGTCAAAAGGAAGACGCAAAGAACAGGTAGAGCTTTGTAGCTTCATGTCAGGTTGCATAAACATCATATCGAGGATTTTAGTATATATGCTTGAGCCAAGTCCTGCTTGGTTAGCTGGTGCCATGAACTGACCAAAATAGTAGATTTCATTATCAACATTCATAGATATACTCAGTGCATTATGTACCTCTTTTTTTGTTTTAGCATCAACTGCCTTGTAAGACATGAAACTAAATCCATTTCTAGCAATTGCCTTGTTGATTATCATACGCCATGCATCTTTACCCATAACTTCAGTTGTATCCTCGGCACGCTCTAGATAAATATTGCTAGGGCTAAACTTCGCTTGGGCTAAGGCATTGTCAGAGCGAGAGAGAAGTTGTGCTATATTTTGCGTGTAGTTATACTCATAAAGTCCAAGAGAGATGAAAGTGACCTCAGTACAGAGATCAAGTTCAGCAATCACTTTAGTTACTGATTCATGTATACCCTCTGCAATTTTAAGTCCAGCTTCATCTGAACACTCAGGAAGTAAAATTGAAAATTCAGTACCATTCATACGCGCAACTATAGAATTTTTGTAGTTAAGAGAATAGGTATTAAAAATAGTAGCCATTGTTAAAAAAAGTTTATCAACATCTCTATGACCAAGTTTTTCATTTGCTTCGATTACACCAGAAAAAGCGATCATTATGTTGATACCACCTTTGGACTCGGCATCTATTTTTAGGTACTCTGGAAGCTTATCTATAAGATATTTACGGTTTCTAAGTTTGGTAGAGGGGTCTATGTATTCCATCTCTTTTTGGCGTTTTAGCTCTTCATTACCCTTGTCAAACATCGCTTTAACTTTACGCACCATGTTGTTCATACCTAATACTACATCTTTAAACTCTTTAGTATAAGGGATTTTTTCTTGAATGATAAATTCATTTCTTGCAATTGCTTCAGCTTGAAGTTGAACCTTTTTAAGTGGTTTTAAGATAGCATGGAGTAAAAGATTTAAAACGATTAGACCTATAAATGCTAAAATTGCAAAACTTATGAGAAGGTTATTGAGAATTGTATAGAGTTGTTCATAAGCATAAGACACATCACTTTGAACATTGAGTAGCCCTATCGGACTCCAGCCTGCTGAAACATTGGCACTCGCTATTGGCGCAGTGATATTTAAAAGTGAGATAAACCAATCTGGCACATTAAGGTTTTTTGTCTCACTATCTCGTCTGTATAAAATAAGTCCATCAACATCTACAAGTGAAATAAACTGGTAATTTCCACTATCATAGTTCGCATTGATCATAGTAGACATCATAGCTATATCACCATTAGCGCTTCCTAGGGAAAGACTGAGGGAACTTGCCGTATTTTTAGCATCTTCAAATAATCTTTTTTGTACTGATTCGTTTGCTGAAGAGAAGTTAAGAACCATTACAGTAGATAAGATGATAATTAAAAATATTGATAAAATGATAGCAATTTGTTTAAATAGTGTCATAGAAGTTCCCAGTGCAATTTTTATTGGTATAGTTTATCATTAAATATATTTATATTTTCTTTTTCTTCATATTTTCTTTAAGTTGATCCCATTTTTTGTGACTTTTTTGTTTTTTGAGTTTTTTTCCTGTCCCTGATTTACCAGCTTTATACAGAGAATCGCCATTGAAGTTATAGATAGGAATCAAATCTTTTCGTTTTGAGGCTGGAAAGATTCTGCGGTTATTGTTATCAAGAATAAGGGGCTCACTTCGAGGCGTTTTAAAATAAGTCAGAACCATATGAGGTGCTTTAAACTTAGTCGAACGTACATAGGTAAAGTAAAGCTTTTTAGAGTCAACACCAAGGTAGATAAGCGCAAAGTATTTTGCTATGACATAATCCTCGCAGTCCCCAGCATCTTTGCCTAGAAATTCATAGGGTGTAGCCCAATAATCCTTTTTTTTATAAACCTTAATATCTGGAGAGTACCTCACGCCATTGTAAAATTCGTTGACCGCTTGAAGTTTTTCCATGTCGGTACCATTCTTAACACCATCAAGGGTGATTTGAAGGTAATAAAATCTTTTTTTTGCAAACATTTTATATTTTTTTGTAATCTTTTTGAGGGTGCCTTTATCTACATAAGGTTTTGCATAAAGAGCATTGAACAATAAAAATAATAGAAGTATAGCTCTTAAAATCATACAAGATTATACAAAAACTAGACTTGTCTTTTATTAAACCCAGAAGTTCCTAGTTTTGCATCATTGGAGAAATCATTTGCATAGGGCTTTAGGTAAGAGGGGATAGCTCTGCCTTTGAGCTTCATCATGTCGTGCAGCATCATGCTTGCAACTTGCTGTGCATCGATGTTTTTGTTGATGCTAAGGTAGTTAAAGAGAAGTTCACCCTGTCTTTGAAGGGAGATTTTATAGGTAGAATCTGTTTGTTCATATATCCAAATACCAAATTTATAAAACTCTTTATAGGAACTTTGGACTATGCACCCATCTATCCATAGAAGTTCTACACTTTGTTTGAAATTTCCACTATTGTAAAAAATATCCCAAAATCTTGCAAAGCGTTTCATAATCTGTATATCGTTAAAACTTACAAGATTGTTTTTGAGAATGTCATAGGGAGGAAAGTCACTATAAACCATGCCATGTTTGATATCATGACGGTCTATCTCGGTGCCTGAGAGTTTTTTGAGTATGCCTATTTGAATTTCACAAGAGCTTAGGCTTACTAGTTCATCTAAATTTGCCCCAAAACTCTCTAAGGACTCCCCTGGTAGACCTACTATCAAATCAAGATGGATATGTGCATCTGTATCATTTTCTAAAAAAGTTATATTTTCTTTAATCTTGTCTAATTTTAGGTTTCTTGAGATGTTTTGTGCAACTTCTAGGTTGAGCGTTTGAATGCCGATTTCAAGCTGTAAGGCTCCATGAGAAAAGAGTTTTATCTTCTCCTTGAGTGAGGCAGGAAAATGGTCTGGAATCACCTCAAAATGAGCAAAATATGTTTCATTTTTACTCAGAAAAAAGTCTAAAATTTTGTTGGCAGTTTTGATGTTGATGTTGAAAGTTCTATCGACAAACTTAAAGGCACGTGCCCCTCGTTGCCAAAGCAGTTCAAACTCTGCTAAGACCTCTTCAAGATTAAATGTTCTTACTCTCTCATCCATGGAAGAGAGACAAAACTCACACTCAAAAGGGCAACCGCGAGATACTTCAACATAGATGTAACGGTTTTTGATGTCATCATCTGTATAATATTTATATGGAAGTTTGAGTTCTTTGAGGTTTGGTGCGGTTTGCTTGATGATGCGAGTCTTAGCATCATCTGTTTGTATTGATTTACAAATCTCATAAAAAGCCACATCTCCCTCCCCTTGAACTATAAAATCAGCGAAAGAATAATCAACTCGAAAAGGCTCATAAGAAACTTCAGGTCCACCTAAAATAATGATGATTTCCGGCTTTACTTTTTTTAGTATCTGTATAAGTTCACTCACCTCAGAGGCGTTCCAGATGTAGGTGCCTATACCTATGATGCTAGGGTTTTGTATGAGAAGTTTTTCTGCTATGCTTTGGAGGGCATCGTTGATGCTAAACTCTATGATTTTTGTCGTTGTTTGAAGCTCTTTCATATTTGCATAGATGTATCTTAGAGCTAAAGAGGTATGGGTGTATCTTGAATTTAAAGTTGTTAAGATTATGTTTGTCATATGTGATTGTAACATAGCCAAGCTAATAAAAAAGGGGAAAAAGCTTGGCTTGTTAATAATTGTTAGGAGTATATTACTCGTTTATGTAAAAAGGGGAAACATAATTGAGTAAGGTAATTATAGTGCCTGTTTGTAAATGCAAAGCTAATGCAAACTTAAGCAATCGCATAGATTATTTAGCAGTTTTTTGCCCTAATAAAAACTAAAGTTTTCTCTCACAAAATTGTAATTATGGGTATAATTTCGTCATGCAAATACTCTTATCATTTTTTTACTTTTTTTACTTCGCACTTATAGGCGTATATATTATTTTCCTACCAAAAGTTTTAAGCCTGAGTGGTTATAGTGCTGTAGATATCGGCATCATTTTCGCAGCAGCTCCTCTTGTACGTTTTATAGTGCCGTTTCTTTTCATAAAGGGTTTAAAACTCGACGTTAAAAGCTTCAACTATGCCTTGATGATTATGTTAGTAAGTGCTGTGGCTTTTAATCTCTCATTAGATAACTTCTACAAGTTACTTTTTTCAAATATCGGTATAGGCATCGGTATATCATTGGTTCTTCCATACATTGAGTTAATATCTTTAAATACCTTAGGCAAAGAGCGTTACGGTAAAACAAGACTTTTTGGCTCTGTAGGTTTTATAGTTGTAGCTCTAGTATTGGTAAAGTTTTTAAGCGTGCCTAGCGTAGCACTTACCTATCTTTTAGTATTGGCAATATTTACAGTTATAACTGCCTACATCATAGTCCAAGGACATAAAGAGGTGCTCAATAAAACCTCAAAAGAAACAAATGATGTAAATATTTTACGTGATTGGAAGTTATGGGCTGGGTTAACTCTGATGCAGGTTGGTTTTGGTCCCTTTTATAACTTTTTTACTATCTATGAAACTGACGCTGGGCTAAGTCTTGACATGACTATATATCTCTGGAGTTTTGGTGTCATCATAGAAGTGTTCATGTTGTTTTTTCAAGGGCGTTTTTTACGTAAAAATTTACTTTTAGTTTTACAAATTACAACTTTTGTAACAGCTATTAGGTGGTTTTTAGTCTTTTTGTTTCCAGAAAATTTGATGCTGTTGTTTTTCTCCCAAAGCCTTCATGCCCTTAGCTTTGCACTCTTTCATTCAGCTTCTATTAGCTACTTGTTTGTTCTTTATAAGCATAAGAGTTTAGCACAACAGATGTTCTCAGGCATAACTTACGGAGCTGGTGCCTTTGTAGGCGCCCTTTACTCTGGTTATGTTTATGAGTATTATCCAAGCATGTTGTTTTTAAGTGCTAGTTTTATAGCCTTAGTTTCATTTTATAGTATAAATAGGTTTGCTAGTAGTCGATGATTAAGTTTGCTGTGAGTACACTGTCATAATTTTCATCACCTGCTTCTGGCGTATTGACATAGTCGTAAGAGTAGCTTATACCAGCAGAGAGATTGTCAGAGATTTTTGAACTCAGTCCACTTTTAGAATATAGAAAATAATTTTGTGTATCTTCAAAACTGTTTCTGTATTTAAATTCTTGAATAAATTTTAAATTTGTTACCACTTGGAGTGAGTACTCAAGTCCAAATCTATAACCATAGTAGTTCTCATCTACTCCACTGCCAGGAATTTTACTATCACCAGCAGTAGGTGAGTCTGGATATTTTACTATGATGCCGTCATTTGTGCCATCACTTGAATAGATATCGCTTTTAGCATCAAGTGCGTAGAGTCCATTGAAAGAGATGCTAAGCGTTTGAGTTTTAGAATGTAGGGCTATGTATTTGGCACCAGGACCAGTATAGAGTTGGTAGTCAAAACTCGTAAATTTATCTCTTTTGTAACCTAAAATGTAATTAAAAGCAAAGTATTCGCTAAATTTATAGTCATACTGAGTCTCTAGCAACCATCTATTTTTAGATGCAATGTTATCTTCACGACCTAGTTGACCTGTAAGGGTTGTTGTAGTACGATGTTTATCCCAATCTTTTTGAAATTTCCCATCAAATGTCATGGTTGAATCATCCGTATTTCCTTGATTTCTAACATAACCAAACTCTGTATGTGTAACGATTCCAAGAGGTGCAGCTTGGAGTAAAGTTATGAGCGATATAGTTGCCAATATAATCTTTTTCATGTTAATCCTAAGTGTTAATTTCATACAAGTATATACAAGATTTTCTATGATTAAGCTTGTATATTTTGTCTATGTGAAGTGATATTTTATAGTACATATTGTGTTTTGGATAGTGTTGCTTAAAAAGAAGTTGTCTGTACTTGAGATAGTTCTTCCAAACTTGCTTGCTTTGTTTTACTTTCGCTTTTTTCATAAGTTCAAAGCTTACAGAGGCATTGATAAAGCCCTTGAGGAGTTTCACCTCACTACACTCTTTGAAACGTAGCGGGAACCATAGCTCTTCAAGAACCTCATGGGCATCATAAAAACGCTCCTCATCAAGTGCGAGTAAGAAAGCATCATAGTGTTTATCAGTTATCATCATCAAGTACCATCATATTGACACGCCAATACCCACGACCACCCTTAAGTGAGATACAGGGGTTGTTAGGAAACCTCTCTTTGTACTCTTGGAGTCTGTTGAGTGTAGCTTTTCCGCTGTCGCAGTAAAATACAAAAACAGTGTTAGCTTTTTCTTTTTTTAACTCAGGTGGGTTATAGACAACTGTATCAGCTTTGCGAATTGGCGACAATATCGTGTCGATTAAAAGTACTTTGACACCCTGTGCTTCAAGCTTTTTTTTGTTTGTAAGGTACTCTTTTTGAGTCCATTCATCTGGATAATTCATAATCTAATTATATTGAAGAATACTTGGAGTATAATAAAAAAAACTAAAGTAGTGATGATGATAATTTTAGATTCAATTAGTAAGGCCTTTAGAGAAACAACAGTAGTTGACAAGCTAAGTCTTCAGATTTCAAAGGGTGAAATCTTTGGACTTCTTGGTCCAAATGCTGCTGGAAAAACAACAACCATCAGAATGTTGTGTAGCCTCCTGAGCATCACAAGTGGAAGTGCTAGCATCGCAGGATTAGACTTGAGCGAAAATTCAGATGCTCTTAAACATAGGGTTGGATACGTTGCACAGTATTTTGGTTTGTATGATGAACTCACTGTCTTAGATAATTTAGAGTTTTACACTTCACTCTATGGCGAGGTTGATGATGCTAAGCTAGAGTTACTTCTTAAAAAGTACCAAATCTTTGAGTTTCGTGATGCTAAGGCTGGGAGTTTAAGCGGTGGGTATAAAAGACGGCTAAGTCTTTGTTGTTCGCTTTCTCATGATCCTGATGTTATTTTCTTAGACGAGCCAACTGCGGGGATAGACCCAGTGACACGAAAAGCATTATGGGATATCTTCTACGAACTCTCCAAAGAGGGCAAGACTTTGTTTGTAACGACACACTACATGGAAGAGGCACAGCGATGCAATAAGATAGCCTTTTTAAGTCATGGTCGCATAGTTGCACAAGGAAGTCCGAACGAAGTTCAAAACTCTCTTGATGATTTTAGCATCTACAAATGCACACAAAAGTTTGACTACGAGTTGTTACAAGTGCTTAAAAAGAGTGAAGATGTTCATCTTGTGAACCAGTTTGGAGATGAACTTCGCATCATCGTCAAAAAAGATTTTACGCAAGTGCGCTTAGCATCATTGATGTCTGAGTATATCAAAGATGAGCTTGTGCTTGAACTTACACAGGCAAACTTAGAAGATGTTTTCATAGCCTTAACGCAGGGAGAATCATAATGGGTGTCATCAAAACCATAGCAAAAAAAGAGTTTATGCAGTTAAAAAGTGAGCCTAGACTTATAGGTTTTTTGATATTTATGCCTATCATGATGCTAGTACTTTTTGGATACGCACTTAGACTTGAACCCAAAGATGTGAACATGGCATATGTCGATGAGGACAAGTCGTTTTTTTCTAACCTCATAAAGACAAATCTTTGGTCAGATGGGTACTTTAAGTTGTATGAAGTCTCTTCACAAGAGCAGATAGTTCAAGAGATTCGTTCAGGTCGTGCAAGAGCTGGGATGTTCATACAAAAAACTTTTACAGAGGAACTCACCGACAACAAACAGCCTCATATTCAGTTTTTTGTAGATGGGACTATGCCCTCACTCGCTATAAGCATGAAAAATAATTCTGGTGTGATTAACGATAGCGAAGTTACAAATGATATGTACTTTTTAGATGAAGACGCAGAAAATGTTGTGATACCGGAGGACCCATTCATCATAGATACTCAGGTGCTTTTTAACGAAGACGAGTTAGAGACTTGGTTCTTTTTACCTGCGATTGTTGGTGTGCTTATCATGCAAATAGCACTCATCTTAGCAGGTATCTCGATGGTGAGGGAGAAGGAGTCAAACACTCTTGAACAACTTTTAGTCGCCCCCATCTCTAAAACACAGCTCATCATTGCAAAGATTTTACCTTATAGTATTATTGGACTGTTTGAGTTTTATTTTATCTTAGCTTTGGGATATTTTTTGTTTGGTCTGCCTGTCCCGCTCAGTTCAGCTTTTGCCCTTGTTTTGCTTAGCATCGTTTATGTAGGAGCGATGATTGCGCTAGGACTTTTCATCTCAGTCATCTCGCAAACTCAGCAACAAGCGATGTTTATCGCTATATTTATCATCATCCCCTCTATTTTACTCTCTGGGATGATATTTCCAGTTGAGGCGATGCCTAGCTTCATAAAACCCATAGCCTACATCTTCCCTTTGACCTATTTTAACGAGATAATACGCGGACTGCTCATCAAAGAGACTCTGCTTGTGGACTTGAGCTTAGACTATCTAGCCCTTGTTGGATTTATACTTTTTTTCTCGCTAGCGAGTATTTTAAAGTTTAAGAGGTATGTGGCTTAATTTATGCTCCGTAATGAGTCCACATTCTAGATATCCTTACAAGCTTCTCATTTTCAATAACTTCATAAACTATTCTATGTTTAATATTTATTCTTCTTGAAAATGAACCGCTTAAGTTTCCAACTAGTTTTTCATATAGAGGTGGCTTGGGAACGAGTAAAATTTATGTTAGACATGTCCTTGGTAAATATCAGAAATAGTCCCAAGTGTTGATGCGTACGGGTGGCCAAGTGTGCGCGTATTTACATATCTGACATTTATATTACCCCAATGATTCCATACCAAATTAGACAACAAGCTTGATTGCTCTATAATTAGGTACTTTAAAGCGAAAAAGTCACACTTAAAACTTTCACCTATCAGGTGTAACTTTTTCCAAAACGAGAGAATT
>JALSLR010000053.1 GCA_026988245.1 Sulfurimonas sp.
GAGCTTCTAAACCTTTGAGTGCAACTATATATGCTCCTGCCACGGTAGCACAACTATGCCCTGCTGTTTTGACTATATCTAAGTAACTAATCTCTACAAGACCATCCTTATTGACACCTAAAAATTGGCTTAAATCATCATAAAGACGAATAGACTCAATACTGTTAAAATATTCTGGATATTCCATATCTTTTCTCCTACTGTTTATTTAAAAGCAAGTATATCCCCAATATGTTAAGTCAACGTTAAGTATCTCTCCGTAAATAACCCCAATTTCAGAAGCTTAAAGCCTCTCATTATCTACTGATTTGCTGAAAGAGATGTACTATATCACATGATATTTACAAACTATACTCACAATACTCCAAACACCTCAACCTCAGTTGTCATACGAATACTTTTATGGGTAGTTATGCTTATGGGTGGAGCCGTTGTTGCTATAAATGCAGATAAAAATTCTCCCCTTTTTCAAAGCTATCTCTTTCACATCATTTCTGCCATACTTGGCATAATCATCATCACTCTTGCCTTTAGAGCGGCTGCAAACGGTGGACGAGAACTCGCAAAAGGAAGAGTCGGCGACATTCCACGACTAGAGACTAACCAACTTGTTACTAGTGGTATTTACAGCTGTATGCGTCACCCCATGCTCTTTGGGCTTACCCTCCTACCTCTTGGCTGGGCACTGTTGCTTGGAAGTCCAACTTTCATCACCATCATTGCCCCACTTGAGATGCTTTTCATAATTTTTATGGTGCTAGTTTTTGAGGAGATGGAAGTGAAGCGTAAATTTGTAGATGCCTACGAAGCATACAAAAAGGAGGTGCCCCTTGTCTCTTTTAAACGCAGTTGTTTACGTGAGCTTTTTCAGGCTAAAAAGATTTTAAAAAAGTAAATTTTCAAGTTTACTTTGGGTAAAATACTATCATACAAAGAGGAGTCAAAATGCATATAGGTTTCATTATAGCTAGTTGGGAAGCAATAGAACCAACAAAAAGTTCAACACTAACAATTATTCAAGAATGTCTCAGAAGAAATTACAAAATTTCCATAATGTACACAAATAATTTAACTGTAAGAAATAATATAGTTCATGGTTTTGTTCAAACTATAAATAAAATGGAAAAAATTCCAGAAAACATTACTTCTTTTTACAAAAAAGTTACATTTGAAAAACAATTCATACAACTTCATGCTTTTGATTGTCTCATGATACGAAAGGATCCACCCATTAACCCAATAGTATTTAATTTTTTAGATGCCATAAAAGATGATGTGCTGATTATCAATGATGTAGATGGCATTAGAAAAGCTAATAATAAACTTTATACAACAACTTTTCATGATCCAAACAATAAATTTTTACCTATTACACATGTTTCAGGGAGCAAAAAATTTATAAATAGAACGATAGATGAATCAGAAGCTGAAAAAATGATTTTAAAACCTCTTGATGGTTCAGGTGGTCGAGGTGTTATTGTTTTAGAAAAAAATGCAAAAGAAAATATAAACTCACTCCTAGATTTCTATATTGATGACACAGGTGATAATTATGTAATTTTGCAAGAGTTTATTGAAGGTGCAGATGAAGGTGATGTTAGAGTTATTATGCTTAATGGTAAATTTATTGGTGCATACAACAGAAAACCTGCATCAGGTGAGATAAGAGCCAATATTCAACAAGGTGGAACAGCCCATAAATACACTATGACAGAGAGTCAAAAGAAAATATGCAGAAAAATTGGTACGAAACTTTTAGCAGATGGATTGTATTTTGTAGGGCTTGATATGATAGGAGATAAAATTCTTGAAGTAAATGTATTAAATCCAGGAGGTATTACCAATATCAATAAACTAGATAAAGTAAAACTTCACAAACTTGTGGTTGATTTTATAGAAGAAAAAGTTGAAGAGAAACTTGAAAAAAGAGTGGAATTAGAGTATCTTCTTAAAAGAATAAGTGATCTTAGGGATTAATTCCGAGTTATTGAAATTTATTCTTAAAGAGCAAGATAGCTTTATCTCCTGTACAGTGTGTCGGCTTGGCACATTGTACGCCCATATTTTTAAGAGCCTCTATAGTCTGTAAAATCTTCTCTTCATCACTACGAAGCAGATGAAAACCACCCATAACACACTCTATATCTTTTCCTATCACTTCACGAGCAACTTTTGTAATGTTTTCTACACCAAAATGCCCACATCCAGTTACA
>JALSLR010000054.1 GCA_026988245.1 Sulfurimonas sp.
ACGAGTCACTGTATCTTCAACAACAAATGCATTTGCTCCAGTGTATGTAGCTGAAATGCTAACACTAGGAGGCGCAACATCAGGATACTCCGCAACAGGTAATACAAAAATAGAAACAAATCCACCAACAATGATTATCAAAGAGATAACCATAGCTAAAATAGGTCTTTTAATAAAAGTTACTGAAAACATAATTTATCTTTTTTCTGGTATAAGGTTATTTTGTTTTAATACTGCCATAATGCCCTCTGTTTGAGTTACATCAGTCGTTTCAACATCACGACCAGCTTTTAGTTTAACAAGTGCAGATACAATGAGTTTGTCACCATCTTTTAAACCACTGCTTACACTGACATAAAGCCTGTTTGAATAATCTGTAGTAATATCAACTCTTTTTATCTTGCTGTTTTCATCAGCTATGTAAACATAAGAACCAAGTTGGTCATTAAAAATAACCTCAGGTGGTATCATTAAGAACTTGTATTTGTCATTTATAAAAAGATTAAGATAAACAAAGGTTCCAGGTAAAACTTTAGCTTGTTTGTTTTCTATTATAGCTCTCATAGTTATTGTTGAAGTAAGTGGGTCAACTGTGTTGTTTGAAAAATCGACAAATCCATCAAGTCTAATCTCGTCAATGCTTCCTGGTACTGTTATAAACGCGTAAGGCTTATCTGTGTCACGGTACTTTTGAAACATTCTTACATCTTTTTGTGAGGGAGAAAAATATGTATATATAGGGTCAGTTTTTACGATGGTAGTAAGTAAAGTAGATTCACCTTGACCCACAAGGTTACCAATATCTACATTTCTAGCACTAGCTGCACCGCTTATAGGCGCGCGAACCATGGTGTAACCTAGTTGCAATTGCGCTCTTTTTATTTCTGCTATATCTCCAGCTATTGCGGCTTTGAGCCCAGCACGCTGTGCTTGATACTGCTCCAGTGTAGCTCTTGGCGCTAAACCCTCTTTTACAAGTGGTTCGTATCTTTTAACATCAGCTTCAGCTAAGTCTAGTGAAGCTACGTCTTGTGCTTTTTTTGCACGAGCGGCATCTCTTACTGCAATGTATTCTGCTTGGTCAATCATAAAAAGTTTTTGACCTTTTTTTACATAAGCACCATCTTTAAAATAAATTCTTTTTAATATACCTGAAACTCTAGCTCTTACTTCTTGGTCTGAACTTGCTTTTGTAGTACCGGTGTATTGTTTCCAGATAGGGACAGCTTCTTTTTTTACAGTAATTGTTTTGACTTTTAAAGGTTGTATTTTTACTTGTTTTTGAGTTTGTTTATTTTCTGAACAGGCACTCAAGAGAAGAAGACTAGACAGCAACAGAAGATTATATTTGTTATATTTCATTCAGATTCCTTTGTTTCGCAGATTGTACTAAAAAGTGTTAAAAAAATGACTTAAAATGACAGTAGTGATGGTAGAGATATAGAGTTTTTTAGTATCTAGCTAAATTATAATAAACGTTGTATCGTATTAAGGTTTTTTCAGTTGGTCGAGGATAACGGCTGTAAGCATATTCAATAGTCTCCTTTGTTGTATCGTCAAGGACGTAGTATCCGCTTTTTTCAAGGAACTTAAAATCAGTCATATCTCCATTTGGATGAAGATAAAACTCTATAACGTTAGAGCGATTCACATTTAAATCTCTAGGGAGATTAACTCGAGCTACTCGAGTTAAAACTTGTTGCGTTATTCTTCTCATAATCTCTTGGTTGTCAAGTATATATTTCTGTTGACCTTCGCTAAGTTTGCCAAATTCATCGCCATAGAGTTCTTTAACATCTGAATTTATCTGACTACCATTTTGGAGAGTTTTTTTGACTTCTTTTTTTTCTAGCGCTGAGTGGTCTTCGGAGAGTGCGCTTGCCAGTGACCACTTTTCTTTTTTCTTCTTTTTTGTTATTTTTGTTTTGTTGGTGTCATTAAAAAGTGGAATATAGGGTTTTTGAGGTGGCAAAGGCTCTATTTTTGGCTTCGGTTGTGGTTGTGCTTGTGTAATCTTAGGTTTGTTTAGTTTTGGAGTGATAGGATTTTGTTTTGGCTTAAACTTGACAGGTGTTTTTTTAGAAAGTTTTTTGAGCTGTTTTCCTTTTGGCATAGGTGGAGCTATGCGAGGGTCTTGCTTTATTTTTTTCTTTGATGTACCAGATTTCTTATACTTTTTTGGCATCTCTTTGAGAGATATTTTGATTTTGTTTTCTTTTGGTGGTGTTTTTTTTAGATCAATATCCATGATGCCAAGAATCCAAAACACAAGTAAAAAGAGCAAGTGGATAAGTAAGGCTACAAATAAAGCAAAAGTGGAACGATTCATAATATCCGTTTTATATATTTTTTGAAAATTATAGCCAATGTAGATTAATATTTCTTAGATATAATTGCATAAAAATTATAAAAGGTAAAACATGAGTACAGAGTCATCACTAAAAGCATTTGAAGAAGCACAAGAATTGATCCCAGGGGGTGTTAACTCTCCTGTTCGTGCATTTGCAAGCGTTGGGGGCTCACCTCTTTTTATAAAAGAAGCTAAAGGGGCTTACTTAACTGACCTAGATGGTAATAAATATGTTGATTTTGTACAGTCATGGGGACCACTTATCTTTGGACATAGAGATGAAACTATAGAGTCCGCTGTCTTAAAGGCAGTAAAACATGGTTTAAGTTTTGGCGCACCCACTCAAGTAGAAACAGACTTAGCATCGTTAGTTATATCTATGTTTGATTCTATAGATAAGGTTAGATTTGTGAGTAGTGGTACGGAAGCTGTTATGTCCGCAATTCGTCTTGCTCGTGGATTTACTGGACGTGATGATATAGTTAAGTTTGTTGGATGTTATCATGGGCATAGTGACTCTTTACTGGTAGAAGCTGGGTCTGGTGCTGCTACTTTTGGAAATCCTTCAAGTCCCGGTGTTCCAGCTGATTTTACTAAGCACACCTTGCTTGCTACTTATAATGACATAGAGAGTATTAAAAAATGCTTTGCAGATTCTAAAGATATCGCTTGTATCATCATTGAGCCTATTGCTGGAAATATGGGGCTTGTTCCTGCTGATAAAGAGTTTTTACTTGAGTTGAGAAAACTTTGTGATGCTAACGGAACTTTGCTCATATTTGATGAAGTTATGAGTGGTTTTCGTGCATCAATAAATGGTGCTGAGTCTATCGTTGGTGTTAAGCCAGATATCTTGACTCTTGGAAAGGTTATCGGTGGCGGTATGCCAGTAGGTGCTTTTGGTGCTAGAAAAGAGATTATGGCAAAGCTTTCCCCAGAGGGACCAGTATACCAAGCAGGTACGCTTAGCGGAAACCCTATCGCAATGGCAGCAGGCTTTGCAGCGCTTAGTAAACTCAAGCAAAATGCAAAAGTTATGTCAGTACTCAATGCAAGAGCAGTTCGTTTAGTGGAGGGGATGAAAGCAGAAGCTACAAAAGTAGGTATCCCTATGCAGGTAGAGACTCGTGGAAGTATGTTTGGCTTTTTCTTTAATGAAAATGAGGTGAAAAATTTTGCTGATGCTGGTAAAACAGATGCAGAATTATTTGCTAAGTTTCATCAAGAGATGCTTCAAGAAGGTTTTTACTTTGCTTGCTCACTTTATGAAACAGGTTTTATCTCCACAGCTACTACGGATGAGATGATTGAAGAGACTATAAAGGCAAGTGCAAAAGTATTTGCAAAGATTACAAATGCCTAACGACAAGCCACGCATAAAACCTATTATAGAAGCGGCAGATAGTCTTTCTTTAGGAATATCTATGGTCGTAGCTGTTATTATGGGCGTAGGGATAGGTATGCTTCTTAAAAGATGGACAGAGGAACCATGGACACTTTGGATAGGTATATTTATAGGTGTAGCTGCTGCTATACTTAATGTGTATAAAGCCTACTCTAAACAATATAAAGAGATGCAAGATCTAGCAAAAGAACCTCGATATGCAATAAAAAAGCAACTTCAAGATGACGAAGATGATGAGGATTATGGTGAAAAAAACTATTAAAATACTTGTTGTAGTTCAAGGGGTTATATTTACAACATATTTTATATCAAGTGCTTTTTATGTAAATGTACAAGTTGCATTTTTAAGCAGTTTTTTCATTATGTTGGGTTCATTCTATGCCTATAAAAAGATGATAGTCTCAAAAGTCCAAACGAAGAGTTATGAAGGAGATAGAGATGCACTGGATAGTATTGATGACCCTTATGAACTTTATGATGAAAAGCCTCTAAATGAAACCTCCGTGGAAGAGTTAGACCTTAAAGAGATAGTAAAAGAGGAAAGAGCAAAAATTAAAACATTTAGTTTAAGTGCAATGAAAGAGGGCGGCGGAGCAGGATTTTCTGCGTACCGTCTTGTTCCTTATGTTTTTTTAGTTTTAGGCTTCATAGCTTTAAAAAATAATAATATGTTAGATATCAGTATATATCTGCCATCACTGCTTATAGGAATATTTGTAGCGTATGTAAGTTCAAAAGAGCTTTTTACTTAATATTTGGAGTAAAAGCTTTTGTACTAAGGTTTACAGTATTACCTATGGTTAAGTTTTTCATCTCTTCTTGACTCACTGCTACTTCAACTATTTGTTGACCAATAGAGATGACAGCTATATATATTACATCGGCTTTTATTATCTCTAGTAATTTCCCCTCAAAAGAAAACTTTGCGCTACCTGTGGTTTTTAGTAGTACATCTTTTGGTGAACCGTCGTTGATAACCTTACCTTTATTTAAAACAATCACTCTGTTACTTAATTTGTATATTTCACTAGGATCATGACTTACCATGATAGTAGTTGTTTTGAACTCTTTGTGTAGTATGAGTATCTCATTTTGAAGTTTTTCTCTCATCTTTGGATCAAGTGCTGAAAGTGGTTCATCCATCAGTAAAAGTTTTGGTCTATTCATAAGAGCCCTACATAGGCTTATTCTTTGTTTTTGTCCTCCACTTAAGGTTGTAACGGCTCTTTTTTTTAATGCGCTGAGTTCGGTTATATTTAAAAGCTTGCTTGCTAAGTCTTTATCTTTATTTATAAACAAGAGGTTTTCTTCAACATTCATGTTCTCAAAAAGCGCATAATCTTGAAAAACAAAACCAATTTGGCGTTTTTGTACAGCTAGGTTTATTTTACTATCTAGCCAAACATCATTACCTAAAAGGATTTTTCCCTTAGCATCATCAAGTCCAGCAAGTGTTCTTAATAGTGTTGTTTTACCACTACCACTCTCACCTGTAAGTGCTACAAAATCATGTTCTTTTATTTTAATGTTTATGTCTAAGTCCATCTCTCCGCTTGAACCATGAAGAGTTTTATTGATGTTTATGCTGAGCATTAATGTATACCTGCAAACTTATTTTTATGCTTAGCATTAAAAATATAAACACTTAAGAGAACTAAGAAGCTCATTGTAAGCATAATGGCACTGTATCGATGTGCCAAAGAGTAATCCATTATCTCAACCATTTCATATATTGCTACTGAAGCTACCTTTGTTTCTCCAGGTATACTTCCTCCAACCATTAAAACTACACCAAACTCGCCAACCGTATGTGCGAAAGTGACGACTATTGCAGTAAGTATAGCTGGTTTAATGTTAGGTAGGGCAACTTTAAAAAGAGTCTCAAATCTGCTTTTCCCTCCAATATAACTAGCTTCAAGTATGTTTTTATTGATATTTTCAAAACCAGCCTGTAAAGGCTGCACCATGAAGGGTAGTGAATAAAAACAACTTGCTATCACCAAGGAGGTAAAGTTGAAAACTAATTTTATTCCGAAGGTGTTTTCAAAAAAAGAACCTATAGGTGAATTTTGTGAAAGCGCTATAAGTATATAAAATCCTATTACAGAAGGGGGAAGCACTATCGGTAATGCAGTCAATGCTTCAAGCATAGGCTTTGATTTTGAAGAGGTTTGAGACAAGAACCACGCCAAAGGTATGCTTAGAACAAACAATATAAACGTAGTGATACTAGCTAATTTAAACGAAAGAAAAAAAGGTTCGTAGTTCATACTAAGCAGAGTGTCAAACATCTATAATCTCATCTATAGAGAGGTCGCTTGCTTTAATGAGAGCTATAACATTGTCTCCAACTTTTAAATTCATTCTAATCGAAGAATTAAGCGTAATGATTGATTCAAAGTCTATATCATTGCACTTAAGCATTACGGAACTCAGGAGCTTTCCATTTTGTATATCTGTGATGGTTGAATCTAATTGGTTTGAGTAGCTCAAGCTTCCTGTGATGTTTTTTGCAATGGCAATATGTGTTGGTTTCACTGCAAGTCTTACTTTTGTGCCCAAGTTGATTTTATCACTAACACTTAAACTCATCATAGACAAACTATGTTCATTGGAGATGAACTGAACTATATTTATATTTTCAAAAGTATCTATGTGTGTTACCTTAGCTGTGATGTAACTCATGAAGCTAAGTACCCATAGCTTGTAAGAATTTGTTTTGCTTTTTTACTTTGCATGAAAAGATAGAATGCTTTTGCATCACTGTTTGCTTGTGCCTGCTTTAGCAATACTATTCCTTGGTTTATAGGTCTGTATAGTTTTATGTCAACATCAAGGTAGTGTATCCCTTTTTTGTAGTGAAGCATTTTAGGGGAGTAAAGTAAAGACTTGGCTATAAATCCAATATCAGTAGCATTTATTGTGTAAGAAAGTGTTTGGGAGATTGATTCAGCATATACTAGTTTATGCTTAATTTTATTGTAGATACCAGCGGATAAAATAGCTTCTAAAGTAGCCTCTCCGTAGGGTGCCGTTTTTGGGTTTGCTATAGCTATTGTTTTTATATCTTCATCTAAAAGCAATCTTATCCCTTGTGAAAAATCTTGTTGTGTGTTACTTAGATAGCAAAGCATCCCTTGTGCATAAACAACAGGCTTAGCGGTTGTTAATCCTCTGTCATAGAGTGCTTTTGGAAGTTTCATATTAGCAGACATGAAAAGTTGATAGGGCGCACCATGTACTATTTGTGCGCTTAACTTTCCACTACTGCCTAAAATAAATTTTATATTTATCTCTGGGTGAAGCTTATTAAATTCTTTTTCAAGATCATCAATTGCATAACTCACGTTACTTGCAACGGCGACGATAATATCAGATGCAATTAGATAATTGGTTAATATGCAGTATATAAATATAATTCTTTTTAGCATCTATTTTCCTTAAAAAAAGTAATTTAATTCAAAACGAGTATCTATATTATTTATATCTGAAAGTTTAGCAAAGTTTTGATGCCCAAATCTAAATCTCCATTGTGCATTGTCCATGAACTCAATGTTTTGCATAAAACCTATATAATAGTAGATTGAATCTGTGTCTATTCCCTCATATTTGTTTATATCATCATCTTGATACATCACAGAAGCTTGTATGTATATATCGTTGTAAAGACCTACTAGACTCGTGTTTCTTACAACCTCTAGTCTGTAAGATTTTGTATTAGCTCTCCAGTTGTATCGAGCCATACTTCTCGTATAGCCTGAGGTTGGAAAACCTCGCCAAGGTGTTACTAAATCAGCTTCGTCTAAGATATTCGTATAGGCTAGATTGATTTTATATTTATCAAACCTAGCAACTATTCTTGCGGCAATCATCTGAGAATTTAAAGATGTTGGGTTTTTGTAGCCTTTAGCATCATTAGCGCTTACATCCCCTTTTAAGGAAGCCCCTCCAACTGCACCAGCTCCATTATCAAACTGTTTAATGTATCTTATCCCTGGTGTGATGCTAAGGCCATCAAAGTTTATTTTATAATTTATTTCAGCCATAACTTGAGATATAAGTTTTGGTACAGAATAAAAGGAAGAGTTTAAAGAAAGGTTTTGAACGCTTTTATTTTTAATATCCCCTATAATAAGTGGCGCTTCTGTGTCTTTATTTAAATTTTTAAGTGCAGTATAAGTTAAACCTTTATGCATTGCAGAATCATCATTTTCACTCCATTGTGGCTCTCGGCTTGAAGAGGAGTTAGCATCCCCGACCATTAAGACAGAATGGTTCTCTATGTGGTCTCGTAGTTTTTGCTTCGCTAAATAAGCTATTTTAACAGATGTAGAGTCTATATCTTGAGTATCAAGGACTACTCCATCAAATGTATTAGGAATCATTTTTGTGTCGTTTGACTTTGTGTAAAAACTTTCTACAATTTGACGACCCATAATAAGCTTACTTTTTTGTGTTGGTTTATAGCGCATATACATTTGACCTAGAACAGCCATATTTTTAGAACCTGCGTTTATAAAGTTATAACGACTAAAAACATCTTTTCCTGCTTTGTATCCTAGCAGTTGATCATCTTTAGTTTCCAAAGCAGCGTAAGAGTAATAAAGCGCTCCTCCAAAATCAAAACCATTAAGTGAAGCACTTTTATAGACTAAGGAACCACCTACACCAGTAAAAAGATGTATATCATGTGCGGTATCTTCTTTATTCCACCAAAAATAAAAAGTATTTGAGCGAAGTCTTCCATAAAACATTCCTTCTTGAAACATTCCGGATATAGAATCTGTTTGAGAAGGTGTTTCAAAGTAGTTGATTTGGGAGTTAGATTTCATACTTGCTACTGGTTTTTGAGCAGCAAAAAGGTTGAATGTAGTCCAAAGTAGTAAATTTAATAGTATAAATAGATGTGTTGTCTTCACGAACAAGAACCTTATTAGGAGATTATCATTGGTAAGTTTATAGTAATTTTGCTTTGTATATCTATAAACATATCGCTATTTTTTGTCATAGTATGTAATTCTGTCTCTCGTTGCTTATCTTTTGTTTCCCCTGCTATTTCAATAGCAAATAAGGAATACTTTTTATTGTCAAATTTCACATGTTCACCAACTCTATAGTATATTTTTGTATAAATATACTCATTATTTATATAACATGCATAAATTTTATTGAGTATTTTTATAAACTCATTAGAGTCAACAATAATTTCTGGAATTGTAGGATCAAATTCTTTTACAAAGTTTGCTGTAGAGTTTATGGAGTTAGTAGATATGCAGAGATCAACAAGTGTATAGATATTTACAAGTTCTCCAGTTGGACACTTTTGTGAAAGTTTAAATGATGGTGTTTGATAAAGTTTTATGCCTATTTCATCTTCATTTTCATAGCCTACAGTTACCCCAAAAAATTTATAACGACCAAATTCCAAGTCAATAAAAGTAGTTTTAAAACCAAAACTAATACTAGCATAAGTAGTAGCTAGTTCAAATATCTCTTTAGCATTAAAAGAACTTAAAAGAAACTGTGCTTCAGAGTTCAAAGAAAGGACTTTGCCCTCTGAGGTAAAAAGGATATAAGGATTATAATCATACTCTATCCACTGTTGCTCAAATGTCACAGTTCTTTTTACTCCTCTATGTAATTTTTAAGTTTACGACCAACTTTAGGATGCTTAAGTTTTTTTATAGCGCTTGATTCAATCTGACGTACACGCTCACGAGTAACTGCTAGTTCTTTTCCAATCTCTTCTAGTGTTCTATCGCTCTCATCATCCATAATTCCAAAACGAAGTTTGATAACGGCTTTTTCACGTTCGTTTAATTGCTCAAGCACAGACTCTATTTGCACCTTTAAATCATCTTTAAGTATCGCATCTGAAGGCGATAATGATGTTTTGTCTTCAATGAAGTCACCAAATCGACCATCCTCTTCACTCCCAATAGGAGCTTCAAGAGAGATAGGCTCTTTTGTTATTTTGATAACATTTTTAACTTTTTCAACGCTGAGTCCAACATCTTCTGCAATTGTATCAACATCTGGCTCTTTACCATGCTCTTGGAGATGCTTGCGCATGATTTTGTTGATACGGTTAATAGTCTCTATCATATGAATAGGTATACGAATAGTTCTTGCTTGATCTGCTATAGCACGAGAGATTGCTTGACGAATCCACCAAGTTGCATAGGTTGAAAACTTGTAACCTTTTTGGTATTCAAACTTATCAACAGCTTTCATAAGACCAATGTTTCCTTCTTGAATAAGGTCAAGGAAAGGTAGTCCGCGGTTAGTGTAACGTTTGGCAATAGATACAACCAGTCTAAGGTTAGATTTTGCCATTTTAGTCTTAGAAATTTCAGAAATATTTTTACCACGTTTAATTTGCTCTAAAATATCAGCTAATTTTTCTGGTTCCATATCAAAACTGTTTTTACTAGCTTCTTTTGTTTGAACAAGCTTTTTAATCTCCATATATGTTGAAACCATAGTAGCCTCTGGAACCATATTAATAATATCTTCTTTGGTTAAAGAACAGATTTTTTCTACAAGTACTTTGTGATTTGCTTTTAACGTAGCATTGAAAAGTGGAAGTTTGTATTCAAGGCGTTTTAATTCTTTGTCGTACCCATCATCACTTTTAAGAGCTGTTTCCATCGACTTTACCAATTCGTTAATAAGTTTTGAAGTTGGACCAAGTTCTAAAAGCTTTTCTTTAAGCGTATGTTTCTTAAAAGTAGAGCCTAAAAAGAACATAACAATCTCTTCACTCAGGTTTCCGTCCATATTTTCAGGAGTCTTTAGGTTGAATTTAGCCCAGTCTTTTTTAGCTTTTTCTAGTGCTTTGAAACTAATTGTTACTTTTTCTACTCTTGTTTTATCTTTAGCAGTTAAAGTTTTTTCTATCGCATTGTCATCCGAAGAAGTATCATCAGTAGAGTCATCAGTATCTTCTTTTTCATCTTCAAAGCTTCTAAAAAGTTCTTTTACTCTTCTTTCTCGGTTTATGAGAGGTTCTCTGTAGTCTAAAATAAATTCTATGAGGTATGGAACCGAACATATTGCATCAATAATAATACTTTCACCATTTTCAATTTTTTTAGATATCTCTATCTCTTCTTCTTTTGTAAGTAGTGGAATTTGACCCATCTCGCGAAGATACATTCGTACAGGTGAGTCAGATCTTGACCACTCTAGGAGTTCGTGCTCTTTGAGGATGTCAAATTTGTCTACATCATTACTTTCAAGCATTTTTCTTTGAGCGCTTCTTCTTGCTTCTGCTTCTTTATCGTTTAGTTTTTTTGCATGTTCAGAAGAGGTATAGAGACATGTTTTATGTTTAGTTGCTAATTTAAATATATTTTTTGCTTGTGCAGCTGTTGGCTGTTTTTCAAAAAGTTCAATTAGAGACTCATAGGTTGCACAATCTTTTGATTTGTGATCACTAAAGAAAGTGTCGATAGCTTTGTTGAGTTCTTTTGCTGTCATATTGCAATATGCCCTTGATATTTTAAGTTTTTTAAAAGATAGGATTATACCGAAATAGTTTTAATTTTTACTTAAACTCAAAAAAGTACAATTGGAACAAAAGTTGCTTTTTTACTAAAAATCAATGCAATTAGAGGAAGTTTTTTTCGATTGTGATCACTTTTACATGGATGTAGAGATGTTCATCAAGCAAACTTTCACTACATAAAGGGACTTTATGCAAACAGGTTATTATAATTCGGCCGCAGGAATGGTGGTTCAGTTTAATCGACTCGACAACATAGCCAATAATCTTGCCAATGTGAATACAAATGGGTTTAAGCAAGATGATTTAGTTGTTGGAGATTTCATGCGAATCTACCAAGAAGCTAGAGATGAACTTGAAAATCCAAATCAAACAAAAGAGGCGGCGCAGTTTTTAAACCGTACACTTACTAAGGCACCTCAGATTGTAGATGAGTATACAGACTATTCTTTAGGTGGTATGCAAAATACTTCAAATACCTTGGATTTTGCACTCTCTCGCGATGGCTTATTTTTTGCAGTGCAAACACCTCAAGGAGTCAGACTTACAAGGGATGGTTCTTTCACGAAAGATGATGAAGGCAATCTTGTGACAAAAGAGGGTTATGCAGTTTTACCAAGTGATTACTTTGAGTCAGGCGGAAAAATAACCTTTGCTGAAGAAGATAGTATCATTGAGGTTGATAAAAATGGTCAAATATATACCAATGTCCCTGGAGCACTTACACAAGTTCAAAAAGACAAGCTACTAATAGCAAATCCCGACAACTTATCAAAACTCAAAAAAGTTGGTGATAATCTTTATGAGTATCCATCAGTTGCAACACTTAAGCCTATTGATGAGAGTGGAGCTGTACAACAAGGTTTTATTGAAAAAAGTAATGTAAATGCAGTAAAGATGATGACTCAGATGATAGAAACAAATCGTCTTGTAGGCATGTATCAAAAAGCGATGCAAGTACAGATGGATGATATGAATGGCGACGCTATAAATAAAATAGCTAATAATAAATAACTTAAAAGGATAATAAAATGATGCAATCACTCTATACTGCCTCAACAGGAATGTTGGGTATGCAGACACAAATTGATACAACTGCCAATAATATAGCCAATGTGAATACTATTGGGTTTAAAAAATCACGCGCGGAATTTGCAGACCTTATGTATAGCGTAATGGAGTATTCCGGAACTGCAACAAGTGATGTTACAAAAAGTCCTACTGGTATTGAAGTTGGACTTGGTTCTCGTCCTACGGCTGTAAATAAAATATTTTCTGAGGGTAGTTTGAAGCAAACTGATAATCAATTAGATGTAGCTATCACAGGAAGAGGTTTCTTTAAGCTTGAACTTCCAGATGGTACAGAAGTTTACTCAAGAAATGGTGCTTTTAAAATTGATGAAAATGGTACTATGGTCAATAGTGATGGGTATACTATTATCCCACAAATCGTTGTCCCACCTGATGCTACAAACATAAGCATAGGTACTGATGGTACGGTAACAGTTGTAACGCCTGGACAAACACAGGCTACACAGATTGGTCAGTTGGGCTTAACAAACTTTATCAACTCTGCAGGTCTACACTCATTAGGAGACAATCTGTACATAGAGACAGATAGCTCTGGACAGCCTGTTGATGGTGTAGCTGGACAAGATGGATTAGGTACTATAAGACAAGGTTTTGTTGAACTGAGTAATGTTGAGCTTGTAGTTGAGCTTACAGACCTTATTACGGGACAACGTGCATACGATTCGAATTCAAAAGTAATTACTACGAGTGATGAGATGCTACAAACAACAAATAATCTAAAAAGATAATATAGCTTATGACTAGCTGTGATACTATCTAATATCATAGCTAATTTTCGACTTTCTTGATTCAAAATACTTACTATTTATCGACTTCAAATAGCTTTTTAGATATAATCCCAAAAATATATATTTAGGATTTTATATGCAAAAAGCAAATATAAATGGGAAAGTTTGGAGATTTGGTAAAGATATCGACACTGATTTAATTATTGCTGCTCGTTACCTCAATACTTCTGTTGCTGAAGAATTAGCAAAACATGTCATGGAAGATGCTGACCCTGAATTTGTTACTAAGATGAGTGTTGGGGATATTATTGTTGCTGGGGATAATTTTGGTTGTGGAAGTTCTCGTGAACATGCTCCCATTGCTCTAAAGGCTGCTGGGGTAGCTGCTATTATCGCTCCTACTTTTGCAAGAATTTTTTATAGAAACGCATTCAATATGGGGCTTCCTATCTTTGAGCTTCAAGAAAGTGCTGAAATAAGTGAGAATGATGAAGTTACTGTAGATATGAATGAAGGTACAGTAACTAATAACACAACAAATAAAACATATAATTTTACGCCTATTCCAGCGTTTATGCAAGAACTAATAGATGCAGGTGGTTTAATGAACTTTGCTGCGAATGAAATAAAAGGTAAATAATGAAATCATATAAAATAGCACTAATTAAAGGTGATGGTATTGGTCCAGAGATTATTGATGAAGCGACTAAAGTACTTGACGCAGTAGCTTCTGCTTGTGAACTTCACTTTGAGTATGAAGAACTTCTTATGGGGGGAATCGCTTATGACATTACCGGCAATCCTCTGCCACAAGAAACAATAACAAAGTCTTTAACAAGTGATGCTGTGCTTTTTGGTGCTATTGGTGGCCAAAAATGGGATACATTAGATCGGGAATTAAGACCAGAAAGTGGACTATTAAGATTCAGAAAAGAGTTGGGTGTATATGCTAATCTTCGTCCTGCTGTAGTTTATGAGGAGCTCATTAATGCATCTTCTTTGAAGCCAGAGATTATTAAAGGTGTTGATATCATGGTGGTTCGTGAACTTATTGGAGGGATCTATTTTGGTGAACCAAAGGGACGAACGAAAGACAAAGGCTGGAATACTATGGTCTATACTCGCGAAGAGATTGTTCGTATAGCTCATCAAGCGTTCAGGATTGCTCAAACCAGAGATAAAAGAGTTGTTTCTATTGATAAAGCTAACGTACTAGATGTATCTCAACTTTGGAGAGATGTAGTAACAGAAATATCAGAGCAATACCCAGATGTTGAACTGACTCATATGTATGTTGATAATGCAGCTATGCAACTTGTTTTAAATCCGAAGCAATTTGACGTAATGCTGACTGGAAATATTTTTGGTGATATCTTGAGTGATGAAGCTTCTATGCTATGTGGTTCTATTGGTCTTCTTCCATCTGCTTCAGTAGGTGAAAAAATAGGTGTTTATGAACCTATCCATGGTTCAGCACCAGATATAGCAGGACAGGGTATTGCAAACCCTATAGCAACTATATCTTCTGCATCAATGATGCTTCGCTATGCACTAGGGGAGAAAGAAGCTGCTAATAAAATTGATAATGCTATAAAAAGAGCATTAAAAGAGGGTTATAGAACTCAAGACTTAGCGCAGTTTGATGCTAAAGAAGTTTGTTCTACTAGTGAGATGGGCTCAATAATAGCGAATTATACGACAAAATAAGATGCAAACCTTAACTCTAGCAAGTATTTACGAACTTCAAGGCCTCAAAGAAGAAGCTTTACAGATCTATAAAGATATTTTAGAAAAAACTCCAGACAACAGCGATGCTAAGATAGCTATAAAAAGACTCTCTGGAATGAGAAAAGATTTTAGAGGAGTCAATGAGCAAATGAAAGATTTTTTTGTTAAAATGGAGTCGCAAATAGAGTTAAATGAATTTGAAAGATGGTTACTAGGTGGTAATAAATGGAATTAGAAGATGCGATACTTTCAACTCTCAAAGAGATTGAAGACAAGGGGAAATCAAAACTTTTACGACCAAAAAAGTTAAAAGAAAACTTTGAAGTCAAAGAAAAAAAAATAATTGAACCAAAAGAGATTAAGGTTTCACTAAGC
>JALSLR010000055.1 GCA_026988245.1 Sulfurimonas sp.
AAAGGTATGAGAGCTGGACTTACTCACGCAATAGATAGATTTAAACAGCGTATCATGTATACCCCTATTGAAGCTAAACATATACTTATAGAAGACTACGACACTATCATGGAAGATTTAAATCAATCAGATACACTTTTCCTTCAAATAGTTCAGATTCAAGCAAATGAAAGTTCAGAATCTACTCGAAAACTTTTAATAGAACTTAACCAATCAATGCACTATGACCTAGAAGAGTTAGTACATATCTCAAAAGAAACAGCAGAAGCTATGAAAGAAAGATTTTCAAGCTTTGCAAAAATTGCTGTAAAAAGAACTGAAAAAGCGCTCAAATCTCCAAAAGCAAAAGAAGCAAAAGAGATGGGAATACAGGCTTGGGGTGTAGCAAAAGTAGCACTTAGTAACGCTATAAAGTCTGGAAAAGAGTTTATTGACAAGAGATAACTTATCACAAAAATATATAAGCTATTAGTAAGACAAATAATGCTAACCTTGTTAAAATTTAATACAAGGTATTTATATGGCAATTTCAAGAAGAGATGCGATTAAGCTTTCTGGCTTAGCAGTAGCATCAACAGCTATCACTGGATGTGCAAATTCTGACACACCAGCTCCCGTCCATAATTGTTCGAAACCAGCAACAAGTTTTAAAGCACCACTTCCAGACACTACAAAACAACGTGTAGTTGTTGTTGGTGGTGGTTGGTCTGGACTATCAGTTGCAAAATACACGAAGATATTTTCACCAAATGCTGACGTTATCCTAGTAGAACAAAGACATGAGTTTATTTCGTGCCCTATGAGTAATTTATGGTTAGTGGATAAGGTGAAATTAGACTATCTAACACATGACTACCTTCAAGCAGCCAGAAAGAACAACTATACTTACTTCCAAGCAACTGCTATAGGCTTAGATAAAGCCAATAATACACTAAAAACAAGTAATGGGGACATAGCCTATGATTATATTGTTTTCGCTCCTGGGATAGACTACGACTATTCACGTTGGACTACTGATATAGCATTTGAGAACCGTCTAAGACAAGAATATCCAGCTGGATTTATTCCTGGTTCTGAGCATATGACACTTAAAAATAAAGTTCAAAACTTTAAAGGTGGAAACTTCATATTAACTGTACCTGCTGGTAACTACCGATGTCTTCCTGCTCCATACGAAAGAGCTTGTATCATCGCTGATTATTTTAAAAATAAAAAACTTGACGCTAAGGTTATTTTACTTGATGAGAATAGTGGTATTACTATTAAAGCCAAAGGATTTCAAAGTGCCTTTGATGAACTTTATGCTGATTATATCGACTACCAGCCAAACACAAAAATACTAAGTATAGACCTAGATAAAAAAACATTAAAAACAGAGTTTGACGATATAGAGTTTGCAGATGCAGCTTTTTATCCTCACGTTCGTGGTGCTAAGATACTAGAACTCGCTGGAATTGCCAAAGATGCTAAAAATATGCTAGAAGGTGACATCAATCCACTTACATATGAGGTACATGGTCATGACAACATCTTTATCTCTGGAGACTCCCGTCCAATGGGATTTTCAAAATCAGGAAATACTTCTAATTCTGAAGGACATTTTGTAGCCAAACTTGTTGCAGCTAAAGTAAATAAAAGTGCCCCTATAAAATGGGAATCACCAACGACAACATGTTTCTCATGTGTATCCTTAGTTCCTGAAAGAGATATCTACATCTATTCAGATTATGCTTACAATGAAAAAACAAAAGCATTTAGTTTTTCCCATACTTCAAGTAGTGAAGACTGGAAAAAAGATGGTGCTACTAATGCTGCCTCAGTATATAACTGGGCGGATGCCTTATATAGAGATATGTTTCACTAATATCTCTAGAACCTTTGTCTTTGATATCTAAAGAACTTATTTCTCTATACATATAGAGCGTGCAAGGGGCATACGAACCTGCTTCAGGATGAGTTATTGAGACTTCAAAGATAACTGATAATTTACAAATTGTAGGTACGCATAACATTTGGCCACCCCGCGCGTTACTACTTGGCCAGCGCACGCATTAACACTTGGCCACCTCACGCATCGTTTATTTGGCCACTTTTTTACTTTCATGCGTGCATAAGCTTGAGTTAAGTTAAAGGATATTCTTCAATACTATAATGCACCTAAATTTAAAAAAAAG
>JALSLR010000056.1 GCA_026988245.1 Sulfurimonas sp.
AAAAGTGGCCAAATAAACGATGCGTGAGGTGGCCAAGTGTTAATGCGCGCACTGGCCAAGTTGTAATGCGTGGGGTGGCCAAATGTTATGCGTACCTACATGTAGTGCATAAAAGTGTTAAATATACAATAATGATGCATAATGAACCTAGAGATAATAGTAATGCTACATTTAATGCTCAAGAGGTGCTTGACTCAAAACTAGTAAGTTCTTTAAATAAAGAGTACTTCATTAAAGGTAAACGATAATAAATTACATATTATCTTCTAAGTGCTAGAGCTACTTGCCTCTAGCAAGGAATATAGCTCTCTTTCTCCCTCTAAATTCTATTGACTATATACAATATATAAAATTGATTTAAAAGAACAAATATCGTGCTCTTTATTTACTAATATTGTGATAGTATTATACTTATAATAAATAAGTTAATTACTAGTATAATACTTATTTAAAAGGAGTTTATATATGATAGTTTTATTTGGACATCAAAAGGGTGGAGTAGGTAAAAGTACAGTCTCGATTAATGTAGCTTACCAACTTCAAAAGAAGTATAAAGATTTAGTTTTACTCGATTTAGACTCTCAAAATTCTGCAATACTTTTTAATCAACTCCGCATCAGTGAGAATTTACCAACTATTAAATGTGTCAAAGAGAACGATATAGATTTTAGTAACTTCATTAATGAATACTCCGGCAATAAAGAAAATTTACTAATTATAGATAGTGGTGGATATGATAGTGATGTTAATAGAGCAGCACTTATAAAAGCAGATATTATAATTACTCCAGTTGGTATATCTCAAATAGAAATCTTTGGTTTACAAAAGTTCAGAAAAATATTAAAAGAAGCTAGTGAAGCTCTTGGTGTAAAAATCAAAACAAATGTACTTCTGAATAATGTAGATAGTAGATCTAAAAATAAACTGAGAGACCTACGCGAATATATTAAAGAGAATAATAAATATTTTAATTTACTAGATAGTGTAATCCATACAAGAGCAGACTTTAAAAATAGTTATGGAGATGGCTTAACAGTTAAAGAGTTCAACAAAAAAGGTACTGCTGCTCAAGAGATTAAGCAATTAACTAAAGAGATATTAAAACTAGTAAATAATTAGTTTTTATTAAGTATAATACTAGTAATAAATAAGGATTATATAAATGGCAAAGATTAAAGATTTAGATGATCTTGATACA
This sequence comes from Sulfurimonas sp., assembly GCA_026988245.1. GTDB lineage: Bacteria > Campylobacterota > Campylobacteria > Campylobacterales > Sulfurimonadaceae > Sulfurimonas. The sequence goes on from JALSLR010000056.1 coordinate 1,199, forward strand.
TCAGAGAAGACAAATAAGTTTATAGCTGCTGCTGATATGAGTAAAGGAAAAAAGAATAAAGGTGGTAGACCTAAGAAAGAAGCTAGTGAAAAAGCTAGTGAACAGATCTTTATTAATGTTACATCTGGAGAGAAAGCTAAAATTGAAGCTCATGCTAAAGAGCTTGGGATTAGCGTTAGTGCTTTGTGTAAGATTAGTTTGGCTAAGTTTATTTAAAAGGTTTAATATGCAAAAATCATGAGAATAATAAAGATTATACATTTTTTACAATAGACAACTGTATAAATAAATATGGTTTCCTACAAGAAAATTGTACAGTTGTGATTGAGCATGATGGAAATAAATACCTAATCTATAATCCTAAAATTTCAAATAAATAGACTTTATTATACTCCAATTCCTATAGTTGTAGCGACTTCTGCTTGTATCGCTACTGGTGTGTAGATATCAACTTCTGTAGATGGTGTCGATATTGAAACTACTAATGAATATCTAGTAGTAGCATTCCACTTATGTAAATGGTGTCGTTCTCTCCACCAACCTATACCAGGACAAACACTTAGTAAATTAGAACTTGCTAAATCAGCAGCAGTTCCTTTCCAAATATCTGAGTGTATAGAGCCTTTATTTCTATTGTCTGAGCCTATAACCCAGTGATTTGATGCACTTGCGGTACCAGGGTGACCATTTTCTTCATCTCTTGCTGCGCTATTTATTCTTCTAACAAATTCATTTTTTGATTCTCCTGGAGAATTTAATTCAAAACGAAGCATATGTGAAGCATATCGGTATTTATTTTTCCAACCTATTTCACCTGCACCTGGTTCAATAAAGTATGATAAGGTAACACGCATTTCAACTTCTGTATCATCCGGTAAAGCGAGTAAGTCTTCTTTTGGCCAGGGTAAATCATAAAAGTGCATGTCTTTAGTCTTGTAGTCATTACCATCTTTATAGTAAGGCTGAATGGAAGCCTCAGAAATCAATGTTAATGAATTTGATGCACTATACAATGCTCTTTCTAAAGAAGGTACACCATAACCACAAATGCGTAATAAGTTTCTAATACTATTTTTTTTACTCATGTCAATTTGAAATTGATTAATAAGTTCATCTGTCCATGTAGCTGAGTGCACCATTAGTGCACGTATTGTTTCTGGCCAATAATCTGGATATCTTGATTGTATCTTTGCAGCAAACCAAGAAGCCCTTGCCGTAGATAAACTTGTCATATTAAAAGATGCAAATTGACGAACAGATGGTTGAAAATTAGTTGATAATACTGCTAAATCTTCACATTCATCAGTTAAAGTTCCATCAGTTACCATATTACCACCCTCCATGACAATTTCAGGTTTAATTGGCCATTTGTTTTCCCAATCTAATGATGTAGTAGTAAAAGGTGATAATCCACCACTAGGAGCCACTGGAGTATAGCCCTTGAAAGTTGGATCTGTGATATTATCCATAGTTGTATAGGAACCTACAGTTAATGCATTCCATGACTGTGCTGGATCATGTATTGAATCTGTTATTTGTGAATTTGGATAGTTAGCTGAACTATCAAAGTCATGGCAATTCCCAGCACTAATAATAAATAGTCTCTTTGTTTCATCATTTACACCTGAAGTTATACTATCTATTGAAGCCGACCATGATGAAGGACGTCCTCTATCCCTTGTGTCTTTAGAGGTGATTGCCATACAATGTATTCTTCTTCTAGAAGCTGAGTTAATTTCAGCTCTACTAACAGCTTGACTTGTAATATCTCCCCATAATTCGGGAGGAGTACCTACGGTACCAGGTGGACAAATTTTTACTGATTCTAAACTATGTGTCAGTTCTACTACATTAGGATGAGATAAACATTTTTCTAAATCACCATATGCAGCAATCCCTGACATAAGTGTTCCATGACCAATTGAATGATGATCATGAGTACCCCAACTTGCTTCAACAGTTAAGCAATCATTATCATGCAAAAGAGGCGATAAAAGTGAATGCCCGTTATTTACTCCATTATCTAAAATACAAATGGCAACATTTGAATCAGTATTAAGATTTAATCTATCAGACAAGTCATTAGCCCATTCAGATTGCTCTCGATTTTGCATATCAGTCCAAAAAGTCGCCGTTTCTTTTGCTAAGCGATATTCGGCTATATCATCAGAACTTCTAGAAATAGTTTCAAGTTCTGCTAAATTAACATTAACAATTTTCACAGCTCTTTCTGGGAATAATAATGTACTACTATTAGAAGTGATATTATTTTCATCAATTAATTTTTCGAAGTTTTCTATAATATCTAACGAAGTTGTTCTCAACCAAACTTCACACCATTGTCGTTCTTCTTCAGGGATTAAATGTAATTCATCTGTCCAAAAGGATTCAACCAATAATGCTTTTTGAATGTCTGCTATACTATTAATTAAAGGTGAATTTTTAGGTATATCCTTAGCTGTCACTTCTGTTGCATATTGTTCAATACGATCTAAAAAGTAGTTTGATTTATTTTTTGGAATATATACAGTGGCATAAGTAGTTATTACTTCTTCTTGCTGATTAGTTTCGCCATTTAAAACTTGTTCTTTTTTTTCACGCACATTTAGTAAACGAATATTGGATCTAATACTTTCCAAGCTTTTAATAGACAATTCCATTCCTGGATCACTTTTAAATTCAAGGTACATACCATCGCGTGTTATTTCATAGTGACTTTCTTCAATTGATATATTATGAAATGATTCATGAAGTTTACTTCGTAAATGCTCACTATGTGCTATGCGATTTCGTTCTGGAATAGATGTATCTCCACCTCCATTGCTTGTGCTTGTAAAAAGTTGTTCTTCAGGTGGTTTAATTATTTTGATATGTTTCAAATGCTCGATTAGCATGTATATGTTACCTTATTTATAATATATATTCTCTAAGACTAATGTTCTATGCATATTTTGAAATAAAAGTTTGAACTAGCTTTTTGCTATGTGAAGTGTTCCTTGACGTTCTTTAATCATTTGAATTAATAAGTTTGCATTAACTTCTTCTTTATCAAATAAAATAGCTTGTTTAATCGCATCCTGACATGCATTACTTATTTCACCATGACTTAAACCTTCACTTTCTTGTAATACTTTTTTCCATATAAAACGATTTGCAATAAATGTACCTAAAATATTTTGCATAAGTTGCTTGCGTTCTTCATTTTCTGGACGCTCGTAAAACAGTACATCATCAAATCTACGAAAAAGTGCATGATCTAGCATATGAGGGTTATTAGTTGCTGCAATGATTAAACTATCGGAAGTATCTTGTTCAATAAATTGCAAGAATGAGTTTAAAACACGTCTCATTTCGCCTACATCATTTTCAAGAGTACGTTCTCCCCCAATTGCATCAAATTCATCAAAAAGGTAAACACCAGGAGATTTTTCAATCAATTCGAATATTTGTCTTAATTTTGCACTTGACTCACCCATAAATTTAGTTAGCAATCGGTCTACTTGTATAGTATGAATTGGTATATTTAATTCCCCTGCTAAAATATTAGCAGTCATTGTCTTTCCTGTTCCAGGAGGGCCAGCAAGTAAAATTTTACGTCTATGTTTTAGACCAAATGATTTTAATTTACTTTGTTGTCTATATTCAGTAATAATTCGGATAATTCTATCTTTTAGTTTGGAATTAATAACTAGTGATGCCTTTTTTGCAACAGAAGTCTTTGTTATAACTAAGCCACCTAGTTCTGGTAAAAATGAAATTGTGCTTTGTATTTTATTTTGCTTATTTTTATCAATAATATCACGTATCTCATGTGCTAAAGATGAATGACCTTTTTTTGCTTCATGGGCTGCCAACTGAAGAGAAAGAGTATGAAACTTCTCCTTATCACTGTTGTAATGTGACTTTATTAATGATTTAATCTGCTCTGCTGTTGCCATATGCTTTTACCTAAGTATATTAATATACCTTATTATATCAGTTTTATATTTATTTAAATACATCTTTTATCTTTTAAACTAAGTCTTTCTTTCTAAATAGTCATTAAGTAACCTATCAGCAGTTTCCAAACTAGTTTTAGCATATCTCTTAGTTACTGCAACTGAACTATGCCCTAAAACTTTACCAATATTTTCTAAACTTTCACCCCTATCTGCCATCGTATTTCCAAGTAGATGTCTAGTATCATGTATTCTCATTTTATCGATTCCAGCATTTTTTAAAACTTTATTCCAATGCCTTCTGAATGTACTTGCTGGCACAAAGGGTGTTCTCTCACCAGGAAATATTTGACCCCTTGAGGAAGTTCCCAGTTCTACTAAAAAGTCTTCTAAAGGTTTGAGCAGTGGATACTCTTGTCTTCTTCTAATCTTTGAGTAAACATCTTCTATAACATAAGTTTTTTTATCAAAATTTATACTTTGCCATTGTAATGTTAAAACTTCTTTTAATCTTCTACCAAAATATATAAATAACATTATACCTCGGTAATTACTTATCTCATATTTTAGTATCTCTTCATATAGCTTTTTTCTTTTTTCATCACTAAGCTGAAAATCAACTGTATTGTCAAAGGATGGAATGTTGACTTTGAGAGCTGGGTTCATGTCAGATACACCTATATCTATGGAATAACTAAGTAAAGGTCTGAGAATTTGTTTGATAGTTTGTGCAGTTCTTGGTTTTAGCCCTTGTCTTAATATCATATTTACTATATCTTGAATATCTGATGTAGTTATTTTTTTAACATTGAAATTTCCAATATTAGGTTTTATCCATTTATCATAACTCTTTGTTGATGTATAAATATTTTCCTTTGATAATGACTCAGACTTAAACTCCATATAATCGTCCCATAATTCGTCGAGAGATTTAAAATCTTTCTTTTTCAGAACACCTGTCGCTTCTAGTTCATCTTTTAATTCATACCTTTTGACAATTGCTTTTTTAACTGCTTCTAAGCCCGTTATATTTGAATAATTCAAAGTTTTTTTAATCTGTTTGTTTCTAAAATAAAATTTGATTACAATACTAATATTTTTATAATCTAAGTTCTTAATATCACTTTTATTAAGTACTTTATTATTAAACATACAAGAAGTATCTTTAATGTATAATCCCTTTGAATCAAGATTGTCAATAGTAATCTTTTTAAGAAAGTCGTTTAATGCCATTTTTTGGTTCCTATATATTAGGGTACGGTTTGGGTACGGTTCTAGATATAACTCTATATAAAACTATATCATAAGTATAGTTAGTAAACCACTGTTTATAGGCTATATATGACTTGATACTATTTGGTATATACAGGTATAATTTGACTTAGGATCTGGTGCCGAAAGGCGTGGAGGTTCAAGTCCTCTCATCCGCACCATCAACTACAATAAACCTCATAAACACTTACTTTACAGACAATCACTTTCTAACTGTGTGACAATTGTAAACTTTAATTGGCGTTTTAAGAGTGTTGCACTTTAAACTTGAATTGGCGATACTAAATTACAAATATTCGCAAACTTTATGCTATTAAATTATTGGGGCTAAGTATTAATAAATATCGGATATAATTTTTTCATGAAAATAGATGAGGTCAAAGTAGTTAAATTATTATTGGTAGCATTGTTGTTGTTGAGTTTTCATGATTTTATTTTTGATCAAGATATTACTCCTTTTTCTAAAAAAAACGAATTGTCTACGCAAAACACTACACAGGGGCTATCTTCCCTTTCCATAGAGCATAATCTATGTCATATAAATTTTATACTTGAAACCCATGATTTAGTACAAAGCAACCTTTTTTCTTCTTCTAGCATTGAATTTCGAAGTTTGTTCCAAAATGAACTACATTTAAATACCATTTTTATTCCTCCAAAAATAATTTCCTAATATAAACTAATCAGAAATATAAAATTTTAATACAAGGATAATGATAGATGAGGTATTTAATATATATTCTTCTACCTGTGCTCGTTATAGCACAGAGTATAGAACAACTCTACGAGAGTGTTCAAAGTAGTAATAACTATAAAAGTAAAGCACTAGGGGCAGAGGCGAATGCTCAGCAGAAAAAAGCAACACTCTATCAAGATAGATGGAGTATTGGTGGAGGCTTGGGATATGCAAGTGTCCGAGATGGCTCAAATAATGGTAGTGAATTTGGGATTAGCATTGCTAAAACATTGAACTTTGGTGGAGATGCCCTCGATAATATTATTAAGAAAAATAATAAATATGCAACACTTTCTAAAAGACTCATAAAAAATAGAATACGAGCACAATTATGGACGATTTATGGAAATCACTGCATCACAATGCAGGCACTTCAAGCTAAAGCATCTTTATCAAATATATATGATGATATAAGAAGACATATAAAAAAAGGTGTAGCATATGGTGAGTTTGATAATTCAAAAGGCATCATGGCAGAGCTCGCATTAAACAATCTCAACCTTCAAATTTCTCAGCTGGAGAACAGACTCCAAAATTATGAAGTACAAATAAAGCAACTTGTTCCTTTTGATGGCCAGTTTGAATGCAAAAGACTTTCTCCAAATTTTGATAAAATATTTGATTCAAAGTACTCGGCACTCTTACCGATGCTTCAAGAGAGTAAAGAGCTTCAAAGAGAGGGTCTATCTTATACACAAGAAGCTTTTAATCAAGCAAACGTAAGCCTTTCCTACAATAATGAAATAGACACAGATAGGTATATGTTCAACCTAAATATTCCTTTGGCATATGGAAGTAGTCAAAATGAAGCAAAAAAAGAGGCAGCGTTACAATCTTTAAGTGCAAGTACTTATGCTCTAAAAGCCTTTGAAAATAGTTATTACCAGGAGACAATTACAATAAAAAATCGAATAGCTATCTATAAAGAGTATCTGAAAAATACAGAAAGGGATATCACTCAAAGTGCAGATAAACTAATTTCTCAAAGTAACATGCGTTTTCTTGCAGGAGAAGAGAGTCTTATCTCTATGCTAAAAGCTACAGAAACGAAACTACAGATGATTGAAACTATACTTCAACTTAAAACACAAAGACATAACGCAGTTGGCGCCTATATGTACAAATATGCAATAGATCCTAAGGAGATACATAATGCTAAATAAAAAAATACTCATACTAGTACTTGCAACTTCTGTTGCACTCTTCGCAGAGAACACTTTTATAAAAGGTGAAAACAAGATGGTGAAACTACAAGGTATCAAGAGTGTAGACTCTGTCTATCTTGGAAGTTTTTTAGCACAAGGGCATCTCCCAGCAGATAAAATATATAGAATAGATGCACCTGTAGAGGGTGTTGTAGAAAAACTTGGTGCAGGTTTATATGAAAACATAAAAAAAAGAAAAATTGTTGCAGTCATTAAGAGTCCAAAGATACTTGAACTAGAAGCAACATATATCAACCTTTTAATAGAACAAGAGTACAACAAAAATGAAGTAGCACGGTTAGAACCTCTTTATAAAGCTGCCGTAGTTGCAAAAAAACAGTTTTTAAAAGCAAAAAATACACTTAAAAAATATGAAACACAAGTAGATTTCTACTACTCTCTTCTTCAAGAATGGGGTTTAAATAAAAAACAAGTAGATACAATTACGCGCACAAAACAACCTATACCAAGGATACACATCTATGCTCCAATAGATGGAAAAGTAGCAGATTTAAACATTTTTCCAAAAATGTACCTCCAACGTGGAGAGCATATGATGACAATAGTAAGTAAAGAAGGAACACATCTTGAGGTTGCCCTTCCTAAAGAGATAGTAAGTAAACTTAATGGTAGTTCAGAGCTTATCATAGGCAATGAACCCTTTGAAGTAGAGTCCATTGCCGCGGAGGTGGATACGAGAACACAGACTGTAGCGGTACACCTTGTGCCAAAAGGTACTTATAAGATTTTACCAAACGAGAAGAGAAATATTCGTCTATACTGGCCAAGAAAAGCCTTAAGAATAGCATCTTCAGCTGTTATTAACTATGCCGATAAAGCATCCTTGTTTGTAAAAGAAGATGGTGGTTACAGACTCTATCCAATTACACAACTAGGTAGAGATGCAAAAAATGTTTACTTTATCTCTACAGAGATAGATGGGAGTGAACAAGTTGTAGTGCGTGGTGCTATTTCTCTTAAAGGAGCATTAGAAGGTATGCAAGATGATTGATAAACTCATAGGGTTTGCACTCTCTCAGCGAGTATTTGCTATTGTTATTGCACTAGGACTTTTGGGGGGTGGTATCATCTCTTATTCTAAGCTTACTATTGATGCTTTTCCTGATGTCTCAACGACACAGGTAGAAATTATCACAAAAGCACCAGGAATGACACCAAAAGAGGTGGAGCAACAGATTACCATTCCTATAGAGCTTGAGATGCAAGGTATCCCACACATTAAGATTACACGCTCTACTTCAAAGTATGCTTTGAGTGATGTTGTTATAGATTTTGAAGAGGGTACTGACCTCTACTGGGCACGTGATAGAGTCTACCAAAGACTAAACGGTGTTATGGCTGACCTTCCTGCATCTGCATCTGGAGGTATGGCACCCATAACTACACCTCTCGGTGAGATACTTATGTTTACTATAGACTCAGATACCCTAAGTTTGATGGAGAGAAAAACACTGCTTGATTGGGTTATCCGTCCTGCTTTGCGAAATATTAATGGTGTTGCAGATGTCAATGTTCTTGGAGGCGATAGTAAAATTTATGAGATAAAACCAAACTTTGCCACGATGGCATCTTTAGGGATTAGTCTAAGCTCCATAGAAGAAAAAATTGCAAAAAATAATGCTAACTATGGCTCAGGAAGAATTGAACATGGGGATGAAGCCTTACTTGTACGACTTCCTGGTCGCATGAAAGATGTAAGTGAGATAAAAAACCTTGTTGTAAAGGTTGAAGATAATGGAGCCATCATTCGTCTTGGAGATATTGCTCAAGTAAGTATTTCTTCACTTACGCGCTACGGGTATGTTACTAAAGATGGCAAAGGTGAGGCAGTCGAAGGGCTTGTTCTTGGACTTAAAGGTGCAGATGCTTCAACGGTGACATCAGAAGTAAAAGAGCGTTTAGAAGAGTTAGAAAAGTCACTCCCAGATGGCACAACAATAGAGATATTTTATGATAGAAAAGATCTTATCTCTAAAGCTGTGAGTATGGTACAAAAAGCTTTAACTGAAGCTATTGTTTTAGTAGTAGTCATATTACTACTCTTTTTAGGAAGTTTTGTTTCAGCTATCACAGTCGCACTTATTTTGCCGATGGCAATTTTAAGTGCTTTTATTTTGATGTACTATTTTAACATCAGTGTAAACCTGATGAGCTTAGGAGGTATTGCTATAGCCATAGGAATGATTATAGACTCCGGGGTTGTAATGGTTGAAAATATCATAGCCAGATTAGCAGACCCACTAGATAAGAGTATGTCGCGATTAGAGATAATGACTGCTGCTGCAAAGGAGGTGAGTACTCCTGTTATTGCTGGTGTTTCTATTATTATTATTGTATTTACTCCTCTTCTTATGCTTGATGGTATTGGTGGTAAACTTTTTGCACCAGTTGCCCTGAGTATCGTATTTACACTTGCTGCTTCTATTTTGTTAGCTTTGTTTGTTATTCCTACTGTAGCTTCATTTTTAATCCAGCATCCAAAACATGAAGATACATTTTTAATGAAGTATCTACTCAAAGCATATGAACCTTTTTTAAAAAAAGCTTTTAAATTGGAGTTTTTTATCTATGGTATTTTAGTTGTACTCCTTGTAGCTACTTCATATGCTTTTGGAAATATAGGAAAGACTTTTATGCCAACTATGGATGAGGGAAATATAGTGATAGGGGTTGAATCGCCACCATCTATAAATATTCCAGCAGGAGTAGAACTCGCTATAGAGATACAAAAACAACTGATGAAAGATGTCCCTGAGATAAAATCCATCATCGCAAGAAGTGGTTCTGATGAGATAGGGCTTGACCCTATGGGACTCAATGATACAGATACATTTTTGGTCTTTAAACCAAAAAGTGAGTGGAGAAATCAAGATACAGAGTGGCTCAAAGAGCAGATGCGTCAATCTCTAGAGAAGATACAAGGGATAGAATATAGCTTTACACAACCCATTCAGATGAGAACATCTGAGATGCTTACAGGTTCACGTGGTGATGTGGTCATTAAGCTTTTTGGAGAGGAGATGGATGAACTCAATGCCCTTGGTACTAAGATAAAGAGAGTTATTGAAACTACTAAAGGTTCTCAAGATGTTTACATGAAACAAAATGACGGTGTAGCTTATCAAGAGTTACATTTTAATGATGAAAAACTTGGAAATTACGGACTCGATAAGTATGATGTAGCCCACCTACTACAAGCTGCCGTAAGTGGTGTAGAAGTAGGAACTATATATAAAGGTATGAAGCAGTTCTCTATTATTATTCGTGGCGACTACTTAAAGAAGAACCTTGATGAACTTTACCTTGTTGGCTTTAATGGTGAAGCCGTTTCTCTTTCTGAAGTTGTAGAGATTGTAAGAACGGATGGGCCTGTAGAGATTAAACATGAAAAAGCAAAACGGTTTGTATCTATACAGACAAATGTCTCTGGGATTGACCTTGTAACATTTGTAGAAAATCTTAAATCAGCTATATTAAATGAGGTAAAATTTCCAGCTGGTTACTATCTTACATACGGAGGAGAGTTTAAAAATCAACAAGCGACTATGAAGCGACTCTCAATTGTTGTGCCTATCGCACTTGTGTTGATTTTTATGATTTTGTATATGACATTTAAGTCTGTATTGCAAAGCGTCATCATCTTTACTACTATTCCACTTGCGATGATGGGAGGGATTTTTGGTCTCTATGTGACTGAGAGTTATCTTTCTGTTCCTGCTTCTGTAGGGTTTATAGCGCTTCTTGGTATTGCCGTTCTTAATGGTGTTGTGATGATTAGTTACTTTAATGAGTTAGCTCGTGAAATGTCCATAGCTGAAGTTGTTATAGAAGGAGCAAAAAGAAGACTCCGTCCTGTTTTAATGACAGCGACTATTGCCGCTTTGTCTTTAGTGCCGATGCTCTTTGCAACGGGTCCTGGTTCAGAGATTCAAAAGCCTTTAGCAATTGTTGTAATTTTTGGACTTATCTCTTCAACTGCATTAACGCTTTTACTATTACCTATGCTTTATAAGCGCTTTGTGAAAGAAAACAAGGTGTAGAGAAATTATTTTCTATACCTTTGTATTTACACTGAACATGTTTTATATAGGTAATTACTTCTATACCAGTTACCTATAAATCCACCTATTGTAACGATGACTAAATATATCCACCCTGAGAGTGAAAACTCTGCTATGGGTGTGTAGAGCGCGCCAACATTGCAACCATTGGATAGTCTTGTTCCAAAGCCCATGAGAAAGCCACCTGTGGCAAATACTAAAAAATCTTTAAAGTTGATGCTAAGACCAGCTACAAACTTTTTATTAAAAGAACCTGCAATTTGTAGGTAAAAAATAGCACCTAGAATGATAGAGATGTTTTGGATACTACCACCATGTTCCAAGAGAGGCGTTGTTAAGTACTTGAGTGATTTCGTAGTTAATTCTGAAAGTGTGTTAGCATCAACACCAAAAAGCATAAGAAGTTTTGCAAACCACAATCCAAAGGTTGTTGAAGCTCCCCAGCCTTTTGTGTAGAGTAAAAGCAATGAGGCAAAGAGTAAAGATATTATGACGATACTTACTCGCATACTCCAAGGTTTTATAAATGTCTTCTCAAAGAAACTCATCTCAATCTCTTTGTCTTTAACGATAACAATATTGTTTTTTTCATTATATTTTTTTTCATATCTTCTTGCTAAAATGATCACTATCCAAGCTAAGATGATGCTAAGGGTTATAGCCCCAATATACCCATTAAACCCATCAAAAGTAAATAAGTCTGGTAAAAAAACTCCCCCTTTGGAACTCTCACCTATAGGACTAGATAGCCATGAATCAGTCACTAAAGGTGAAGTAGATTGTATGTTAAAACCTAAAAATACTCCAAGTGATAAGAAAAAGATAGTAACCATCGCACGTGAAAAACCAGAGGCAATGTCAGTGAGTGAACCAGTAGCACAACATGAAGAAAGTGTCATACCAAAACCAAACATGAGTCCACCTATAATTAAACCAAAGTTGATAGGGTAGATGCTTAATTTGTAAGCATCTTCATTACCATAAATGATGAACGATGTTACTATGGCGGTGAGCACAAACATAATCATAAGTGATGATGCTAAGGTCGATGAACCAGTTCGTGTGAGTTTGTTCACGCTTCCTGCAAAACCCATTCCTGCACGTGAAAGTGCATAGCCAAAGCCCAGTCCTATGAGGAGTCTATAAAATAGCTCATCTGTTTTAAGGTTAAAGTAGCCTAGTATTATTAATGATGCTAAAAGGGCTAAGCCCAAATATGTTTGATTTTTATTCATGAGTTATTCCTTCAGTGAAAATTTGAATTTTTTCTCCATCGCTATCGCTTCATCTCGTCCATATATAACTATATGTTTATCAACAATGATTTTTTGACTATCTATTTTATTATCATACTCAACAAAATTTAATATGTGTTTAATGGCATTGAGTCTTGCTTTTTTCTTGTCATCACTTTTTACGATGGTCCAAGGGGCTGAGTCAGTATGGGTAGCACTTAGCATCATAAACTTTGCAAGTGAGTATTCGTTCCATAATTTTTGAGACTCTTTGTCCACTGGAGAGAGTTTATACTGTTTGAGTGGGTCACTTTCTCGTGAATCAAATCTTTTTGCCTGTTCTTTTTTAGAAACTGAAAAGTAAAATTTAAAGATTTGTATACCCTCCTCAACTAACATCTTCTCAAATACTGGGGCATCTTTTAAAAACTTATGGTGTTGTCTTTCACTACAAAACCCCATTACAGGTTCAACCATAGCACGGTTATACCAACTTCTGTCAAAAAGAACTATCTCTCCAGCACAAGGAAGGTGCTTTACGTATCTTTGAAAGTACCACTGAGACCTTTCTTTAGATGTTGGTTTTTCAAGAGCTACAACTCTAGCCCCACGTGGGTTAAGGTGCTCTGTTATTCTCTTGATCGTACCACCTTTGCCTGCAGCATCACGACCCTCAAAAATCATAAGAATCTTAAGACCCTTTTCTTTGACATAGTTTTGAAACTTGAGTAACTCTACTTGAAGTGTTGCGAGTTCTTCTTCATATGCTAAAGTCTCTTTTTTTATCCAAACTTGGGTGTGAGTGAGTGTTTTGTCTTCTTCATCTTTTTTTGACATGCTAAACCTTTGAGTTATTGTACTTCTTTGTTGTTTAATTTGTTATAATTTAGAAAAATATATTTAGGAATACCAGATGCCAAAACGAGCAAAGTTAGATAAAGAAGCACTACACTATCATGAA
>JALSLR010000057.1 GCA_026988245.1 Sulfurimonas sp.
AGGCACTTGCAGTTGGAATATTTTTGATTTTTAGCAGTGTTGAAAGTGCTGTATCTAATCGTATCTCTTTTATATCTTCTAAGACACGACCACCACTGTGAAGCATTAGGATAAGAGGATAAATAAACTGCCGTGAGCGAAGCGAGGAAATGCCCTTGGGGTGCAAATGCACTATAACCATTATTGCGTTTAGCTTTTGGAAGATTCTCATTACATAACCGCTCAAGGTTCATACCCTTAAGATATTCGCCTAATATTGTAACACCTGTTCTTGGTGTTAATTTCTCGTTTGTGGATTCTAGTTTGAAATTTAATATTGTTTGTGTCATAATTCAACCGTTGTAATTGAAAAAGTCGCACCCATCAGGTGAAAGTTTTAGGTGTGACTTTTTCGCTTTAAAGTACCTAATTATAGAGCAAGTTGGCTTGTTGTATAATTTGGTATGGAATTATTGGGGATGATAAAGAAACAGGGACAATTCAATAAATGATAAAAAAAGATTTTTTATACGGACTTGCTACAGCTATATTTTTTAGTACATTCATATACTTAGAACATTACGATTTTACTATAAAAATATTAAACACTTTTTTTGGTATCTTGGCTATAGGCGCTTTTCTTTACATTCCTAAGCGTGCTGTTTTAATAGCTGGCTTTTTCATAGGACTTTTTTGGTTTTACTGGGTAGGCTATAGTTTTAAGTACAATGGTGTAGGTTTTATGGCACCTGTAGTTACACTCTTTTTTGGTGTCTTATACGCTTTGTTTTTTGGTATTTTAGCACTGACAAACAAGGTATATCTGCGAGCCATTTTATTTTTCCTTCTTAGCTTTTTTGAACCAGCAGATTGGAACTGGATGCAAGTTGAACTTGTTTTTGTAGATAGCTATATTGGTGTTATGAAGTATCAACTCTTTATAGTATTAACCGCTCTTGCTTTACCACAATATGTAAAAAACAAGTACAAATTTACTCCTCTATTACTGCTACTCTTAGCGTCTAACAGCATCCCCAATGGAGTCAAAGAACAAAAACTTTCAGATTTAAAAATAAAACTAGTGCAAACAAACATAAAACAAGAAGAAAAGTGGACCCAAAAAGCTTTAAATCCAACTATACGCATGACCCTCAAGAAAATTCAAGAGGCTATAGATAAACACTATGATATCATCGTTTTTCCAGAGTCTATCTACCCACTACATATGAATAAAAACCCACTTTTGATCAACATGATAAAACCTTATTCCTACAAAATAACCATCATTGCTGGTAGCTTAATGACTGAAGGAAAAAGCCATTACAACGTAACGTATATGTTTGCAAATGGCTCCTATAATGTTGCTAAAAAACTCGTCCTTGTCCCTTTTGGAGAGTATGTACCTTTACCAAAATTTGCACAAAAATTCATAAACGAAACTTTCTTCGGAGGTGCTTCTGACTTTGTAACTGCAAAAGAACCCACTGACTTTATCATCAAAGGTGTTAAGTTTCGTAACGCTATCTGTTATGAAGCTACTTGTAGTGAAATCTATGAAGGGGATGTAGACTTCGTTATAGCGACAAGTAACAATGCATGGTTTAGCCCATCGATAGAACCAACTTTACAAAAACTTTTGATGCGTTACTATGCCCGTAAAAATGGTGTAACTATCTATCATTCTGCAAATTATAAAGGGACAGGCATCGTACAGTAGGGCTTTATTAAGCTTTTTTAGGTATAATAACTCATGATTATTAACTTAAAAAACCCAAACCTTTATAATAACCGTGAACTTTCATGGCTACAATTTAACACAAGAGTTCTCAAACAAGCCCAAGATGAATCTCTACCATTACTAGAGCGTCTTAAATTTCTTGCAATTTATGGAACAAATTTAGATGAATTTTACATGATCCGTGTAGCTGGACTTAAAAAGCTTTTTGCAGCAGGTATCATTGTCTCTGGTGCAGATAAACTCACACCCCTCCAACAGCTACGTGAGATAAGAAAATACCTCCATCAAGAACAACAAGTTTTAGAACACTGTATGACAGGGATACTCAATCTACTCGAAGAAGAAGGTATCTTCGTCAAGTCATATGCTGAAGTAAATCAACATCAAAAAAATATATTAAAAAGATTTTTTAATGAACAAATATACCCAGTCATCATCCCTATCGCTGTTGATGCTACGCATCCATTTCCACATCTCAACAATCTTAGTTTTGGTATTATCGTCAAACTTAACGATAATGAAGACGCATCTATAGAACGCTTTGGAATTGTTCGTGTACCTCGAGTGCTAGAAAGATTTATAGAGTGTGAAAATGGTTTATATGTCCCTATTGAAAGTGTTGTTGCGCAACATGTAGAAGATCTCTTCCCAGGCTATACCTTAAATAAATATGCAACTTTTAGAGTAACAAGAAATGCTGACATAGAGATAGAAGAGGAAGAAGCTGATGACTTCATGGAGATACTAGAAGAAGGTCTAAAACTTCGACGTAAAGGGGCGATGGTACGACTAGAAGTAGGTATAAATGCCGATGAAGAAATCATCAACTTTTTCAATCATCATACAAATGTGTATAAAGATGATATTTATAAATTTCATACTTTTTTAAACCTTGCTTCATTATGGCAAATTGTTGGTTCAAAAACTCATGCACACCTACTCTCTACTCCTTTTAAACCAAAATCATTACCACCATTTCATAACAATAATGACGATATATTTAGTATACTAGAGAAACAAGATGTGCTCATGTATCACCCATATGAAAGTTTTGACCCAGTTGTGAAGCTCATCGTCGATGCTTCAAAAGATAAAGATGTTGTTTCCATCAAGATGACACTCTACCGTTCAGGTACTAATTCGCCGATAGTTCAAGCGCTTATGGCCGCTTCAGAAAGTGGGAAACAGGTTACAGTTATGGTTGAACTTAAAGCTAGGTTTGATGAAGAAAACAACCTTATCTGGGCAAAGGCACTTGAAAAAGCTGGAGCGCATGTTATCTACGGGATCAAAGGGTTTAAAGTCCATGCAAAAGCAGCTCTTGTTACAAGACGAAAAGATGGAAAACTCAAACAATATGCACATCTAGGGACTGGAAACTATAATCCAGCTACTGCAAAAATATATACTGATTTTTCATATCTCACTTCAAAAGATGAAATTACAAATGACTTAACAAGGTTTTTTCACTTCCTAACAGGCTTTAGTAAAAAAGGAAAGCTTAACGAACTTTATATGTCCCCATCGCAGATAAAACCTAAAATATTATCTCTCATAAACAATGAGATGAGAAAAGGTAAGGATGGTCAAATCATCGCTAAGGTAAACTCTTTAGTTGATGAAGATGTTATCCGTGCACTTTACAAAGCCAGCCAAGCTGGTGTTCAAATAGACCTCATTGTTCGTGGTATTTGTTGCTTAAAACCTGGCATTGAGGGAGTAAGTGAAAACATCAATGTAATTTCAATTTTAGGAAAATACTTAGAACATCCGAGAGTTTTTTACTTTAAAAATGATGCAACTGGTGCTTATATATCTTCCGCTGACTGGATGCCGAGAAATCTTGTTCGTAGAATAGAACTACTTACAGGCATTAAAGACGAAGTATCTAAAGATAAAATTATACAAATTTTGAACCTTCAACTTGCAGACAACATTCTTGCTCATAAACTTCAAAGTGATGGTTCGTATATTAGGGTTAGACGCGAAAGCACTAAAGGTATTAACAACCATAAACATGTTGAGGACTATGTAAACCGTATAGTTAGAGCTATAAAAAAAGAATCAACAAATGCTATTGACTTGTTAGCATCAAAACTATTTACGGATAACTAAGATGACTATGAACTTTAAACACTATAAACCATCTTTAGGTAAAAATACTTGGGTAGCCTCTTCAGCTGACATCATCGGTGATGTTACCTGTGGAGAAAACTGCTCATTTTGGTTTGGAACTGTAACACGTGGTGATGTACACTA
Source organism: Sulfurimonas sp. (assembly GCA_026988245.1). GTDB lineage: Bacteria > Campylobacterota > Campylobacteria > Campylobacterales > Sulfurimonadaceae > Sulfurimonas. Next base: position 3,977 of record JALSLR010000057.1, read on the forward strand.
CATCAAGATTGGAAATCGTGTAAGTATTCAAGACCTTAGTATGATTCATGTGACACATCATAAAGGTAAGGAACGTGCCAATAATGGCGATGGGAATCCGACTATCATAGGTGATGATGTAACCATTGGGCATAGAGTTATGCTTCATGGTTGTACCATAGAGGATGCTTGTTTAATAGGGATGAGTGCTACCATCCTTGATGGTGCAATTATAGGCAAAGAAAGTATAGTTGGAGCAAACTCATTAGTTACTAAAAATAAAAAGTTTCCACCCAGAAGTCTCATTATGGGTGCACCTGCAAAAGTTGTAAGAGAACTCAGCGATGAAGAGGTAAAAGAGTTATATGCCTCCGCACACAGGTATGTAGAATTTAAAAATGAGTATCAGTAATCTTTGAGTGGATTATGTTCTATAATCCGCATTTATCTTAACATACTCATAACCAAGATCACAGCCATATGCTTTAAACTTACCATCAGCTATACCTAAATCACAGTGAATTGTAAACTTTTGATGTCCCATAACGATAGCAGCTTTTTTCTCCATCTCAACGTCAAAAAAAACTTCACCTTTATCATATACGCATACATTATCAAAGGTTATTTTCAAAGTATCTTCACTCGACTCCACTCCACTTGCGCCAACAGTAGATGCGATACGTCCCCAGTTTGGGTCTTCACCATATAATGCAGTTTTTACTAAGAGCGAGTCAGACAATGCTTTTGCTACTACTTCAGCTTCACGGTCATCCTTTGCACCAGTGATATTATAAGTAACTAACTTTGTAGCACCCTCACCATCTCTAGCCATCTCTAGCGCTAAAAAGTGCATCACTTTATGAAGAGCATCTTTAAAAGCCTTTGCATCATAGACTCCACTTTTGGAGTTACTAAGTAACAATACTGTGTCATTTGTAGAAGTATCTCCATCTACACTTATGGCATTAAAAGTAGTTTTTACACAAGAGTCTAGTACCTCTTGCATCTCTTTGCTTGTTACCTTAGCATCAGTAGTGATAAAACACAACATTGTAGCCATTGCAGGATTGATCATCCCTGCGCCCTTTGCCATAGCTCCGATGCTAAAGCTTGAACCATCATCAAGCGTAACTTTAAAAGCACACTCTTTTGGGTAACTATCTGTCGTCATGATAGCTTTTGCTGCCTCATGAGGGTTCTTTTTACTAGTATCAAAAAGGTTTATACCTTTAATTATTTTCTCTTTTGGAAGTCTAACACCTATAACACCAGTCGAACTCATAAGTGGATTTGTCATACCATCGAGATGAGATAAAATTTCATCTATATCAGATATGCCTGCTTTACCTGTCATAGCATTTGCATTTTTAGAATTAATCAAAATAAAGTCAGTTTGGAACTCACCCTTTGCACAAAAATATTTTATCGGAGCAGCAGCCATTTTGTTTGTAGTAAAAACAGAGGCTACCTCGCAAGGTGTATCGCTATAGATAAATGCCATATCTAAAGCACCATCAGGTTTCAATCCAGCACTAACACCATCAGCGAAAAAACCATCAGCAGTACATACGCCATCGTTTGATAAGGTTATTTTATACAAATCTCAACTCCTTAGGTTTTTCACGACGTCTCAATAAGTTTCGTGTTTCGTGTATTTTCATCTGCGTTCCTATAACAAGGAGCTTACACTCACTTGTTATAAGGACATCACCTTTTGGCATAGTAAGAAACTTACCATCTTTTTTTGTTATCCCAATAATAGAAGTGTTTGTTATATCTCTAATATGCGTCTCTTTAAGTTTTTTCAAGACTGCCCATGAGTACTTTGGAACTTCTATCTCTTGCATATCAAGAGGATTATCACTTTCATATAAGAACTCTTCAAGGAGATTTTCCATATCAGGTCTAGCTGCCATCGCACTTACACGTTGCGCAGTCAAACGAGTAGGTGAAACCACAGTATCAGCACCAAGTTTTTTAAGCTTTTCAACATCACTCATCTGCTCCGCTGCACTGATGACATAATAAGGACGAGGAAGCATATGTTCTTTCTCAAAAAGCCTTACAGATGCTATAAGAGCAATATTATCAGCCATAGAATCAGATAAGGTGATAAGTCCCTTAGCTGATGCAAGATGCGCCTTAAGCATACTCAATTCGGCATGAGGTTCCGCTTTTAAATATGTAGGATAATTATGTTCTTTCGCCCACTCATGAATCTCTTCTCTAGGGTCTATAACAACAAAAGGGATATGGCTCTTTCTCAGCTCTTTTGTAACTTCAAGTGTATAATCATTATGATAGCACACAACAAAATGTTTTTTAAGTCTTGCAATCTTATATAACATCCTTCGCTCCTTTAAAATAGCAATTATATTTCCCCTATTTAACTCCGTAACCAATATACCAACGGCACTTGAAAATATTGCAAATCCAGCGATAATAAGGGTAATCGTAAAAATACGACCAGCATTTGAAATAGGTGCAATCTCGCCAAAACCAACAGTGGTAAAAGTAATACCTGTTTGATAGACAGCATCCATAAGAGCAAAATCATCTATAATGACATAGCCTATAGTACCAATCATCATCGTAAGTACTGTTAAAATAAGAGGTAGTCTAAATGCTTTTAAATGTGGGTAAACTTCAGGAAGAAGTTTTGTTTGAGGTTTGGGAGATGACTCCCAATTTAGAAATTTACGAATCCTTGATAAAAGATTCATCTTGATTTCCTTTTGTAAACTTAAGAATTTTTCTTAAGTGTACGTAATTCTCTTGCCGAGATTTTGATTTTTTTAGTAGTCCCATCTTCTAGTGTGATTCTTACTGTTCTTAAGTTTAGTAAAAAGCGACGTTTTGTTCTGTTTTTTGCGTGAGAAACATTGTTTCCGCTCATAGGGCCTTTGCCACTAATAGCACATCTTCTTGCCATGCTTGTATCCTTATTTGAATTAAAAGTTGCGAATTATACTCTATATAAGCAAAACTCCAACTTAAGCGAGTAAGAAATACATTTAAAGAAGATTTTATATAAATAAGGCTAAAATAATTCTTAACAGAACAATACCTTATACAACTAAAGAATGGTACATGATAACAAAAAATGATATAAATAACTTTATTGAAAAAATTCCACCATCACCCGATGTACTTAAGCAAACAATTAGCTTACTTAATAATGAGGAACTTACTAAAGCCTCTAAAGTAGCATCGCAAGACCCTGCTTTAAGTGCCTATCTGAAAAATCTAGTCAACAAACCTTTATATGGTTTTAAAAATGAGATTAATGATATATCGCAAATATTTGGGATTCTTGGACTGAGCGCATCACAACAAAGTGTCTATAATTATATGCTTACACTTCTTTCTCCAAAAAAATGGGAACTATTTGCATTAAATGAATCTTCATTTTATGAACTTCAAGCCAATCTTTCTGTAAAATGGCAAAAAATACTTGAACATCTTAATATTCTAGATCAAGACATAGAGAGTGCTATCACTCTTTTACCTGCAAGTATTATCGTTTCAGAGGCTCTTTTTAAAGATGTAAAAACTGATGTCGAGATGCTAAGAGGTGTCCATGCGCTTGATTATAACACTATCCTTTTAAGACTTTGCGATACAACTCTGTTTAATATATGTGAATTAATTGCTAAAAAATGGGAGATGCCACCCGTGATTGCAGAAATACTAAAAGCTTCATCAGGAACGCAAAAATCTGAAAATAAAGAGATCAACCAACTTGGTAAGTGGATGCATTTACTCTTGTTTTATGAACTTTCTAAACCAATGTTCATAAATGCTGAGTTGAATGACTTTATAGAGTTTAACGTGGAGTACGTAGAAGATATCTACGAAGAGTTTAGTACTCTAATGGAGATTTCATGAGAGCAATTGTAAAAAATGGTATCGGTGTATTTACTCCACAGGGGTTTTTAGATGGGAACAACTCCTCAACTTTTTTAAGCATTGAAGATATAGAGGTAACGAGCCAGTTAAATGCTGATACTATCCTCGTATCACTTAAAAAAGTAATCTTTTTCAATAAAAATGGTTTAGATATTTTTGTAAAACTTTTTAAAAAAATACGAGAAAAAAATTCTATTACTGTAGGTTTTTGCGACTATGACAAAAAAAAGTTTCAAGCTATCAATAGATTTTACTCCAATGATATGAGTTTTTCTCTTTTTAAAACTCTTGAAATAGCTTCTTTATTTTCTCAAAGCTTTAAAAATCAACAAAAAAATATACTCCTTTATAGTGATGATAAGTCACAAAGAACGGCTATGGCTATTGAACTTCATGATAATGGGCACAATCCAATTGTTGCTCCAACTCTTGAAGACTTCAATGAAAAAGCTTCAAATAAAGCTGCCTATGATTATATCATCGAGTATACATTTTTAGGGCAAATGGGACAAAAAATAGCTACACGTGTTACAGGAAATGCAATCATATATACAGTAAGTGCTTTTTTAGATACAGATATAGGAAATACCTTCAATATTGCCTATCATCACAACTCCCTCAATGTAGGTTTTAGACTTTTTATCTTTGATGCCTACAAGGTTATTAGTATGAATATTCATGCTTTTAACTTTTTCTCAAAACTTTCAACTTCAGCAGCTGAATATAATGCAACGATTGTATTTGTAGGTTTAGACTTTACAAAAATCCCTGAGTCTTTTAAAGAAAACATGGAAGATGCTGGCATACTTTTCTATGAACAGATGGATGATATTTTGCAAAATAAAGAACTCCTCAAAGAGTTAGGAGCGAGCAGTGCCTCAAATGTAATAAACAAAAGAGTTATAGATAAAAGTACAGTAACAAAGCTACCAAACTTCATAGATGCTACAGTATCAACTATTGAGATGATGACTAATTCTAAAGCAGTAAAAGAGACTGTAGAAGTAAACAACATAGAGATAAAAGAAAAAGAGGGGCGAATTGCTAGTTCTATAGGTTTTTATGGTGACATAGATGGAATGGTGATATTAGTCTTTCCAACTGAGATAGCAAAAAAAGCATGTGAACTTCTCATAGGCGAAAAAACTGATGACGTTGAGCTCATACTAGATACACTTGCAGAACTAGTTAATATAGTAGGTGGAAAGATAAAAATGTTGCTAGGTGATCATAAGATAAGTGTCAATATCACTCTTCCTAGAACCTATCATAGTGTTGATGACTTACTAGAGGTAGTAGAGAATAAAAAAGGTGTACAGGTTGATTTAGCCTTTGATAATGATAAGTTTTTATTTTTCTTAACTAAATAAAAGAAGGGCTTGGCTATAATTTCGTTATTCAAATAAGGGTATACAATGATTCAAGTAGCACCAAGTATTCTTTCGGCTGATTTTGGAAATCTTCAACGTGATGTTGAGGCTATATGTGAGGCAGGATGTGACTTAGTTCACGTTGATGTGATGGATGGTCACTTTGTACCAAACCTAACCATTGGTCCTGTTGTCGTCTCTAGTGTCGCAAAGTGTGCAAGTAAACCCTTAGATATCCACCTGATGGTTCAAAACAATACTTTTTTTGTCAACCTATTTGCCCCACTCAAACCAGAGTATATCTCTTTTCATATAGAGGAAGAAAAACATCCACATCGCCTTATACAGCATATTCGCTCATTAGGAATTAAACCTGCCATAGTTTTAAATCCTCATACGCCGCCTGAGTCGGTTGAGTACCTCCTTAAAGACTTAGATATGGTTTTACTAATGAGCGTCAATCCTGGGTTTGGTGGACAAAGCTTTATACAGAGCGTATTACCAAAAGCAGCTAAACTTAATGAGATGCGCAATACTATAAACCCAGAGTGCCTCATCGAAGTTGATGGTGGGGTGAGTGATAAAAATATTCAATCCCTCAAAGATGTTGGTGTAGATGTAGTTGTCGCTGGATCTTATGTGTTCAAACATGCTTCAAAAAAAGAAGCTATAAAAAGTTTACAGATTTAATGCGCACTAAGATTTGTGGAATAACATCTTTTGAAGATGCAATGGAGGCAGTAGAAGCTGGAGCAGATGCCTTAGGTTTTGTATTTTATGAGCCCTCCCCTCGATACATCTCCCCTTATGATGCTAAGAGGATTATCACTAAACTTCCACCTTTTGTAGAAAAAGTTGGACTCTTTGTCAATGTAGATGCACAGATTATTAATTCTTATATACAAGAAAGCGGTTGTACCTTAGCACAACTTCATTTTGAAGCACCCAAAGAACTTTATGAGCAACTTTTTGTGCCTTACATCAAAGTAATTCGCGCTAAAACAAAAGAAGATATAAAAAAATATAAAGATGAGTACAGACTAGTTGATGCCTACTGCGAGGCTTACGGTGGTACAGGAAAAAGACTTAATATTGAGTGGTTTAAAGACAATGACAATAGTAAAATCATCTTAGCAGGTGGACTTGACGCTTCTAATGTTGCTACACTCAAAGAGTATGGTTTTTATGGAGTCGATGTAAGTAGTGGCGTGGAAATTTCTCATGGAAAAAAAGACCCAAGAAAAGTAAGAGCGTTTATAACTAATGCTAGAAAATAGTTTAACACTTGATGCCAAGAGCATCCATAAACTCTCCACAAATGGTCTTGCTCGAGAGCATTTAGTGAGACAACTCGGTGATGACTTTAGCCAACAACTTGAGATTTGGCGTGCGCAGGGTCTTAGCATCATAAAGGAGTTTGGTCATTACTACTTTGAAAGTAAATATACTAAACTCAAAGATGCTACATTTTGCATAGTTGACATAGAAACAAATGGCTCAAAAGTTGATAAACATCAAATCATTGAGATAGCTGCCATAAAAGTAAAAAATGCTGAAATAATAGATAGCTTTGAGTCATTAGTCTTTACTAAAGATATCAATCTACATATACAAGAGATAACAGGTATATCTGTAGAAGATACAAAAGATGCACCGAGCTTAAAAGAGGTGCTTCATAAATTCAAAGAGTTTTTAAAAGACGATATATTTGTAGCACATGATGTAAAGTTTGACTATAAATTCATCTCAGCATCATTAGAGCAAATAGGCTTAGAAAGATTGCTTAACCGCCCATTATGTTCACTAGACTTAGCACAAAGGACTATTGTTTCTTACCGATATGCTTTATCTTACCTAAACGATACATTTCACTTCAATAAAGAAGCTACTCATCATAGAGCTATGAGTGATGTAATGACCACTTTTGGATTATTTAAAATGAGTATGGCTAAATTAGACGAAGATATTATATTTGTAGAAGATTTGATAGAGTTTTCAAAACACGCACCGAGACTCAAGAGACCAAAATTTGATCCCTTACTCGCTAAAAGCACCCATACCTGTTAATCTTTTATAACGTGCTTCCATTCTTTCGTCTGGAGTCATTGCACGAAGTTTAGCAAGTTCTTCTAAGAAGTAAGTCCCTATCGCTTTTGCTGCACCATCTCTATCACGATGAGCACCGATAAGTGGTTCATCTAAAATATCATCAATGAGATCAAGTTCTTTTAAATCCCCTGATGTAATTTTCATAGCTTTTGTAGCATCTTCTGCTTTTTTAGGATCATTCCAAAGAATTGCTGAACATCCTTCAGGAGAGATAACACTAAACACAGAGTAACGCATCATAGCAAATTTATCAGCTACACCAATAGCTAAAGCTCCACCTGAACCACCCTCACCTATAACTATAGATATAGTAGGAGTTCTAATGTCAGCTAACTCTAAAAGATTTCTAGCAATTGCCTCACTTTGATTACGCTCTTCAGCCCCAATACCTGGGTATGCACCCGGTGTATCTACTAACATAAGGATAGGTATACCAAACTTTTCTGCCATTTTAGCTGCACGAAGTGCTTTTCGATAACCTTCAGGATGTGGCATACCAAAATTTCTTCTAATTTTATTTTTAGTACCTCGCCCTTTTTGCTCACCAATAACCATAACCTTTTCTTCACCAATATAGCCCATAAAACAAAGGATAGCTGCATCATCACGAAAATGTCTATCCCCATGAATTTCATACTTATCTTTTACAAGCAAATTAATATAATCAAGTGCATATGGGCGATCAAGGTGACGAGCAAGCTGGAGCTTTTGAAAGTCTGAAAGTTTAGTATAAACTTTTTCAACTGCTTTATCAAGCTTAGATTCTAACTCTTTTACTTCACTATCATCATGACGTACACGAGCAGATATAATATCTTCTTGTATTGTTTTTATCTTTTGTTCAAAGTCTAAATATGTAGCCAAAGTAAATCCTTAAATTAGATTTTTTTGAAAATCAGAACACCATTAGTTCCGCCAAAACCAAAAGAGTTACTCATAACTGTGTTAAGTTCCGCTTTACGCGCACCAGTAGATACATAGTCAAGGTCACAATTCTCATCAGGAGTTTCATAGTTTATAGTTGGAGGGATGATACCATCGCGCATAGCCATAAGACATGTTACAGCTTCTATACCACCAGCAGCACCAAGACAGTGACCAATCTGACCTTTTATAGAAGACATAGGGGGACAGTTTTCTTTCCCTCCAAGTAGGTCTTTTACAGCAGCAGTTTCATTTTTATCGTTAATAGGTGTTGAAGTACCATGAGCATTTACATAATCAAGTTTAGGCTCACCTGCCATTTTATACGCAGCTTTCATAGCACGAGCTGGACCATCAAGAGATGGGGTTGTAATGTGGTTTGCATCACCACTCTCACCAAAGCCTATAAGTTCACCATAGATGTTTGCTCCGCGAGCAACTGCATCTTCATATACTTCTAGTATAAGAGCAGCAGCACCCTCACCCATAACAAAACCGTCACGATTTGCATCAAAAGGACGAGATGCTTTTTTAGGGTCATCATTGTTTGTTGAAAGCGCTTTCATAGCAGCAAATCCACCAACACCAGCACCAGTCACTGCACACTCAGCTGAAACTACTAACATTTTATCAGCACCACCACAAATGATAGTCTTAGCAGCTTCACTTATTGCATGAGTTCCTGCAGCACAAGCAGTCACAGAAGAGAGGTTTGGTCCTTTTGTACCATGTTCTATAGAAACAAAACCACCAAGCATATTTACAAGTGCGCCAGGGATGAAAAATGGAGAGATTCTTCTTGGTCCACGGGTTTCTAAGATAATAGAATTCTTTTCAATAGAAGGAAGTCCACCGATACCTGAACCAGCGGAGATACCCATACGTTCCATATCTGTATCTTCTGGTAAATCAGCATCAAGCATTGCTTCTTGAGCAGCTTTTAAACCAAGGTGAATAAATCTATCTGCTTTTTTTACCTCTTTTGGAGCCATTACAGTTGCAGGATCAAAGTCTTTCACTTCACCAGCTATTTTAGCACTATAGTCTGTAGGGTCAAAAAGAGTAATCGTATCGATACCACATACACCATCACAGATAGCCTTAAATGCTGTCTCTTTATCATTTCCAACCGCGTTAATCATACCCATACCAGTAACAACTATTCTTTTCATCAAATCTCCATAAAATGTAATAAATACTTTATAAAACTGAGCAAAGGCTCAGCTTTAAAAACATTTACAATGTTTACTATTTACTTTCGATGTAAGTTACTACATCATTAACAGTTTGAATTTTCTCAGCTTCATCATCTGGGATTTCAATATCAAATTTTTCTTCAAGAGCCATAACTAGTTCAACAACGTCAAGGCTATCTGCCCCTAAATCTTCAACGAATTTTGCATCGCCTTTTACTTCCTCAGCGCTAACGCTTAATTGTTCAACTACTACTTCTGTTATATCTTCTAAAAGTGCCATTATAGCTCCTATTTTTAATTTAAATTTTGTGAATTATAGCATATTTACCTTAAATAAAAAGTTAAAATATGTTTATGCCATATTCATTCCACCATTTACTTTTAGAGTTTCCCCTGTAATATAGCTCGAATGATCACTAAGTAAAAAGGCTGTGGCTTCCGCTACTTCCCTTGCTTGCCCCATACGTTTCATAGGAATAGAAGCGTTGATAGCCTCTTTTACTTCATCACTTAAAATTTCCGTCATTTCGGTTGAAATGAAACCTGGTGTCACTGTATTGTAACGTATCCCACTTGTTGCAGCTTCAAGTGCAAAACTTTTTGTCATTGCAATAACTCCACCCTTAGATGCAGCATAGTTAGTTTGTCCAGCATTTCCTGTTTCACCAACGATAGAAGCGATATTTACAACACTTCCAAACTTTGCTTTACGCATCATTTTCATAGATTCACGACATCCTATGAAGCATGATGCTAAGTTTGCATTGATGACTGACATAAAGTCATCCATCTTCATACGGAGTGCTAGTTTATCATTTGTGATTCCAGCATTGTTGACTAAGTAAGAAAGTTCACCATCACTCTCTTTTATAAGTTTAAGAGCATCTATAAATGCAACCTCATCACTCACATCAAAACCGATAACTGCCGCACTACCACCGGCTGCTTCGATTTCTTCTTTTACTTTATCTGCGGCCTCGGCACCACTTCTATAGTTTACCCATACTTTAAGACCAAAACCTGCAAGAGTTTTTGCAACCTCAGCACCTATCCCACGACTTGAACCTGTTACCAGAACATTTTTACCTGTA
>JALSLR010000058.1 GCA_026988245.1 Sulfurimonas sp.
CACCTATGGGTTTGCTAGAACGCGCGCATAGCTATAAGGACAAGACAGCTAAGGGAATAGCATCAAATCACTCTTTATTTTCATACCCCGTACTTATGGCTGCAGATATACTCATGTTTAATTCTGAGATAGTTCCTGTTGGTAAAGACCAAATTCAACATGTTGAAATTGCTCGTGATATCGCTGTAAAGTTCAACAATGAGCATGGAAATATTTTCACACTTCCTGAGTACAGGGTACAGACTGAAGTTGCAACTGTCCCAGGTATAGATGGACAAAAAATGTCAAAAAGCTATAAAAACACCGTAAATATTTTTGGTGAAGAAAAAGCCCAACTGAAAACTATTAAAAAAATTGTTACCGAGAATGTAGCCCTAGAGGAGCCTAAAGAGTTTAAAGACTGTAATGTCTACAATATGGCAAAACTATTTTTAAATGATAATGACTTAATAGATTTACAAAAAAGATACACCCAAGGGGGAGAGGGTCATGGTCACTTTAAACTACATCTCGCAGAAGTCATGTGGGAATACTTTAGAGAGTTTAGAGATAAAAGAGAATACTACCTAAACAATCAAAATGAAGTGAGGAGTATCCTTGATGCTGGAGCAAACAAAGCTAAAGCAGTTGCTCTGCCTCTTATAGAAAAAATCAGAGAAGCTACCGGCATAAAATATTAATTTTGCTAAAGCTACTTCAGCTTTATCTTCTTAGAAACTATAGGTGATTTTTTAACCCAAATATCATCTTTTAGTTTCAGCAATGAACGTACTTCATCATTAACTAACCTATAATAAATAGATATATTTACACTTGTTGCGCCCTTTACTTTTTTCACTTTGAGTATCTTTTGTCCCTTTGCTGGTATGCTCATGTTTTTAGAGCTAGTTTTTGCAAGATGAGGGATTGTAGCTCTTTTTCGTCTGTCTTTATAATGCGTAGTTAAAGAAATCGACTCTTTTTTAATTTCTTTTTTACCTTTCAAATAAGAAAGTTCAACCAATATTTCACGTGAACCAAAACCTGTAGGAACATTATGAGGAAGTTTATTTTTTAAAGTTATAAGGATAAAACTTGATTTTTGTTTTGCACTTATCGTTAAAGCACCCTTTATCATATCATCAAAATGAGCACCCCTGAAGCCATGTGTACGAATTTTACGTTTTTTAGCTTTTCCATGGTCTATCTTCAAAGTTGAGGCTACACTTAGTCTTTTTTTACCCATATGACACTCTACACATAATGTTTGAGAGTAAGCATATTCTTCTTGTGTATTTGCAAAAACAACATTTTTAATAGATCTATCATTTGCATGGCATACATAACACAACTTATTTGATTTGTTTGACATAAAATCACGATGTTGCACTTTATGATACGGACTCTTAGCATCACTATAAGGACCACTCATCACTCCAGATTTTGTCCATTCTATCCTATTTATGCCACGTATAGAATCTTTTTCTTTACAATTAATTTTATCAATATTATGACAAACTACACAGTTAATACCTTCACTTATAGCATCATCAGCTAGAGCTTTATCAACTTTTGAACCCTTATCTAGACCCATTACTGCATCTATTTCATACTCTTCATCAGTTGATGTGACAGCGATGCGAGGGTTGTGACAGGTCGCACATTCTACTTTTACACCATTAAGACTTTTACGGCTCTTTTTACTTACATAATCTATAGATTTTTTAAAGTATTCATCATGTTTATAGTGGCTTTTTGAGTGCCAAGACTCTTTCCATTCATTTACTATTGGTAAGTGACAAGATTTGCAGTTTGTTGACTTAGCAAACATATCACCGGCATCAACCACTGTTGCACTTTGCAATATACTAAAAGTAAAAGCGATTAATGCAATTAGTTTCATTTCATAACCTTAGTTTAAAGTATGTCATAATAATGTCATTTTCATTAAAAACATATTAAAACTATGTTATTTACTAACTAGTTACTGTTTAGTGAGCCAAACCATTAAACCTTTTTGTGCATGAAGTCTATTTTCGGCTTCATCAAAGACAATTTTTGAATGTTTTTCAAATATCTCTTCACTTACTTCTAAACCTCTAT
>JALSLR010000059.1 GCA_026988245.1 Sulfurimonas sp.
AAAAACATCTTTGTCTTGGTATTTGTCTAGTGCCTCTTGTGTTATCTCCACACCAGCGGGAAAATCAGTTTTTAAATCGACTAAAGTTTTTCTTCCATCTTTCATGAGGATGTACGCTACGCTATAACTTTCAGCCCGACCAACAATTTCTACGATTTTAGCTGATGGCGTCCCACGCTTTCCAAGAAGTCTTTGTGCTATCACTAAATCACCCTCTTTAGCCTCAAGTAAATCACCTTCGCCTATGAATAGATCACGGGTAAGTTCACCTATGACATTTAAGTATGCTGTGCCTTTTTGTACTAAACCTAGAGTACCTGAACGATATTTTGAATGAAATTTATAAATATCAGCTTTTTTAGTAATATATTTTTTTATTAAAAAGTTATTTACATGAGTAAGTTCTTCTGGGGAGATATCTAACTCACTCAAACCATGAGTGAGTCTAATTAAGAGTGATTTCAAGGTCTTGGCTATACAGCACTCTCAAGAGCGTTCTCAAAACTTTCCATATCAAGAGAGTATTTTGTTACTAAATCTTTCGCGGCAGCTATACTCGCTTCTGTCGCTACACCATTGATAGGAATTGCTATGCGAACTACATGTAGAAATTGTGCTGCTTTTTTATCTTCTTCAAGCGCTTGATCTGGCTCTTGACAGTGGGCAATTGTGTCAACTAAGCCTTCTTCAAATTTCCATAGTTTAAAGATAGTAGCACTTACCTCTGGCGTGTTTGTACCTACTACTTGCATCTCTGCTGCTTCAACATCCTGAAGATTTCCCATTGCCTCTTTAAATTCAGCCTCTTTTGAAGTTAACATGATTTGTTGTGCAATGATAACTTTTCCTATCTCTACTAGAAAGGCTGCTGGAGATAAAATTCCCATAAGTTTATTTTCCTTTCTCATACACCATGCTGTGATGAGCGCATGTTGTCTTTTTGAAAGTTCTGAAAACATATCATTAGATATCCCATATACAGAGAGGTCTAAGGTAAAACTTTTTTTCACGATGCTAGCAAGTGCAAAACCACGAACAGTACCCATACCAAAAAGACCAACTGCTTGTGAAATGGCATTTATCTCACGAGAGAAACCATAAAGTGGAGAGTTTGCAGCCTTGAGAATGTCAGCTGTAAGGAGTGGATCTTTTTCAAGAATCTTAACCATATCGTTAAAGCTTGAATTTGGATCTTGATAAACTGCTTCTATCTGCATAGCAGATTCTGGTAATGGTGGAAGTTGTTTTATTTTTTTTAGTATCTCTTCAGTCATGTCATCTCTTTTTATTTAAATATATCTAATTATAGTATATAGATATAAATTATTTCTGAATGTTTACAATAATTTGTTATTATTTTTTTTAAATTAATAAAAGGTCACTTATGCAAAAAGAAGCAATGTTAACTCAGTTGGGGTATGTACCAAATGAAGCCTTACTTTCTCAACTAGAAAAAATAGAGCAAAATACACAAGGTTACTCTAAAATCCAAAAACACATAATGGACTTACATGACCATTTAAAAGTTGATAATTCATATGTAGCAATGTCAAATTCAACAGATAATTTTAAGATAAAGGTTGAATCCTCATCTGCAGCTTTAGTGGAAGAGGCACATGAAAAAATCAAACGCTTTTGCGATAAGTATAAGGTGAATATCAAGAAATTACAAAACAAAGATACTTACTATATACTAGGGTTTAAAAATCAATAGTGAGCCGATCTCTTTAGAAGGCTATGACCTTCTTATAGAAGAGTTTAAGTTTTTGCTAGAGGTAGAAAAACCAAAGGTAGCATCACAAAAATTAGTAGCAGCTGCACAGGGCGATAGAAGTGAAAATGCAGACTATCATGCAGCAAAAGAAAAGTTACGCTTTATAGATAAGCGTTTATTTTACTTGAACTCTATGATACAAAAATCAAACATTATCGACCCCTCAACTTCTCCTCATAATAAAGTAAGATTTGGTTCAAGTATCATGGTTATAAATGTAGATACAGATGAGGAAGAACTTTATACGATAGTAGGAGTTTTAGAATCTGAGCCAGAAAATGGTTTGATAACTATACACTCCCCTATAGCAAAAGCTATGCTTGGCAAGGAGGTGGGTGATGAGTTTAGGGTAAGACTGCCTTATGGAGTAAAAGAATATGAAATATTAGATATATTTTATAAAAATATATTTAGTTTAAAAAAAAATATTAGACAAAAGAAAGATTTTACTTTTCACTAAAAACATATCTGTCTCGTCCAGAATCTTTGGCCTCATATAAGGCTTCATCTGCACGATGGATTAAGCTTTCTTGTGTATCCTCTGGAGTCATTAGACTCGCACCAGCACTGATAGTGATGAGAGTGTCGAATTTAACTTGTGTCCTTACGTGACGTATTAAACGCTCTAAAAAATCTATCGCGTGGCTAGGCTTATCTTCTTCAATTATGATCATAAACTCTTCTCCTCCACATCTTCCTATATGATCTATCTCTCTTATAAGTTCTTTTTGAACTTGTGCAACTCTTTTTAATACCTTATCGCCCTCTTGATGTCCATAGGTGTCATTGACCTTTTTAAAGTGGTCTATATCAATAAGCACAAGTAAAAAAGATATGTTTTTTCTTTTGTAGAGTTTTATTCTCTCTTGCAGTATGCTTAGTATATTTCTTCTATTATTAAGTGCAGTGAGTTCGTCTGTAGAAGATAGCTTCTCCAGAATTAAGTTGAGCTCGTGCATTTTATCATTAGCCATTTTAAGTTTTTGTGCATTTTTTTGAAGTTTTATTTGTCTAATGTTGAGGAGTTTTGTTTTTAATTTGGAGATGTATATATAGTAACTAATAGCAAATGTGATGAAAATATGGAGAAATACAATTTGAAATAGGGTGAAGTATTCTATATTGTTGTTCCCAATATGAAAAATATTTATAAGCACAAATATTAAATAATAACTTAGAGTCCAATAGACAATATAAGATCTCTTGGAGTGTAGAAATATCGTAACAATAGGAAAAACTACTATAAATATTAAACCTTGAAGAAGTGTGTCAGATATCATGTACCCTACAAGCAAGGCGTAAAAAAGGATAGTTTGAAATATAAATATCAGTATATACTTTGGTAAAATCTTTTTATAAGCAAGATAACTTAGTAAGACTATGATAAGGGTATATGAAAGGTTAAACAAAAAATTTGACTGATGAAATAGTGCTGAGATAATTGTATTTGATACTGTATAAATAAGTGGCAATATTAAAAATATGCGAAGATGACTATCTTCACTCATTTGGTCTTTTTTTAAAAAATACTTGATAGCTTTAATGACTTTTTTCATAGTTATACTTTATTTTTGTTAATTTATGGTACCTGATAGAATATAAAAACAAGTTGAATACTTTAATCTAATTAACACTGTCTTAACGATATATTTCTATAATAGCACTTTATATTTAAGGAATACAAAATGAAAAAAATTCTACTACTTATTTTAGTTGCATCTGCCTTGTTTGCAGTTGAAGGAAAAATAATCTTTGAAAAAAACTGTACAGCTTGTCACTTAGGAATGGTCTCGATGGCTGAATTTAAACCACTATTTAAAGCTGGAAAGATAAAAGCACCACCAATGGTAGAGATAGCTGCTAAAATTAAAGCTTCCATTAATATTAATCCTATTGGTGACAATGATAATGCTGAAGATATACATCGTTTTACAGTTATTGCTTTTATAAAAAATTATGTTACTCACCCATCTTGGGATTACTATATGTGTGATTCTGTAGCTATAAACCGTTTTAAAGTGATGCCAGCGCAAACGCACTTAAGTGATGAAGAACTACAAGCAGTTTCGGAGTGGATTTATGATTATTTTGAGGGTAAGGAATTAAAATAGGGTATAATCCTTTTTTAAAAACTTTATTTTAGGATTCGACCTTGAGCCAACAACTAGAAAATATTGATGAACAATTAGCTAACCATAAATTAAGTCAAGAAGACTACGTACATATTAAAGAGATTTTAAAACGTGAACCAAACCTTGTTGAGTTAGGAATTTTCTCAGCTATGTGGAGTGAACATTGTTCTTACAAATCATCTAAGGTGCATTTAAAAGGTTTTCCAACTAAAGCCCCATGGGTTATCCAAGGTCCAGGGGAAAATGCTGGTGTTATCGACATCGGCGATGGTTATGCTGCTGTATTTAAGATGGAATCGCACAATCATCCAAGCTTTATAGAACCATACCAAGGTGCTGCTACTGGTGTTGGCGGGATTATGCGTGACATATTTACTATGGGTGCTAGACCTATAGCAAACCTTAATGCACTGCGTTTTGGTAATGTTATGAATGATGACAAAGTATCAGCACATCAACGTTACTTAGTTCGTGGTGTAACTGAGGGTATCGGTGGTTATGGTAACTGCATGGGTGTGCCTACCATTGGTGGTGAGACAAGTTTTGATGAGTGTTATAATGGAAATATCCTTGTAAATGCTTTTACACTTGGTCTTGCAAAGTCTGATGAAATTTTCCTAGGCGTTGCTGAGGGTATTGGTAACCCTGTGATGTATGTTGGTGCAAAAACAGGCCGTGATGGACTTGGTGGTGCTGTAATGTCGTCTGATAGTTTTACAGAAGAGTCGAAGTCACTCCGTCCTACTGTGCAAGTGGGTGATCCTTTTACGGAAAAACTTTTGCTTGAAGCTTGTTTAGAGCTTTTTAAAACTGACCATGTAATAGGTATCCAAGATATGGGTGCTGCTGGACTAACATCCTCTTCTTTTGAGATGGCTGGACGTTCAGGAAGTGGTATGATTATGCATCTTGACAAAGTGCCTGCTCGTGAAGAAAATATGACCCCTTATGACTTTATGCTAAGTGAATCTCAAGAGCGTATGCTTCTTTGTGCAAAAAAAGGTTCAGAACAAGCGATCATCGACATCTTTGAAAAGTGGGATTTAGATGCTGCTGTGATAGGTGAAGTGACAGATACCGGAAATATGGAACTCTTTTGGCATGGGGAGAAATGTGCAGAGGTTCCAGTTGACCCGGTTTCAGAAGAAGCACCTGAGCTTAACCGTCCTATGAGTAAGCCAGCTTACTTGGATGAGATTAAGTCTGTTACTATTAATGACTTTGATAAAGTGAGTAATCAAGAGGCGTTTGAAACACTTATGAAATCTATGGAAGTAGTAGATAAGGCTTGGATATATAATCAATACGACTCTATGGTGCAAACTAACACTATTAAAAATGGTGGGATGCTTGATGCCTCTGTTATTCGTATCAAAGAGAATGGAAAGGCCTTAGCAATGAGTGCTGATTGTAATGTGCGTTACTGTTACATCGACCCTAAGGGTGGTGGAGCAGCTGCAACCATAGAGGCTGGAAGAAATGTTGCTATGAGTGGTGCTCGTCCACTAGCTATTACTGATTGTCTAAATTTTGGTAACCCTGAAAACCCAGAAGTTATGTGGCAGTTTGGACAAGCTTGCGATGGTATCAAAGAAGCTTGCGCAGAACTTACAACACCAGTTATAGGTGGAAATGTTTCCCTTTATAATGAAACAAATGGTGTCAGTGTATTTCCAACTCCTTCTATAGCTACCGTAGGTGTAAACGATGACCAAAATAATGTTTTAATGTCTAGCTTTCAAAATGAGGGTAATATACTTTATCTTGTTGGTGAAAGTAAGTCAGAGTATGGTGGTTCTTTATACATGAAAGAACTTTGTGGTGTTGTAGCTGGAGAGATGCCAAGTATAGACTATAAAAAAGAGTTAGCTCTTTGGGACTTAGTTATTGAAGCAAATAAGAAACATCTCCTTGAATGTGCTAAAGATGCAAGTAGTGGCGGGGTAGCTATAGCCTTAGCAAAAATGAGTGCTACCTCTGGACTTGGCTGTGATGCTAAGATGCAAGTTGAAGATGAACGTGATATATTTGCAGAATCTATGAGCCGTGCTATCATAGAAGTTAAACCTGAAAATTGTGATAGTTTTGAAACTATGATAGGCTCTTTGTCTTTTGAAAAAATTGGAATAGTTGGTGGTGATAAGATTGTGATAAACAGCGTCTCAATGGGGATGAATGAACTTCAAGATAATTACTTCAACACATTTAAAAGAGTAATAGAACGAGATATTTAGTATTTTAAGCATTTATTTAATTAACATTAAGTAAGATATTTATAATTATGAAAAAGATATTATTTAGCTTATCCCTTATTGTTTTTTTTACAAGCTTATCTGCAAGTAGCATCTCAGCACCTGCTCTTGCAAAGAAACTCAATCTCTACGCGGGTACAAAAGCATCTGTGCAGTGGGAAAGAATTTTCTCTTCGCAAAGGCGATTACAAAAATATGGTTTAGATACTTTAGAGTATGATGAACTCATAGAGCTTAAATACTACCTCATTAAACATGCAGCTGATTCCAAGCAGCCAATAGTCCCAGGTTTATAATATGAATAAAATAATATTACTCTCACTTATCGCATCTTTGTCTTTAGCATCAAGCATAACATTACAAGAGAAACTTAACTCACTAGAGAAAGAGATAAAGCAACTTAAAGAACAAGTTAATGGCAATGCACAAGACTTAGATGAATATATTCCAGTGATTGAAAGATCGGAGATGAAATCTATTATGGATAAGATAAATTTTTCTCCTGAATTAGAGCTTCGCATGGATAAGATGAATTATCAAGTAGGTACAATAGAGGGTGAAGATACTAAGATATATGGGCATTCAGACCCCTCACTAAATGGCTTGCAAAGAAGAGATGAATACTCAAAAAGTTTTAGTCCAGCAGTCGCAATTCGGTTTAACCTTAATATGCTAGCTAAGATAAGTGATGAGGTGAGTTTTAATGGACGATTGACTTATGCAAACTCTACACAATCCTACCAAAGACTCTGCATCTTATCACGAGATATAAAATCAAATGCATCTTCAAGTGCATTTGATGTAGATAGAGCTTATGTTGATTATACATCAAGTGTAAATTCTGAGTATGCATTTACCTTTACCTTTGGAATCTTGCCTACAAGTGGTGGCACACCTATGCAATATGCACAAGATACACAAAGAAATTCAATGTTCCCAGCACTTGTGTTTGATATGAATACGTATGGAGTGATAGCTACACAAAAACTAGGCACAGATAACTTTTTAAGAGCGATTGTAGCAAAAGGGTATACTTTACGAAATACTTTTTATCCTTACCAGTGCAATAGAGAAAATATAGATAATGCAAATGTTGCAGGGCTCTACTTCGATACTAAGATAGATTTTCTTGGAAAATCTTTGTTGTCATTTGGGGTAAATTATCTAGGCTCTTTTAAGGCACATCCATACTTAGGTCCAGATGTATCATCCTCTGATTCACAAGTCCTTGGCGATATGCTTACCTTTGGCCTTGGTTTAGATGTTGAAAATATTCAAAACAGCGGACTTACTTTTTTTGCACATTCTGCACTCTCAAACCCTCATGGAAATGGCAAATCAGAAGATTATCAAATAGACTCATCAAATCCAGCAGCTGGCTTGACCATAGATGGAACTGTAGGTTTTTCTGAGGCAGATTATGCTCAGGGTGAGATGTTAAGTGATAATGGCTACTCTTTTTATCTTGGTGCTAGGTATGATATATCTACAACTTTTAACCTAGGTGCTGAGTATAATCATGGGAGTAAGTACTGGTTCAGTGCAACTCAAGGTGCTGAAGATATGTTCAATAAGCTAGCTACACGCGGAGATGTAACAGAACTATATACTATGTGGAAATTTCACAAATATATGTACCTCAAACTTGGCTATATGCACACAAATGAAAACTATACTGGGAGTGGATGGCATTTTGGAGAACCAGCTAGAAAAGATGCGACCCAACAAGACTCATACATCTCTCTTAAAGCTGAGTTCTAATGTCTCAAGTTAAAAGTAGAGTTTACTTACTTCTTGTCTTTAGTTTTGCATTACTGCTAGTATCGTTAACGTATTCTTTAAATAATATCAATACTAATACAAAGATTATAGAAAATTTTAGAGTCCATTACTTAGAACTTTCCTCAGAGATCACATCGTTAAATTACAAGATTAAAAGCAATCAAGCCAACATGCTACAAGCAATATTTCTCAAAAAAACACCCCCTCAAAATTATGATGCTTTTGTTGCGCTTGTCGATAAAATAACTACGTTATCTCAAAAAGATGAAAAAATAGATGAAAAATTTTCTCAAAAAATAATGATAATGAAAAAAAGACTTGTATCGTATGAAATTGTGGAAAAAAGTATTCATGAGTCGGTTTTAACAATGAACCAAGAAGATATAGAAGATGCAGTGATAGGGTATAGTCTAGTAACTGATAGTTTTTTAAGTGATGTAACTGAGTTGAAAAATCAAATGAATGTTATTTTACAAGAAAGAATAGATGATTTGAAATCTTCAAATGTTTTAACACTAAAAACTGTATCTGTATCCTTTTTTGTAGCAGTGATTTTAATACTTTTATCGGTACTAAGACTCAATAAACTTCAAATCAATTTAAAATATGAGTTGAAGCGTGCTGTTGAAGCCGAAACAAAAGAAAAAAGTTTGCAAAAACAACTCTTAAAATATAATGAAAATTTAGAATCAGAAATCACAAAAAAAACAAATGAATTGTATCAAAAAGTATATACACATTTTTTAAGTGGACTACCAAATAGAAATAAGCTTTTAGAAGACTCAGCCATTTATAACTTTTCTCAAATTGCCCTTTTAGATATAGATAAATTTCAAAAATTTAATGATGTGTATGGCGAAGAGTTGGGAAATGTTGGCTTGCAAAAGACAGCAGAGTTTCTCAAAGAGTTTTTAGAGATAGAGGATGCTCATATTTATCACATAGCCGGAGATGAGTATGCTGTTTTAGTAAAAGAATCTACACATATTGATGACAATAGGTTTATTAGCGAGATAAATAGCTTCTTAAGCCTTTATCGAAAAAAAGTTTTTGAATTTGAAAATAATAAACATAGCTTTATGATGAGTGCTGGTATCGCTCTTGGTGGCGGTAAAAAAATGTTAGCATACGCTGATATGGCACTTAAAGATGCAAAAAATAGAAATAAAGTTCTCAGTGTATATAGTGAGAACAAAGGATTAGAAGAGACTCATAAACAAGATATAGAGTGTAGAAACAAACTAATCCATGCTTTTGAGAATGATGATGTAATATCTTACTTTCAACCTATATCTCCAATCCAAGATGATTCTTTGGAAACTAAATATGAATCTTTAGTAAGGCTTAAAGATGGCGATAATGTAATAGCACCCTATTCATTTATAAAAGTAGCAAAGCAAACTAAGATATATTATAAAATTACAAATGCTGTCTTTAAGAACACACTCAAAGTAATAGCAGACTATCAAGTCCCATGCTCCATCAATGTTTCAATTATGGATATAGAAAATGAAAGAACGCTAAAAACTATTTATGCGATGCTAGATAATTTTAACTATAACTATCTTTTAACGATAGAGTTGCTCGAAACTGAAGAGTTTTCTGATTATGATATTGTGTATGAATTTTGTAGAAAGATACGTAGTTATGGGATTAAGATAGCCCTTGATGACTTTGGTGCTGGGTATTCTAACTTTTCACATATTTTAAATCTTCCTATAGATTATATCAAAATAGACGCTTCGTTAATCTCTAATATAGACAGAGATAGACAATCGCAAATAATGGTAGAAACCATAGTGGGACTTGCTCAAAAACTTAATGTAAAAACTATCGCCGAATTTGTTTCTTCTGAAGAGATTTTAGCTATGGTTACAAAGCTAAAAGTTGATTATGCTCAGGGGTATTTTGTCGGTAAACCTGAAGATATAGTGCATTATATACCTTATAAATAAGCTAAAAGTTTTGTATCTAATGCATACTTTTGAGAAACAACCTCTTGTATACTTTTGTAAACAAAGCCTTTGTTTGTGTAGCAAATGACACTTTCGTCTTTTCCCATTATGAGAGCATCAATAGCATAATTGATAAATTTATATGCCATTAATCTATCATAGATGCTAGGATTTCCACCTCTTTGCACATGACCAAGGACTGTAACTCGAGACTCTATCCCTATACTCTGCTCAAACCATTCTTTGAGCTCACTTGAAGAATGTTTGGCGCCCTCAGCTATGATGCTAAGGAAGTATGAGCGGCCATTTTTTATCTGAGTTTTAAAATCATCTTCATACTCTTTGAGTGCTACTTCCTTTTCTGGAATGAGACATAGCTCCGCACCTGAGGTGAGTGCTGACACGAGAGCTAGGTAGCCACACTCTCTTCCCATAGTTTCAACGATAAAGGCACGTCCAAAAGAGGAAGCTGTATCTCTAATAGCATCAATAGATGTTTTTATGATGTTAAGAGCTGTATCTACTCCTAAACAATATTCAGTACCATAGATGTCATTGTCGATAGTTGAGGGGATACCACAAAATTTTATTTTATGTTCCTTATAAAATATATCCATTCCTGCAAAGGAACCATCACCACCAAGAATAACAAGAGAATCTATACCCTTAGCATCAAGATTATCTTTAGCAATTTGTCTATACTTTTTTTCTTTAAATCTTTTACTTCTTGCACTTCTTATTTTTGTTCCACCACGAGTTATAATGCCGGAGACATCTTTGTATGATGCCTCTTGTATTTTGTTATCAATAAGACCTTCGTAGCCATCATAAATAAAGTATGGAGTAAGATTATTTTGTTTTGTATATTCAACAAAGTGTTTTAATGCCGGGTTCATACCAGAGACATCGCCCCCAGAACATAAGATAGCTATATTATTCATAAAATAAGTTTACCATTTTCTAATCTAGTTTTAGATAAAATTCGATAATTAATAACATATGAGGATTTATCGTGGCAAAAAGAGCATTGGTAAGCGTAAGTGATAAGGCAGGTGTCGTTGAGTTTTGTAACTCTTTAGTAAAAAATGGTTATGAGATTATTTCAACTGGTGGAACTTTTAAAAAGTTAGTTGAAGCAGGCATTAAAGCTATTGAGATTGATGAAGTGACGAAATTTCCGGAGTGTTTTGAGGGGCGTGTTAAAACTCTAAATCCCTATGTACATGGTGGTATCCTTCATCGTCGTGATAAACAAAGTCACTTAGACCAAGCCAAAGAGCTTGGCGTTGAGTCTATTGACCTTGTATGTGTAAATCTTTATCCTTTTAAAGAGACTATTGAGCGTACTGATAACTTTGATGACATAATAGAAAACATAGATATTGGTGGACCAGCTATGGTTCGCTCAGCTGCTAAGAACTTTGATGCAGTTATAATCGTGACAGATGTTGAGGACTACGATGAAGTTATAGATGCGATAGAAAATGAAAAAAACACGAAAGATTTTAGACGTGGCTATATGATAAAAGCGTATGAGCATACAGCTGCATATGACGCAATGATAGCTAACTATATGAATGAGCGTTTCAATGATGGTTTTGGTGAGAAACAATTTGTAGTAGGAAACAAAGTGATGGCTACAAGGTATGGTGAGAATCCTCATCAAAAAGGTGCCTTATATGAGTTTGATACACATTTTAAAGACAACTTCAATACACTTAAAGGTGAAGCGAGTTTTAACAACTTAAATGACCTAAATGGTGCTGTTAAAATTGCAAGAGCCTTTGGTGATGATAATGCTGTATGTATCTCTAAGCATGGAAATCCATGTGGGTTTGCCATAAAAGATAACTTGCTAGATGCCTATGTAGAAGCTCTCAAATGTGATCCAGTATCTGCTTTTGGTGGTGTTGTTGCAGTAAACGGAATAGTAAATAAAGAATTAGCAGAAAAAATGAATGAAATTTTCTTAGAAGTTGTTATAGCTGGTCGCATCACAGATGAAGCTCAAGAGGTTTTTGCTAAGAAAAAACGTATAAAACTTTTTGAGATGGGGAGTGACAAACTCATACTTGCTAATGATGCTAAGGACTTTAAGCATATAGATGGTGGTTTTGTTTTCCAAGACGCAGATAAAGTTAGTGATGATGAAGTAAAAAATGCTAAATTAGTAAGCAAGAACTCCGCAAGTAAGGAAGAGATGAAAGACTTAGAAATAGCATATAAAGTCGCATCTTTAACAAAATCAAACTGTGTAGTATACGTAAAAAACTCTGCAATGGTAGCTGTAGGTATGGGTATGACATCTCGAGTAGATGCTGCGCAATGTGCCCTTAAAAAAGCAAAAGATATGGGTCTTGATGTAAGTGGAGCTGCCTTAGCATCAGAGGCATTTTTTCCATTCCGTGATTCAATTGACTCAGCAGCAGAGGCTGGCATTAAAAATGTTATAGAGCCAGGTGGAAGTATTCGTGATGAAGAGATAATTGACGCAGCGAATGAATTTGGTATGAGTCTTTACTTCTCAGAAGTTAGACATTTCTTACACTAAACTTCAATTTTCCCCAAATCAAGGTTTTTTTAACCCCAATGATTCCATACCAAATTAGACAACAAGCTTGATTGCTCTATAATTAGGTACTTTAAAGCGAAAAAGTCACACTTAAAACTTTCACCTATCAGGTGTAACTTTTTCCAAAACGAGAGAAT
>JALSLR010000060.1 GCA_026988245.1 Sulfurimonas sp.
CTATACGGTTGAGTGATGAGATACTGCTGCTCAAGGCTGACCCTGGTCATATAGTGAAAAAGTTTACTTATAATCTACCTCAAAATCAAAGAGACGACAAGTATGTCTATGGAGAATCTGCAAAAATATTGCAAGATGCTGAGATAATAGATACTTTTGAGTTGGAATTAAAGTAGATTCTGAATCAAGTTCAGAATGACGAAACAACGTCACTCTCGGAATGACAAAACAACGTCACTCTCAGAATGACGAAACAACGTCACTCTCAGCTTGACTGGGAGTCTAATAAAGAGGAAAAAATGAAAAAAATAGAAGAAAAACTACATGCAACAAACCATTACTTATATTACCCAGATGAAAAAGATGTGCCACCCTATTTAGCCTATGGTTTTCGTCCTATATTTTTAGTCCTTGCTCCCTATGTCCTTATCTCTATGGTGTTGTGGGGACTTGTTTGGAGTGGGATTTTAAACATCCCTTTTATGGATGATATTTTAATATGGCATGTGTATGAGATGCTTTATGGACTTATCACTGCGGGAACCTTAGCTTTTTTAGCTACTGGACTGCCTGAACTTTTCCCTGGTCTTGTGCCACTTATAGGGAAGCGACTCAAGTATGTTGTGATGCTATGGTTAGCGGGGCGTGCAAGCTTTTGGTTGATAGATCTAACTGGCATATATCTTACAGCTTTTTTAAATCTTGCAATGCTAGCTTGGATACTTTGGTTCGCACGTGATGCAGTTTTAGACAAACTCCAGCGTCATGCTTCCATTGGTTATGTAGCTTTAGTGCTTTTCATCATAGAAGTTTGGTTTTTTGCCTCTCGGTTAGGTTTTGCAACAACTCCAAGTATGGATATACTCAAAGTTGCTTTAGGGGCTATAGTGGTCTTGCTCCTGCTCGCCCTGCGTCGTGTAAATATGGAAGCTATCAATGAACTGATGGAGGATAAGGGGATAGATGATGTTTTTCTTTCCCGTCCACCAAAAACAAATATTGCACTTTTTAC
Organism: Sulfurimonas sp.; assembly: GCA_026988245.1. Classification (GTDB taxonomy): domain Bacteria; phylum Campylobacterota; class Campylobacteria; order Campylobacterales; family Sulfurimonadaceae; genus Sulfurimonas. Next base: position 1,013 of record JALSLR010000060.1, read on the forward strand.
GGTCATTGCTTTTACTATTGTAGAATTTTTATATCCTCATAATTCTGCACTTGGATGGCTAGGTTTTGCAGCGGCAGCTGGTATCCTTGGCGTGACAAGTGAGTATAAACTCAAAGATGCATTCATACTCAACCAGCCTTATGTTATCTATCTTGGTTTAGTTTATGTGTTGCTAGCTCTTGGTTATGGACTTATGGGTTTTGACTTGCTCAATCCTCATATAGATGGGATAAACCATTTTAGACATTTCATCACTACTGGGGGAATTGGGCTGAGTTACATTGTTATTATGCTTATTATCACTTGGATACACACGGGGAGACATTTGACATCCAATATCTCAACGCATTTGATGGTTAGTTTTATAGTACTCGCTACTTTTATGCGTGGTCTTATTCCGTTTTACGAGAGTTATGCTCATGAGCTCTATCTTTATTCATCGCTTATTTGGTCTTTACCTTTTGCGATATATATCAAGCTATATTTTAACTTCTTGCTCAATCCTCGTGCAGATGGGATTAAGGGTTAGGTGTTTTCTTGAACGAAATATTTGTCAGCCTTAAGTTTAGTGACAGGGAGTTTTTTTGAGCTAGTGTGACTAAAGTAGCAGACAAGAGGAATCTATTTTACTATAATGCTTCTATATTAATTTTAGGAAAAAATAATGTGTAAAAATGTAGGAACTGTAGATAGAATCGTACGTGCAATTGTTGGAGTGGTAGCTTTGATTGCTTCACTTTTTTTTATAGAAGGAACTTTACAGTGGATTTTAGGGGGTATAGGGGTGATGATGCTTTTCATAGCGATAACTTCAAGTTGCCCACTTTACTCACTTTTAAATATAAGCTCATGCAAAGTAGAAGATTAATCTTAATCTTTTATCTTATATGTTACTATCCATAAAACTCATAAAGAGGTATTATGGATTTATCAATCTTTCCCTTTTGCGATACGCTCGAAGATGAAGCTATTTCATTTTTACATCAGCATAGCCGCTTAGTAAAACTTCCAAAAAATAAAATTCTTTTTATGCAGGGTGATTTTTGCGATAGCGTCCTTTTTCTTGTCAAAGGAAAGGTAAAGCTTTTTTTGCAAACTCTAGATGCAGAAGAGATCACACTCTATACTCTTACTCCAGGTGAGCAATGTATTGTAAATACAGCCTCTTTACTCTCATCAAGTGAGGCAACAGGAACAGCAGTTGCACTAGAAGACATAGAAGGGTATATGCTTAACAAAGAAGCTGTAAAAAAATTGATTCAGATGAGCCCAAACTATTTGGAATATATTTTTTCTCTTTATACATTACGTATGCAGGATTTAGCTGGAATTATAGAGGATATAAAATTTAAACGTTTACATGAACGGATTTTACAGTACTTTAAAAAACAAAAAAGCAGTCTTGTAGTTATCACACACGAAGAGCTAGCATCTCATCTTGGAAGTCCTAGGGCTGTCATTTCTAGAACGCTTAAAGAACTAGAAAGACAAAAAAAGCTCAAACTTTTTCGAGGAAGTATTGAGCTTTTATAAACTTAGAACTTGATAGTTGCACCCAAACTTAGCAGTATTTGCGATGTTTTATAGGTAGTACCTGAGGTTCCTGTTCTTGATTCTGGAAGTGCATACGTAGCTGCCCCATCTAGTGCTATATCTTTTGCAATGTCATAACTCAAACCTGTTGTCAAATGGGTAGTAACATGCAATGGTTGAACTGATAATGTTTGATCTACGATATCATCTGGTACAGGACTGTTATCTGCATAGTTAAGTCCAGCTCTAAGAGTCAACTCTTCCGTATACTCTTGAGATACACCAAGCATTACAACAAGTTGGTTAGAAAAAGCACCATTACTTGCATCATCCCAGCCTATGTTTTGTACTTCAAATCCTAGATGCGTATTTTTTGAAGTATATCCTATACCAATACCACGGTGAGAAGGAAGTGTACCTTTTTTTTGCCCAAAATTAGCATCCGTAGTATCGTAATCTCGTTCAGATTTATAAGAAAAACCAAGAGTTAGTTGATCAAATTTATAACTGAGTCCTAGTAAAAAACCTGTATCAGTACTAATAGCATAATCTGAAGTAAAAGCATTATTTTCTGCATCTATCATCACCATTGTATATATTGCTGCTAAACCAAGGCTGAAATTACCCATCTTGTAAGCGATAGCTGGTGCTATATCAATAACACCCATTTTTGAATTCATTCCTGATAATTGTCCAAGAGCTGGATCAGTATCGTAAGATATTGCTCCTCCACCTGTCGCTGCTAAATCAATACCTACAACCAATGTATCGTTAATGTTATGAATGTATCCTATGTTAGGTAATGTGTAGCCTACAGTACCATACTCATATGTACTACCATCAGGTGTGGTTTTTTCTGGCATTGAAATCATAACTGAGTTTCCAATATTTAGCTGGTTCCCAGTGTTGTCCATGAGCATAGCTGGATTTTTTAAAATAGCATCAGTCCCTACAAATGTTGCTATCCCTATTCCACCCATACCACGAGATTTAGCTCCATAACCGATGAGCTCTGAACCATTTGTCGCAAAAGCAGATGTAGCACAGAGAGAGGAGATAATACTTGACATTATTATAGTGTTAGTCATTTTCATTGTTCGTTCCTTTGGTTTTTAGTTAGTTGTAAATACTCTCTTGAGGTCACTGAAGACCTCTTGAGTAGATTAATACCTAATGTGAGAATTTTTTCCTGGTTGCCCTCGGAAAATATTGTGACAAGCTACACAACCATTTACGATTGGTGTTAAAAGTGCTGCCGCTGCTGCCATATCGCCTTTATCTGCTGCTTGAGCAAATTTGATTGCATTACCTTCAACTTCAGTATTCATTCCATCAAGTCCTGAAAGTAGCTCATCATTGATTTGGTCGAGTTCTAAATAAGAGATTAGTCCACCACGAGGTATTCTATGGTTAGCTAAACGACGAGCTGCATCAGCTGCCATCTCTGCATTATCCATAAAAACTGCACTTATCATTGTTTCCATCTCTTGTCCTACCTCTTGCATAACTTGTCTTAACGTTACTTTTTGAGAGTGTCTGTCGTGGTGCCTATAGATTTGAACAAGGGTACCTTTTGTTTGCTTAGATAATTTTCCTATCGTTTGTTTTAACTCTTTATCAAGTAAACTCATAGAAGCTTTCATCTTTACCTTTGCTTCTTGTGTTGTTAGTTTTGGTTTTCCATCTACATTTGCAGAGACTAGTGTTGCTGTAACGAGCAATGTTAATCCTAGAATTACATTTTTCATATTTTATCCTTATGATTTTTTTTCTTCTAAAGTTTGAGGATGAAAATAAATTTAATAATTTAAAATTATTTTCTCGGCTACTCTTTTGAAGTTACTAATAGTTTAGAATTTTATTGCCTGTTTTATTGGATTTATTAAAAAGTATTTTGTATTTTAAGCATAAGTGCTACAATATGTAACATAAAAATACAGTTAATTCAAGAAAATAATCACTAAAAAAATAGATAACTATTATAAGTTTTTATTATCTAAGTCTTATGTTACTTATGTGACAGACAAGAGGTTTTTTTTTCGTTATAATGCGAAAATAAATAAGAAATTTCTATAGTATAGATTATTTTTTCTTTTATTATCTATGTGTTTACCTCCTTAATTAAGTGCTTTTAGCTTGCTTTAGAATGTAAAACTTTTCTTTAGTATGCAAGGCGCTTCTATTTTATTTTAGCTTTATATATTGAGTGATTTTTTTTGATTGTGTATAGTAGATTTTCAAATAAAATAAAAATAATAAAATTAATTTTAGAGAATAAACATTAAAATTATGATGATAATTATCTAAATTTAATGTTTATTGAAGTATTTATAGAGTATAAGATTCTTTGTTTGTTCTTCACTTTAAGTTAACTTGGAACTCTTAGTCACCATGAATCATCTTAGAAATAATAGGTTCTTTTGTTGTAAGTTCATGTTTCAAAACCCCAACTAGATGGAGACCTACAAAAACAATAACACCCCACATCATAAGTTCATGTGTCTCTTTTACCCAATGGATTGAGTCTTTTGTAAAACCTAAGGCTTCATAAAAGTATAAGAATCCACCACTAAGTGCCATCATCATGATAAAAAAGCATAAAAGTGTATAAACTCCAGTCTGCATTTTTTTTTCAAAAATGGAAGCTTGAAAAAAATTAACTATAGGTAGCTTAGCTTGTTTCGTTAGCATCATATATATACGTATAGCTATAGAGATGCCAAGAAAAATAGCAAATATGTAGTGCCACTCCCACATACCTGAGCGGATAGCTTTTGCAGTTGCTTTGGCAAGTTCATGTGTAACTTCAACCCCAGCATCTTGAAATTTTGTCATTATTATCTCAGTGTTTGTTCTCCAAGAAAGGAAGCTCTTTCTTAGGGCTACAGTTGCTAGTAACCCTATGACACTCAGTGCCATAGTCCAGTGCCAGATTCTATAAAGTGGTGTAAATTGTTTTTGCATCTTAGGCTCCTTTAAAAGCTATATGTGATATCAGCAAATACTCTGTCATTATCTTTTATCGCATCTTGGAAAGGTCTATCTCCTCCAATGTAGTCTACGACACCAACATTTGCAACTACTGCGTCTATAACGTCATATTCTACCCAAATTCTTGCAAAACCACCATACTCCCATGATGAACCAAACATACTTAATAGTGCTGAGGCATTGATAGAGTCATTGGAAAATGAGCGAGTCGCCCGCATGGCAGTTTGCACTTCATTTCTATCAACATAATCTGGTTTGAGTGTATCTAAGGATGCCATTTGTGCCTCATGGTCAAAGATATGCTTGTTGGCTATCTCTAAAGAAAGCACCGTATCCTTTACACCCATATAATCAAATCCAACGAGAGCATCAAGTCTATCCTTAGCATCAAGGGTTGAGTTGTATCTTACACCACTTACGTAGGCTACTTCACTTTTAAAGAGCCAACTACCACTTGCTATGTTGATAGCTGAACCTAGCATCTGTATGCGTGATACTATTCTTTTTGGGACACCGTTTACGAGTTCTAAGTGCCATTTACTGTCATATACATCAGCAGCATAAAAAGACAAATCCCATCCTGAAAAGACACCATTTGCAGCTAAGGCATACTGTGTGTTCTCCCATGAAACATCTGGTTGTTCTAAGTCAAAGAAAGGTTGTGGTGCAGCGGGAAATATCTCACTTACAGGAAAAAATTCACCATAGGGTGCAGCTTCTAAAAAGATTCTACTTTCCCCAATGAGCATAGCAGATAGGTTCCAACTTCCTAGATAGTAGTCAAGCTTAGCCATAGTTGTAGGGAGTCTTAAATCTTCTATATCTGTCATAGCAGGAAGACGGTTATCAAGTGGATTGATAACATCTGTGATGCGAATACTATCTGATTTTCCCCAGACAACTATCTGACGACCAAGTTTTACATCAAGATTATCGCTCAGACTACCTTGAAGATAGACATCATCAAAACGAAGTTGTGTACGGTATGCATCAAGTGTATCTTGGTTATAGTTTCTATCTGAGTGTATATCATAAATAGCATCGTAAAAAGCATCTCCACTGATACGCATTTTCCAGTTATCTGAAAGCTTGCCATCGACTTGTAAGTAGATGGCAGTTCGTGCTTGGTTAAAGCCGCTATATTCGACGTTATCTACGCTATGGTCTTTGTACCCATAGGCTGTTTTAAAAGCTAGGTTTCCAGATGTTGTAAACATAGACTCTTTTAGAGTTATCTCAGGTGTTGCTTCACTCAGTGGTATATCTTCTTCTCCAAATCCAGCAAGGTCATCCCCTAGTGGGTCCGCAAGTTCCTCAGTCTCAAAGCCACCAAGATCAGCATCCATAGAGTCTTGAGCAAAGAGAGCTGTAGTATTGAGTGTAAAACAAAGAAGCAGACTCCCAGTCAAGCTGAGAGTGACGGGTATCTTAGTCTTCATATTAGATTCCACGCTCAAGTGTACGTGTCGTAAAAAATGATTCTTTGAGGTCTTGGTTATACTTTATATCTGAAAATTTAAAGATTGTTTTATGAAGCGTTTTTCTTCCTTTTTTGGTTACCATTTGAATCTCTTTGACAGACCAAATACCATCAATTTTTTCGAGTTTATTGACCATCATATACTTGAGTTTATTTCCAGCTTTGATGTAGTTAAGTGCTTGAATAGCGACGAAGTTGTCTTGTCTTATAAACATGATACTTTTAGTGTAACCAGTCTCTTGGATAGTCTTTTTACTTTTTGGAGTTACTAGAAGTTGCCATGTTTTATGGCCACGAACCATAGGCTCTTTCATGATTTCATACGTGTAATCTTCTACATTACGACTCGTCATATCTGAGTAAGTGAAATCACTTCCCATAAAAGATGAACTTTTATCACTTGATGCGATACGTTTGACTTTTTGAAGCTCTGGAAGGTAAAGCCACTGGTCATCATCTTTGTTTGAGTCATCGTAGTCATAGGTTAAAAAACCTGTATTTTTAACATCTGCAGGTGTTAGGAAGAACATAAGTTTTAGTTTGTCTTCACCCTTGTTTTTTGTGTATGTTTTCAGGTCACGTATACGCTTTTTACCATTTTTGTCTATAAGTATCATCTTCATTTTTGAAGTGAGGTTATCCCCCTCATCTCTATCGCTAACTTTTTGTGCTACCTCTTGTGCAGTAAGTGCAAAAAGAGAACTAAGTGTGAGTGTTATTAAAAGTAAAATTTTCATCATTATTTATCCTTTGTGATGAGAGTTAATAGGGCAGGCCCTAAGATTATGTTTGAAAATAAAGCGATAGTTATCGCTCCACCAGCTAAAATACCAAAGTTTATAAGGTTTGTAAGACTCGCAAACATATAAACATAAAAACCTAAAGAAAGTACAATAGAGGTTGCAACAAGTGCACGACCTGTCCCTATCATAGTTTTTTCTACTGACTCCTTGACATGAAGACCACGGTGGTGGTACTTCGCAAAGTTATGGAAAAAGTGAACAGTATCATCGACACTTAGACCTATAACTATAGCGCCAACAAGCATAGTGAACATATCAAGGTGCATATCTACCATCGCCATAAACCCTATAGTCATGATGATTGGGAGTAGGTTTGGTATCATCGAAATTAAACCTATTTTAATGCTTCCTAGCAATATAACCATCATTATAGCTATTAAAAGGAAGGCTATAGCATAAGAGCTTGCCATGGAACTCATTGCAGCAGATAAAGTTCTTTGAAAAAGTGGAACCATACCAGTGATAACAATATCAACTTCATTTCCAATTTCACTATGAAATAAGTCAATTATTTGTTCACTTATCTGGGAATATTCTCCAGCTTCCATCCAAGGGAGCTTAAATGTTAAACGAGCTTTTGAAAAACTAGAGTCTACTAAGTCTTCTAAGTCATCACTTCCAGAGTTTTCAAAAAGTAAAAACTCTTGAGGGATGAGTGCGTCATTTTTAGTGATAGCATAATATTTTTGTTTGTTTTCATGCAAGGCACGGTGAATCTCTTTAAGTACCTCACCCACACCCCAACCTTTTCCAACAAAATGTTTATCTGTTTTTAGCTCTTGTGCTTCTTGAACTAGTTTATCTATCTTTGTAAGAAGTGCTGAGTCATAGAGCCCATTTTCTTTTTTTGTGTCTATGATTACTTCCATAGTTACACTTCCTCGTAGCTCATGGTCAACTTTGTTGGTAGCTATCTTGATGGGGGAGTTGTCTGGTTGCCAAGATAATGGGTCATGTTTAAACTGAACTTGTAAAGCAAAGTAACTACATACTATGATGACAATAGCACTTATAGCTATGATTTTTTTAGCATGGTAGTATGTCATGTCAGCCGTCCAAAGAAGTATAGCATCCATCTTTTTAGAGTCTTTTATTCTTGCTTCTTTTGCTTGTTTGATAGGAAGCATGGCTAAAATAGCAGGAAGCAATACTATGGTATTTACTAGTGCTATCATAACACCAGCTGCCGCAAAAATTCCTAGGTCAGCTATGGGAGCGATAGATGCAGTTGAAAAAGAAAGAAGTCCTGCCGCTGTTGTGAGTGAGGTCATGATAATAGCAAGACCAGAGTGTCCTAGTGAGTATGAGATAGCCTTATGTTTGTCACCGTTTTCATTGAGATGTTTAAAGAACATAGCTAGAAGGTGCACAACTGCCCCAATACCAACTGCGAGTAAAAATGATGGAAGTATCTGTGTAGGTATAGTGATAGGTGTACCAACAAGTGCCATAAGTCCAACTGTGCTAAGGAGTGAAATAACTACTATAAATATCGGAAGTATCACAGCAGATATTCTACGAAATACGATGAAAAGAAATATCATCATCATAAGAAGAACAAGTTTAACAAATTTTTGCATATCTTTTTGAACAGACTGTTTGTTGTAGTCATTGACTGCTAGGGAACCCGCTATAAAAACATTGAAATTCTCACTACTAAACTCTTTTGCAATTTTATCAGCAGCTCGAACCATCTCACTTTTTGAGGGATCGGTTAAAAACTCTGTTGGGGTGTCAGATGTTTCTTCGCCTTCATTCTCTGTGAGAAAACCAGCAAGTGCATCACCACCCTCAGTAGTTTCATATGCACTTGGTTCTAAGATGATGGTAGTAAAGGTATGCGTCCTATTATAAAGCAGGTTGTCATACATTGCATTGTTGAGTGCTATTTTTTTGATTTTAGCGAGTTCTTGCTCATTTTGTGGAAAATTCTCAAACAGATCTTCAACGATGAGTTGGTCGCCTTCTCCACGTGTGTTTCTAGCGTTGATAAGTGAAGTGATATCGTTAAGATGGGGGACGTTCTCAGCAAGTGCAGTATGCAGTTTTTTTAACTTTTTAAGTATCTCTAAATTGAAGACATCTTTACTCTCTACAATCACCATTATCTTTTCATCTTGACCAAATTGCTCTTTAAATGCTTCATATCTCACAAGTGCTGGGTCTTCATGATGTAAAAACCCTTCAGTTGATGTATCTATGGTGATTTTTGGGAGATTTGAGATGATAACAATGGCTACTAAGAGCATCACTATGATTATCTTGATAGGGTTACGGGTGATAGACTCACCCATAAGCTCTAGTTTGTTTTCAGTTTTACTACGCCAATTCATATAGTTCCTTCTTAAATTTAGTCTTGATTGTAGAAGTATATAAAATCGACGTTAGTTTAGTGTTAAGGGCACCTCAAAGAGGTGCCCTTAAGATTAAAACTTAACGTTTAGATTTGTATAGATGTATCTTCCTGGTTCATTTAAAAGCATGATATCTCCAGTAGCTCCAGCTGTTAAGAGTGTTAAGTCTGCATAGGTGTTTGACTGGGCATACGTAGTGTTAAGTAAGTTGTTGACACCAAGTGTGAAATCAAACATTTTATTGAAAGTATGTCTTACTTTCATATCGAGTACACTCCATGATGCTAACTCTTGCTCGCCGTTTTCTGCGTCGTATAGATCCCAAGTATCAGATGCTCTAAGTGTCAGTGAAGCTACGCTAGCATTCATATACTCATAGTTAAGAGCTAAGTTTCCTCTTAGTGGCGCTATGTCTGCCATGTTTGTTCCTGTTTGACCACTTAACGCGTCTCTTGTTCCCACCTTGTATGATGCACCTAAGTCAAGACTTAAATCATCTGTCGCATAGTAAGAGGCACTGAGTTCCCCACCATATACTGTTGCGTCAATATTAGAAAAAGCATTGACTAATGCCCCTTTTTTTATGTAGATATAATTTGCTAACATAGAGTAAAAAGCTTTGATTTTCATAGAAAACATATCAGCTTGTAGTTCATAAGCTAAATCTATCTCTGTGTTTGTAGTTTGATCAAGGTTATTTGTCCCAGTAGTGTCTGTCCCTGTGTTTTTAACACTTCTAAAGTACAACTCTCTTGCATCAGGTACACGAGAAGCTTGACCAACTCCAAGAAAGATTTTGTTTTCTTCATTGAGATTATAGGTACCTGTAAGGTTTGCACCAAAGGCAGTGTAGTCATTTGATTGAAGGGTAGCATGGGTTATCTCTGTGCTATCATAGCGCATACCAAGAGTGATGCTCAGCGCATCAAACTCTTTGTTAAGTTTGGCAAAAACTGCTAGATTGTTTGTGTTAGCATCATCTATACTCTTGCCTTTTGCAGCTTTTGTCGTTGTGTTGTAGTAATTCCCATCCCAGTTTCTTTTGCTACCATCAAGACCAACGAGTAGTTTGTAGTTAGCGATAAGAAAATTATTTTTAAGTTTCATCCCTTGCATAGCTGTAGTAAGGTGGTTGGTATTGTCCATCATAGGATTGTTAGAAGAGACTCTATATGTAGTAGCCATAGGATGATCAACATCAGAGGCATAGTACTGCAAGCTTAGGTTTTTGTAAGCATCACTTAGGTTGTTTATGTGGTATTCGACATTATATATATTAGAGTCATCCCATAGTGCATCCATCTTTGAGTTTGCATATAAAACATCCTCACTTCTGTTAGCAGTGTACCCTAAACGAAGTTCTTGGTCCTCTGTGATATTTACAAACATTTTAGCCATGAGGGAGCTTTTTGTGTAGGCTTTCATATCTTTATATTCTGCTTTAAGCACAGCCCCTGTTGCCGTTGTATCAGTAGGGTTAGCATCTGCATTGTTTTGAATCTGTCCAGCGAGAGTATCGCCATTTCCATCTTTGTACTGGTCACTTGACTCTGTTGACGCGCTGATGAGTACACGAACAGTATCGTTTCCACCACTTGCAGTCGCGCCAGCTTTCATATAATTCCAAGCTCCATAACCAAGGTTAATTTCACCCTTTAAATCTTTACTTGGTTGTTTTGTTTTGATTTTGATACCACCACTGAGTGTTCCAAACTCTGTAACATCATAAGGACCCTCTATAACTTCTATATCAGAAATTTGATTTGTAATGATATGTGAGATAGGGGGATCCATTCTGTTGACACAGGCACCTTGAACCTTCGTACCATCTACAGATACAGCGATGTTATCACGCTTTTGACCACGGATAAGCACATCATTGGCAATGCCACTACGGCGAGACATATCTATACTTGGAACACTGATGCTAAGGGCTTCACCTAAGTCAGCTGATTGTTGTGCGTTTTGTGCTACTTCTGTTAATACAGTAGATTCTACATTGAGTGTATTGAGGTTTGTCTCTGCTGCAAACATCATAGTGCTTGTAATAATAGAGAGAGTGATTATCTTTTTAGTCATTGCTTCATTTCCTAATTTAATTTAAATAAATTATATTTGACTAACGTTACACCAATGTTAATTTTGTATAATACGCCATGACAAATTTTACAAAAATAAAAAATATGATACTGATAGCCTTAGGTTTTGCTCTTGCGACTTACTTGATAATGAGCGGGATGGCTATGTTGGATGCGTAAAGTATGCAAAAAACGGAGCAAACCGGCCACCTATCGCGAAATCATCCGGCCACTAAAAACGGTGAGTATCCGGCCACCTGTGACGGAGATGATTCGGCCACTTTTTATAAAGTCCGCGACTTTATATTGAG
>JALSLR010000061.1 GCA_026988245.1 Sulfurimonas sp.
GCAAAAGTATAAAACATTTGGCCACCCTATGCTACAATTGCGTAAGAATATTTTTTAGCACTCAAGTGGCCAAGTGTTGATGCGTACGGGTGGCCAAGTGTGCGCGTATTTACATTCTGTATTTGACATCATCTCCATGCTTAAGAATGGTTCAAACTCTCCTTTTCCAAACTTACCACTCATGAGATAAGATTTAAAAAAACCAATCCCTCCATTGTAGGCATAAGCGATAAAAAGAGGATGATAAAGGGAACGTTTCATCCATCTAAGATGGTGGCGAGCATATCGTAAATTGTTTTTCGGTTCAAACATCTCGTTGAGGCTAGATATAGGGTTTTTAATCTCTTTGCTTATCGAATTAGTCACAAATGGCATCATCTGCATTAAACCTTGTGCAAATGAGTAAGACAATGCTGAAGGTATTAGCTGACTCTCTTGACGCATCAGAGCATAGACCACTGCTTTATCATCATTAGACAGGCCTTTTAGATATTCATCATAAGGCATTAGATATCCATGCATTCTGTATTGACTTGCTTTTTGCAAAATATATGCTTGAGCCGGGAGCATGTTCTCTTGTTTATATTTTTTAGCAAGAATAAATAAATCATTTTGGGAGGCATTTTTTATCTCTTCATGTATCTTGTCCCAATGAAAAGGGTTATTTAAATTTATAGGACTTACGTTTTTGTCTGTATCCATTTTATAAAAATAATTTCTTGTACTAGTGTGCATCATCTCACTAGAGTAAAGTGAATATATATTAATATCAGTTGATTTGACTAATTTTAAAAGATACTTTTTATTTTTGGATACTAAATATTGCCAAAAAATACTCTTATCTCTGTCTATCTTCGTGAGAGCTTTCTCTTGAGATAAAAGAAAGAAATCCATTGCTTTAGCTTTATTCTTGTAGTTAAGATGATTAAGACCTAGAAAAAAGTTAGCTCTAGAATCTAAAAACTCTCCGTTAGCTAAAAGAAGAGATTTTTGAAGATTATATAAACTTTTTGTATTTACTATTGTTTTAATAAACTGTCTTGCTCTCGATGAACAACTCAAGGAGTCTATAAATTTTTTATTCAGTTGGATATTTAACTTTTTATTTCTATATCGGTACCCAACTTTGTTAAAAAATTCTAAAAAAGAATCTGCACTATATTTTACATAAGCTTGCTGAGAGTTAGGTTCGTTTTGAAGCTTTAGCATACAAATCGAATTTTCATCATTCAGCTTGTTGATAAGTTTTTTTCTTTGTTTTTTAGAATAATTTATAGTTTTCTTAGGATGATAAGCTATATTTAAACATTCCGCATCTTTAATGTCGAGTAAATTTCTAGTTTTACTACATCGTAGCTTTTGTTTTATTTTTTGTTTTTTTGTTTTTTTGGCATATCTATAAAATATTTTATTATTTCTTATTGAATCTACTTGTTCATATGCTGCATCAGCTTGCTCTGGTGTAATGTTTTGATTAAGATATTGCCAAATCATAAAGTCTTTAGAGCGACTTTTTGGTTTTGAATTTAAATATTCTAAAGATATCTCAGCATAAACAAAAACTGAGATTAACAAAAGAAAAAGTAGTATCCTAAGCATTTAGTGAATTGAATAGAGTAGGGAACTAAATACAACGATGAGTACTTGAAGACCGATAATAATAAAAAGAGGAGCCAAATCAAGCCCTCCAAAATCGGTTCTTATATATCTTTTAACTAGGGCATATACTGGATTAGTTATGCGATATAAAAACTGAACAATTGGGTTATATGGATCAGGATTAATAAAACTCATAAGTGCTGTAGCAATTAAAACCCATATATACACGTTAATTAAACTTAAAAATATTCCACCTAGCCCTTGAACAATATCAACTATTACACTCATTTTACAATCTCCGCTATATAATTTTTTATATATCTATATACTTGTGCTATATCTGGTTCATTTTGAGAGCCAGTTAAGATATAGCAAAGCAAGTTTTCATCGTTTATCCCACTCTCCTGCATGACGTGTTTCTTAAAATCATCATATTCTATAAAATATGGAGCAGACTTAATAGCTAGTATCATAAGTTTTGATTGCTTTTTAAACTCATTTAGAATATCTCTTTGTCCAAATATCAGTGCTATTTTATTTTTAAGTTCTTTTGTAGTATAAACTTCTTTAAGATACACACGAGCCAATAGGCCTATCTCCTCATCTGCAAAACCAACATAGCGAGAAAGTTCTTTAGCATCAAGTCTCAAAAGATGTTGTTTATTTATCTCTTTTAAAGCATCTATATTAAAAAGAAAAGTAGTTGTTGATAGGCTATTAAGGTCAAACCAGGCTATTGCTTCTTTAAGCGTAAAAATATCACAAGGAGATTCATTTCCAATTGATATTAAATAATTTGAAATCGCTTCAGGCAAGAAACCTTCTTCTAGCAAAGACTTCACGCTAGGAGAGTCAAGAAGAGTAGGGACATATATATGCTGTATTTTTTTATCATAGTGCAATGATGTTCTAATATATTCTTCTTTTCGTGTATCATAAATAGAATTTTGTTCATAAATAACCATACTTATGTCACTTAGCATATCGTCAACTGCACAAGCAAAATCATAAGTAGGTATTTTATCTTTGTTCATAATAATAAAGCTATCTATGTCATCAGAAGCAAGGCTGTTTGCTGGCTTTTTAATTCTTATTGTAAACGGGTTTATATTATCAATAACTAACTCATCGGGTAGGGTGGCACAAGCATCGTCATATCTATACTTCTGCTTGCTTAGTTTAGCTTCCTCACGTTTTTTTCCCAACCATTCATCTGAACAAAAGCAAGAAAATGCTTTTTTATCATGCATAAGTTGCAGGGCCATGGCTGTATGAAACCTTACCTTTTCACTTTGGTAAATAACTTGAGAGTACTCAATCCCAAAGAAACTTAGTAAATCAAGAATCTCTTTATCTTTGTCTTGTATATTTTTTTCTTTATGTATATCTACTATCCGAACAATTAAATCTTCTTCTTGTTGACGAGAAAGAATGTAATTAAATAGGGCGATTCGAAGGTCGCTTATAAGCATATCACCAGTTGGACTAGCTGCAAATCTTAACATTAAAAATCCTAATTTATATTTGATAGAATTTTAACTAATTTTTGATTAATTCTTGGTGTATTTTTGAGAAGTTTTTTTTGAAAGTGGTGACCCCGAGGAGAATTGAACTCCTGTAACATGGATGAAAACCATGGATCCTAACCGCTAGACGACGGGGCCACTAAGTTGTGAGCCGAAATTATAGTGATGCTTTGCTTAAAGTATCATAAATTCGGCTTCTTACAGCTATGATCTAGCGTCGTAAAAGCTACGAAGAGCTCTAATGATAACTGCATTTTTGGAAATGCTTTCTTCTTTTGCATTTTCATTTACTGAGTCATAAAGATCAAGAGGAAGAGAAATAGAGAAAGTTTTCGTCTCAATTTTACGTTTTTTACTTATCATTGAAGTTATTCCGCTTAATAACTCAATAATTTTTTTAGTATCTATTGGTTTTTGAATAAAACTATTTACACCAACTTCTATAGATTCTGAAATTTTCTCAATATCATTACTCGCAGATATTACAATAATAATCTGAGAAGGGTTTATAGCACGAATTTTCCGAGACAACTCTATACCATCCATACCAGGCATAATGATATCTACAAAAACAATATCTGGATTGTTTTTATTATATGCAGCTAAGGCCTCATCTCCGTCAAAGCATGATTGAACATCAGAAAAAAAGTTTTTAAACGTTGAACTTAGTAGTTCGTTCGTTACCTTTTCATCTTCAACTACCATTGCAGTTAGTTTTTTAGTAAGTTTTGTCAGTTGTACTAGGTCTATGTTGCCCATATTAAATCCTATTGTTTATTATTTTGTGTCATTATACATTAACTTTGTAAACAAAACATAAACTATTATTCACAAATTAACGTAATATCTTTTGTTAATAATAATTAGCTGTATTTTTTAAAGGTCTCTAGCCAATCTGTGTCTGTTTCTTTAGAAGATTCTTTTTGTGTGAGTAGGGTATCTATTATACTCAGCAGGGTGTCTTCATTCATAAATTCTAAAAGACTAGGATTAATCGATGTAGAGTTTTTATCATCATAATTATTGAGTAAATTTTGTATATCTGTAATTAATTCTGTTTTTCTTGTCATTTCACTTCTTTAGATTGAATTATGCTAATTGGTTAACATAATGTATATTCTCTTGAATAATTAAATTACTTCATATTGATTAATATTACAAGACTTTTAAGGTGTAACATAAGCCGAGTTTTGTAGGGATAGCATTAATCTACTATATCTTTTACAAAATATCTCTAGCGAAACAAAAGCTATAACGATTTAACGTCATATAAGAGGCTAACCGTTTGTTTCTTGCTGCCATGTTGGGTTTACAAGCCTTCTGTATTACTACAGAAGCTGGTGGTCTCTTACACCACCTTTTCACCTTTACCATCCTTCGATGGAAGTAATATCTCTGTTGCACTTTCCCTCGACTCGCGTCGGCCATCAGTTAGATGGAACACTCTCTTATAGCAGCTCGGACTTTCCTCTTGCAAGTAAACTTACAAGTCACTATCTATTACACCTATGCAATATTACATAATTTATTCTTTTAAATTGCTTGTTTTTTCTATGAACAAGTGTTAATATTTAAAAGAATTAAGCATGAACGATTGTTCTTATTCTTTAAGTTTCTATTAACGATTGTTCATATATAATACCCGTATAAAGAACAACTGTTCACGCGGTACACAAGGCTATACTATGAATAATAAAGCAACTACTAAGCAAAAAATCCTTAAAGAAGCTACTACTCTGTTTTCTGAAAATGGATACAAAGGTACCAGTGTAAGAGATATTGCTCATGAAGTAGGCATCAAACAAAGTGCCCTATATAACCATTTCAAAAATAAAGAAGAAATTTTCATTGAAGTATCGCGTGAAATATTTAATTCACCCTTCTCTATTGATTCAGAAGAACTCAAAGAAAGTGCACTGCATGGTAAGTTATTTATAAGCAAATTTTCTCAACAGTACAAATTGCTTGTGTTTGATAAAAAAAGCGAAAAGATGTTTAGGCTACTCATGATAGAATTATTGCAAAATAGAGGTCTGAGGAATCAATTTATGACAAACTTTCATGATAAGAACATCAAACTACTCTCAGAAGGATTTTTTACAATGATGCAGAACTCTATAGTGGTGTCTGGGGACCCGATGATTATGGCGTATGAATTTATATCTACTTTATTTTATATAAGACTGCAAGTCACCCTGCTTCGTTTTGATGAAAAATCAACGGACAACTTGTCAACTTTATTTGAAAAACATGTAGATTTTTTTTGGGGGAGTATAAAGATTTAGCACCTAGTTCTTGGGATTAATATTAAGTAATATGAATCCCAAGATTAAAAAAAAGCAACCTCCTAGAAGAAGGCTGCCTGAAATCCTTTGCTAATTAAGCCATAGCTTCTTTAGCGTATTTTTCACCAAGTTCATATGCAACTTTATTTACATCATGAACTTTTGCTGGAACTTTACTAAGCATAGTATCTACGAGAGCTGTCTTATCAATAGCATTCATCATAGTATTTGCGATTGCAAGTGCTACAACAGATTGAGTAATTACATTACCAACCTCTTCTTTTGCAATTGTAATAATAGGAATTTCATATATTTTCCATTTTTTTCTATCTTCATCCGTTGGATGAACAAGGTTTGGATCAACTACAATTGTTCCGCCCTCTTGAACACCATCCTTAAAGAGTTTATAACTCATCTCTGCTACTGAAAGCATGAAACCTATTTCACCATCATTAGCATATGGATAATAAATTTCTTCATCATCAAGCTGAATATCAACAACAGTTGGACCACCACGAACTTGTGATGTATATGTCGCAGTTTTTAGACCATGTCCACCTGTTTTAATCTTTGCTGCTGCAAAAATCTCACCAGCTAGAAGAACACCCTGACCACCAACACCTGTAAATCTCATTAAAGTTTTAGTACTGCTCATTATGTCTCCTTATATTTTCTTAACGAAATCGTCTTGAGTAATCTTACCGCGCTTACCTTGATGAACATCTTTGATATCTTGGTACATATCGCAATATTCACGAACCTCTAAGTCTTGCTTAAGAACACCAAGAGGTAGTATATTTAGCTGTTCGTCTTCAGTCATAGCATCATATTTCTTCTTAGAAGCTGTAATACTGTCAATCCACTCAAGATTTTCCATTGCCGAAACCATTTTATTTTTACGACCAAGGTTGATATGACAGTTTGAAAGAACTTCCATCATAGAAAAGCCTTTATGCTCCATCGCTTTGATAAGAATTTTCTCAAGCTTCTTAGGCTCAAGCATAGTTTCACGAGCGACAAAAGAAGCTCCAGAAGCAATAGCTAAATCACAAGTATCAAAAGTTGGATCGATATTACCAGCTTTTTGAGAAACAGTCCACATACCCTGCGGCGTAGTAGGACTTGTTTGTGAATTAGTAAGACCATAAATAAAGTTATTAATAATTATCATAGTTATATCAATATTACGACGACAACCATGAATAGTATGATTACCACCAATTGCAAGTGCATCTCCATCACCTGCAACACAAATTACCATCTTATCAGGACGAGCAAGCTTAATACCAGTTGCATATGCAACAGTACGACCATGAGTAGTATGAACCGTATTAAAATCAACATAAGAAGAGAACCTTCCTGAACACCCTATTCCTGAAACAACACATACATCATTTTGGTCAATTCCCATTTTTTCAATCGCTCTCACGAAAGCTTTTAGAATTACACCATCACCACAACCCCAACACCAAAGTGTTGGCATTTTTTCTAGTCTTAAATATTTATCATAATTAAATGCCATGTTAAAATACCTCTTTTACTTTACTTACAATCTCGTGTGGAGAAAGTGGACGACCATTAACTTTAAACAGTCCTTCTATGTCAAGACGAGCAGCTGCACGCTGCACTTCTGAATGAAATTGACCGATATTTAGTTCAACAACTATTACGTTTTTGATTTTATCAGTGTATTCTTTTATCTTAGCAGCTGGCGAAGGCCAAATAGTGATTGGTCTAAATAATCCAGCTTTAATACCATCAGCTCTTAAGTGACGAATAGATTCTTTTGCTGCTAAAGAAACTGAACCATAAGCTACTATCATAACCTCTGCATCATCCATCATAAACTCTTCGTAAGATTCAACTTCATCTTCATGAAGTGCAACTTTATCTTCTAATCGCTGTATTAGTTTGCGACACGTTTCAATCTCTTCAGTTGGAAAACCATTCTTGTCATGGTGAAGACCAGTGAAGTGATATCTATAACCTTCATACATTGGATTAAGAACTGCTGGCTCATCATGCTCACAGTCATATGGAAAATAATCTTCAGGCTTACCGTCAAATCGTTTACGAGGAACAATTCCTGCTTCAACTTCTTCAAGCGTTGGAAGGTCAGCCTTACCATGCATATGACCAATTGTTTCATCAAGCAGTACGATAACTGGTTGCATAAATCTATCAGCAATGTTAAATGCACGTACAACTTCAGTATAGCACTCAGCTAATGAGCCTGCACATAATGTGATTGATTTATAATCACCGTGTGATGGATTTTTAGACTGAAGAATGTCACCCTGAGATACACGAGTCGGAAGACCAGTTGATGGACCACCGCGCATTACATTTACACAAACTAAAGGCACTTCAGCCATTTGAGCAAGACCTAATTGTTCTGCTTTAAGACTCATACCAGGACCAGAAGTAGCAGTTAATGCTCTAACACCAGTCATTGCAGCACCAATAACTGCACATATACCACCAATTTCATCTTCCATCTGAATCGCCGTACCACCTTTTGCAGGTAGTAAGTCAGATATCACATGCATTACCTCAGAAGATGGAGTGAGTGGATACCCACCAAAAAACATACATCCGGCATCAACAGCTGCAATTGCAGCAAGTTCATTTCCAGTAGATATTACTTCTCTTGTTGCCATTATCTAGCTCCTTGTTCTATCGAATAATAATTATTTGCTTTAATAGCTTCTTGACGAGCTTTCGCATCATCAGTCAGTTTAGCAAAACTAAAGCCAGAAGCTTTATACTCTTGTTTATCAGCTACATATATAGCAAAATCTGGGCATGATAATTCACACTCATTGCAACCTATGCAAGCTTCTGGATGTTCAACTGAAATCATTGCACCTAGTGTAGATTTGACTTCATAACGCATAGCAAGTACACCTGATGGACATACGGACACACAAATATCGCATGCTTTACAGTTATCGGTGTTTACCCATACTGGCTGGTCACCAGGGTTTTTCATTTCAAAAGTTCCCATTTATTCTCCTCAATTTTTAAGATAGGATTAATCCATATCCTTGTATTAACTATTTAAAGATTAGCTAATTTTTAATTATTTCATTCTAAATTGTGCTACTAGCGCCGAATTAAGCACACAGATGTTACCTAATGGGGCTCACACAAGATAGTATTATTTTTTAGCCATTGCCTTAGTTACTGCAGCACCAATTTCTGCAGGTGAGACAACAACAGTTACTCCAACGGCTTCAAGAGCAGCCATTTTTTCAGCAGCTGTTCCAGCACTTCCAGAAACAATTGCACCCGCATGACCCATAGTTTTACCTTTAGGTGCTGTTTGACCAGCGATAAAAGCAACTACGGGCTTAGTAATTTGTTCTTTAATGAGTTTAGCAGCTTGAATCTCTAGATCTCCACCAATCTCACCAATCATAACAATACACTCAGTTTCTGTATCTGCTTCGAACATCGGCAGAAGTTGATTATATGAAAGTCCAATAATCGGGTCTCCACCTATACCAACAGCAGTTGTAATTCCAAAGCCTTCTTTAACTACTTGATTTGCACCTTCATAAGTTAAAGTACCAGATTTTGAGATAAGACCAACGTTACCTTTTTTGAAAATCATACCAGGCATGATGCCTATTTTACATTCTTCAGCAGTTATAATACCGGGACAATTTGGCCCAAGCGTCTTCATTCCATGTTTTGTTGCATGAGCTTTAGCCATTTGCATATCTTTAACTGGAGCACCTTCAGTGATAATAACAGCAAGCTCAATACCAGCCTCAGCAGCTTCCATGACAGCATCGCCAACAAAAGCAGGTGGTACAAAAATCATACTAACAGTTGCACCAGTGATTTTCACAGCATCTTTAACTGTATTGAAAACAGGTTTTCCTAAATGCTCTTGTCCACCTTTGTTTGGTGTAACTCCACCAACAATTTTAGTACCGTATGCTAAACATTGTTCAGCATGGAAAGTACCCTCTTTACCAGTAAAACCTTGAACGATTACTTTTGTGTCTTTATTTATTAAGATTGACATATATTACTTTCCTTTAAACTCTGCTGCTGCTTTTACAGCTTTCGCTGCACCATCACCTAGGTCATCTCCAACAATCAAGTTAGAAATATTTGCATTTTTAAGAATCACAGCTGCTTCTGGAGCATTCGTTCCATCAAGACGAACAATAACAGGTACGTTAACATCTGTAATCTTAGTAGCTTCAATAATCCCGTTAGCAATACGATCACAACGAACTATTCCACCAAATATATTTACAAAGATAGCTTTAACATTAGGGTTTTTAAGAATAATCTCAAAACCTTTTGCTACTGTTTCGGCATTAGCACTACCACCAACATCAAGAAAGTTAGCAGGAGTTCCACCCATATGATTGATAGTATCCATAGTACCCATCGCTAGACCAGCGCCATTAACCATACAGCCTATTTCACCATCAAGCGCTACATAAGAAAGACCATACTTTGCAGCCTCAACTTCATCTTCATCTTCTTCAGTCAAATCTCTCATAGCAGCGATCTCTGGCTGACGCCCTAAAGCAGAATTATCAAATCCCATCTTGCCATCAAGGGCAATAAAATCACCAGAACCTGTACGCACTAGTGGATTGATTTCTATCATCTCTGCATCATTTTCCATATATAACTTGAAAAGTTTTTGAGCAAAGCTAATAATCTTTTTTTGCTCATTTTTATCAGTAATGCCAAGACCAAATGCTAATTGACGACCATGAAAACCTTGAAATCCTACTGCTGGATCGACAGGAACCGTTATAATTTTTTCCGGAGTATTTTCTGCAACATCTTCAATGTTCATTCCACCCTCAGTAGAAGCCATTATTAAAGGCATTTCTAATTTTCTATCAAGTACAACAGAAAGATAAAATTCATCTTTAATGTCAGCACCATCTTCTATATAAAGTTTTTGAACAAGTTTACCTTCGGCAGTTGTTTGATGAGTTACTAATGTCATTCCTAGAATCTCATCAGCTAATTCTCTTACTTCCTCTAAAGATTTAGCAAGTTTAACACCACCACCCAAGCCACGACCACCTGCGTGAATCTGAGCTTTAACAACCCAAACCGGGCCACCTAACTCTTTAGCTGCAACAACTGCTGCATCTACACTTTCAACCATAATACCTTTTGGTACTGGTACGCCATATTTAGCAAAAATTTGTTTTGCTTGATATTCATGTATATTCATTTATATTCCTTATATTAAGATGGACTAAGCTTTTGGGCTTGTCATATTTTCTGGGACTACATACTTATCAAACTCTTCTTCAGTAAGTAAACCTAGCTTTACAGCTGTAGCCTTCAGTGTAGACTTATCTGCATGTGCAGTTTTGGCGATTTTTGCCGCATTGTCATATCCAATGTGTGGATTAAGTGCAGTAACAAGCATTAACGAATCATGCAAGAAGTGATCTATTTTATCAGCAACTGGCTCTAAACCTACTGCACAATGATCATTAAATGAAACAATTGAATCTGCTAACAACCTACAAGACTGTAAAAAATTATATGCAATAACTGGCTTATATACATTTAATTCAAAGTTCCCTTGGGATGCACCCATTGAGATAGCAACATCATTTCCAAAGACCTGACACGTAACCATAGTAACAGCTTCTGCCTGCGTAGGATTAACTTTACCTGGCATAATAGAACTTCCTGGTTCATTAGCAGGGATTTCAATCTCCCCTATTCCACAACGAGGACCTGATGCTAACCATCGAACATCATTTGCGATTTTCATCATATCTGCTGCAAGTGCTTTTAAAGCACCATGCACATAAACTAAGGCATCGTGAGAAGTAAGCGCATGAAACTTATTAGGTGCAGTTATAAAATCATGACCAGTAAGTTCACTAAGTTTTTTAGCTACGCGTTCACCTAATTCCGGATGGGCATTAAGTCCCGTTCCTACAGCTGTGCCACCTAGAGCTAACTCACGAACTGCTTCTAAAGAATCTTTTGCCATTTTTTCACACTTATTTAACATTTCCACCCAACCAGATATCTCTTGACCTAGAGTTATTGGTGTTGCATCTTGAAGATGCGTTCGTCCAATTTTCACAACTGATTCAAATTTTGCAGATTTTTCTGCCAAAGTTGCTTTAAGTTTTGCAATTGCTGGAAGAACTTGTTCTTCAACTGCTATCACTGAAGCTACATGAAGAGCAGTTGGATAGGTGTCATTAGATGATTGTGATTTATTTACATCATCGTTTGGGTGTATCAGTTTTTCAGTGCGGAAATCTCCACCCAAGATTTCAGTTGCACGGTTTGCCAGTACTTCGTTGTTGTTCATATTTGACTGAGTCCCTGATCCCGTCTGCCAGACAACTAATGGATAATTTCCATCTAATTTTCCAGCTAGCATCTCATCAGCAGCACTAGCTATCGCTTGAGCTTTCTTAGCATCAAGCAAACCTAAATCACTGTTTACTAAAGCAACAGCTTTTTTTAAGTAAGAAAAACCACGAGTAATCTCGTAAGGCATAGTTTCTTCACCTATTGCAAAGTTTTGGATACTTCTTTGTGTTTGCGCAGCCCAGTAAGCATCTATGGGAACTTCAATCTCGCCCATTGTATCTTTTTCTATACGATATGACATCTTTTATTTTCCTTCAAAAAAATTATTTGCATTAAGTGCATCAATTAGTTCTTGAACAGAGTTTATTGAATTATTGAACATAGTTTTTTCATTATCATTAAGTGTTACTTCTATGATTTTTTCAGCACCATTTGCTCCCAACATTACAGGAACTCCACATACAACATCTTTATAACCATATTCACCCTCAAGATAAACAGCACAAGGGTGAATTTGTTTAGTGTCTTTTAAAATAGCTTCTACCATAATAGCAGTTGATTTTGCA
>JALSLR010000062.1 GCA_026988245.1 Sulfurimonas sp.
CCTCAAGATGAGTATGGAAAGAGTAAGTTAAAAGCTGAGAGGGAGTTGCTGAAGTTAGAAGATGATGATTTTGTTGTTTCTATTGTTCGGACTCCTATTGTTTATGGGTATGGGGTTAAGGCTAACATTAAAAATCTTGTGAGTTTAGTGAGTAAAGTTCCTGTGTTGCCTTTTGGAGGCATTGAAAACCGTAGGAGTATGGTTTATGTTGGGAATCTTTGTTGGTTGGTTGATTTGGTGATTGGATTCCGGGTCAAGCCCGGAATGACGAATGGAGAGCCTGGAATGATGAATGGAGAGCCTGGAATGACGAATGATGAGCCTGGTGTGACGAATAGTGAGGCTTCTGGTGTGTTTTTAGCTAGTGATGCTAAGCCACTTAGTACTACTAGGCTTATAGAGTTGATAGCTGATGGTTTAGGGAAGAAGGTTTATCTTATCCATGTTCCATTTTTTGAGAGCTTTTTGAAGTTAGTGAAGCCCTCTTTTTATAAGAGGCTTTATGGGAGTTTGGAGGTTGATGCTAGTTTGACTTTGAAGCGGTTAGTTGCTGCTGGTTATAGTGAGGCTGAAGCCACACCTCCGTTTAGTGTTGAGGATGGGATTGGGTTGATGTTGAAATCTGATATAATATTAATGACAAGACATTAATAAGGACTAAAATGTTATTTGAAACACTAAAAAACTACCAAGCTTCATATTTAAATATGCATGATTTTAAATATAAAAGATACTTACATGGCAAGATTGATTTCACTCAAAAACTAATAGGTATAATAGGTGCAAGAGGTAGTGGAAAGACAACTTTTTTACTTCAATATTTAAAAGAACATAAACTTCCATATAGTAAAAAGCTGTATTTTAGTGCAGATAGTATTTCTTTGGATTCTTTATTTGATATTGCATATACATTTAGTAGAAGTGGTGGAAAACTATTAATCATAGATGAAATACATAAATATATAAACTTTGAAATAGAACTTAAAAAAATATACGATATGTTAGATTTACAAGTGATATTTAGTGGGAGTAGTGCTTTAAAACTTGACCATTCAAAAGGTGACTTAAGCAGACGAGCTATTATATATCATATGAAAGGACTAAGCTTTAAAGAATTTGTTGAGTTAAAAACAAATAAAAAATTAAAAACTTATTCTCTAGAAGATATTTTAATAAATCATGAAGATATCGCTTATGAAATAGTATCACAATTTAAGCCATTTGAATATTGGGATGAATATATTAAGTATGGGTACTATCCTTTTTACTTTGATAATAATGACACATATCCTGTACGATTAAAAGAAACTATAAATACAGTTGTAGAAGTAGATATTCCATCTATATTTGCAATAGACTATGATAAAATTATAAATCTAAAGAAACTTATAGAATTAGTATGTTTGTCAAATCCTTTTAAAATAAATATAAAAGAATTATCTTCAAAAATTGCTACAAAAGACTATGCTACACTTTATAGGTATATGGAATACTTAAAAAGAGCAAAAATATTTAATCTTCTAAGGTCAAAAAGTAAGGGAGATAGTATATTGACAAAACCAGAAAAGTTATATCTTGCAAATACAAATTTACACTTTGCATATTGCAACAATAGTGAAAAAGGAACAATCCGAGAAGTATTTTTTATGAGTATGTTTGATGATAAACGACTAGAAACATCTAAAAATGGTGATTTTATAATAGATGATAAATATACTATAGAGGTTGGTGGTAAAAATAAATCATTTAAACAAATCAAAGATATTCCAAATTCTTATGTAGTCGCAGATGATATTGAAATAGGAAGTGCTAATAAAATCCCGTTGTGGTTATTTGGATTTATTTATTAACTTTTAACTAAATGATAAGGGTCAGAGCTTCACTTTTAACTAGAAAGTGGTATAATATTACTATCATAAGTGAAAAAAGGAAGTTTTATGCCACGAAAACCAAGAATTGGAAAAAATGGATTTTATCATATAATAAATCGTGGTGTTGCAAAAGGGGATATTTTTTTACTAGATGATGACTTTGAGAAATTTTTGGAGATTTTGCAAGAGACAAGTGATGAGTATGGTTTTGAAATTTTTTCTTTTGCTTTGATGAGCAATCACTATCATCTACTTATGAAAATCAACAATGAAAATCTCTCTGCGATTATGCAAAAAGTTAATTCAAGATATAGTATCTATTTTAATAAAAGATACAAAAGAGTTGGTCCTCTTTGGCAGGGAAGATTTAAATCTTGGTATGTTTATGATGATATATATTTAGCTACACTTGTAAGATATATAGAGTTTAATCCAATTAAAGCAAATATTGCAAAGAGTATTGGTGAATATAAGTGGGCTATGAGTTCAAAAAATTTTAAATTTTTAATGTTGCACACAAAGGCATTCCCTGCGGTCAATTATGAATTATTGAAGAAGGTAGATTTTAATTGTGAATTTGATGAAAAAGAGTTGAAAAAATTAGATGAGTTTATGAGAGCAAAAGTTGAGATTAAAGGTGATGAGTTTCAACCTAAAGAAAAATTGTCACTTGAAGATTGTTTTAACAATAACACAAGAGAAGTTGCTATTGCTAAAGCTATAAGTGATGGATATTTACAAAGCCAAATAGCACGATATTTGAACCTTTCAAGTGTTGCTATTTCTAAGGTTTATAAAATATATAAACAAAAAGTAAAGTTATTTAACAAACTAAGAGATAAAGGAATTTTTTGGAGTTACAGCAAGGAGATAAGCTATGATATGGCGGGTGAGAGTTTAACTATAGAACATCTGCTAAAATATGGTGATTTTGATGATATTGTGCTTGGGTTTAAGCTATTTGGTAAAAGAGCTATGAAAAAAGTTTGGGAAGAGAAACTTAAAAGTGATAAAAGATTTATAAAGTTAAATTTAATGCTTGCTAGAGTTTTTTTTGGTATGGATATAGAGAGTGATTATTTTAAAGAGGTGAAAAATGCTAGACTTGAAAAACTTAAATTGCTTGCTTCCTAAGACTAGATCTCTTTTGCTAGAATTGGTAGAAAGTTGTCCATTTTTAGATAAATATGTTTTAGTTGGTGGGAGTGCGTTGGCATTACATTTGTGTCATAGGAAAAGTGAAGATTTGGATTTTTTTACTTATGCAGACAGTTTTGATAAAAAAGAGATATTTGAGTATTTGAAGCATTTTAAAAATAAGGAGATTTTAAATCAGACAGATGAACAGATTGATTTATTGCTTGATGGAGTAAAGGTCACTTTTTTTAATGCAAATTGGAAATTTTTGAAACCTAAAAAAATAGAAAAGTTTAATTTGTCTTCTTTAGAATCAATTGCTGCCATGAAAGTAAATGTTCTTTTTTTAAGAGCTAAATATAGAGATTATTATGATTTGTATTTTTTAATTAAGAAAAGTATGAGCATAAGAAAGGTATTTGAGTTTAGTTTAGATGTAGTGGATGGTGTAAATTTTAAACTTTTTGCAGTTGCAATTTTGTATGTAGATGATATTGAGGATGATAATATTGAGTACCTTGAACCAATAGAGATTTTGGACAAAAAAGCAATAAGAAATTTTTTTCAAAAAGAATTGAATAAACTAGGAACATGATTGAGGATGGATTAGGTTGTTTGACATTATGATATTAAAATGTTACAATAATTAAAAGACAACAAAGGATATAAGATGACAATGAAAGTAGGAATGAGAGAACTAGCAAGAAACTCTAATATACTTGATGGTTATGATTATGTTGAAGTTGAAGATAAAAAGACTCATGAGTATAAGGGTTTGTTTATATCTCCTAAGTATGCTGATGAGTTTAAAGCATTTTTGGATGATAAGATAGATAAAAAAGTTCAAGCAAAACTGGATAGACTTATGAAGTATGCTGGTAAAGGTGAAGTTCATGAGCGATTTAACAATCTAACTTCAAGTCAAATAAGAGAAAAAGTTGCATTGGAAAAGTATGGTTCTTAATAAAATATTCTTAGATACAAGTATTGTAGCAGATATAATCCATACATCTAGACCTAATCACAATAAGTCAATGATATTATTAAAACACTTAATAGTTAATAATTATGAAATATGTATAAGTGAAGATATGATAACTACTTTATATTATATATTAAAAGATAAAATAACAACTTTAGGTTTTTTAAAGGATGTTGTTTTTGTTGATTGGACAATTTTAACATTTGGGAAAAATGTACTTAATCAAGCTGTTAAATTATCTCTTAAAAACAATCTTGACCTAGAAGATACATTGCAATGTTTATGCGCAAAAGAAAATGGATGTAATGCACTCATTACTAACGATAAGAAGTTTTATAATTGTGGTATTGAAATTATAACTTATGAAGAATTTTTAAATAAAATATGATTTACATAATATTACTCTTACTTTCATTTTTACTTACATACATCATTAAAAACTACTACATCAAAAATGCCTTAGTAGATGAGATAAATGATAGGAGTTCTCATAGTGTGCCTACTCCTCATGGTGGTGGGATTGCTATAGCTATCACTTGGTTTATAGGGCTTGTTTATTTGTATCTTACTCATGGTATAGACAGTAGTTTGTTTTTGGCTCTGATGGTGGGTGTAGTTATCTCTGTTGTGAGTTTTTTTGATGACCTTTATCAACTAAGTGCTAAAGTACGTTTGTTGGCTCAGTCTTTTGTGGCTTTTAGTGGGCTTTACTTTCTTGGTGGATTTGGTAGTTTAGATTTT
Organism: Sulfurimonas sp.; assembly: GCA_026988245.1. GTDB lineage: Bacteria > Campylobacterota > Campylobacteria > Campylobacterales > Sulfurimonadaceae > Sulfurimonas. The sequence goes on from JALSLR010000062.1 coordinate 4,732, forward strand.
GGTTTTTTTAGTATTGAGAATGTTTTTATAACGAATATTTTTGCTTTTTTTCTCATAGTCTGGTTCATAAATCTCTATAATTTTTTAGATGGTATCAACGGTTATGCAGGGAGTGAGATAGTTTTTTTATCTATCGCTGGGTATCTGCTTTTTGGTGGCGAGCACTTTTTGGTTTTAGCGGCTGCTAGTTTAGGGTTTTTGTACTGGAATTTTGGCGATGCTAAGATATTTATGGGTGATGTTGGAAGTACGCTACTAGGTTACAATGTAGCTATATTTACACTCTACTACGCAAACAAAGAGCCCTCAAACCTTTGGGTGTGGGTCATACTCTTTGGAGTCTTTTGGTTTGATGCTACACTCACCCTCATAAGAAGAAAACTAAACGGCGAGCAGTTAAGTGTTGCACATAAAAAGCATGCGTATCAGCGGCTAAACCAAAGTGGATGGAGTCATTTTAAGGTGACTAACTACTCTATAGGTCTCAATATTATTTTGTTTTGTATAGTTTATTTTGTGAATAATGTTTATGTTGCGTTTATTTTATCGTTGATTATATTTTATGGAGTAGTTAAGTTAGTCGACTCTAAGATATCGTTTAAATAGTGTGTAAAATGATAATATAAATGCTATAATACTCTAAGAAACGAATGACAAAGGTATTTAATGGGTGCTTTAAAGTTAGAAAATCTTCACTATACTTATGAAGATTATAAGCTATGGAAGGGTGATTGGGAGCTTTTTGATGGAATTGCTGTTGCAATGAGTCCTGCACCTATGAGAAAACATCAGAGTATAGCTAGTGAAATTATATATAGCATTCGGGAGCAGTTAGATGATTGTGAGTTATGTGAAGTACTGGGTGAAGTCGATTATAAAATTGATGAAGATACAGTTCTTCGACCAGATATAGTGCTGACTTGTGGGGAAGAGAATGACGCATACCTTACAAAAGCACCTGAAATTATACTAGAAATTATCTCTAAGTCTACTGCTAAACGCGATGAAGTGTATAAGTTTGATATATACGAGGCTGAAAAAGTAAAATATTATGTCATCATATACCCTGATGACCTACGGGCTAAAATCTATAAACTTGATGATAAAAAGTACGACAAACAGGGTGACTTCTTTCGTGAGAGTTATTTGTTTGAAGAGACAACATGTAATGTGAAGTTAGATTTTGAAAAAGTTTTTAAAAGATTTCGCAACAAAAAGGTTTAGTATGAGATTTTTAGTGATTTTTCTCTTGAGTTGCATGATGCTTTTTGGCGTAGATATCAACTCAGCAAGTGAGAAAGAGTTAACGCAACTAAAAGGTGTCGGTAAAGTAAAAGCGAAGGCTATAGTTGAGTATAGAAAAGGGCATTGTTTTAAAGATATGGCAGACTTAGCAAGCGTTAAAGGTATAGGTGTAAAAACTATAGAGAAAAATAAACAAAATATCAGTGTTGGTAGGTGTAGATAATTTATGATGACTATAGATAAACGCATACTTAACTTTTTAGTCATCACAGTTTTAACCTTATTTACTTTTTGGTGGACTTTTTTTATATTTCACAAACCTTTTGATTTTGAAGTTGTGTTGAGTGTGATGTTGGCTCGTTTTGTAGCATCATTTTTGATATATAAAGATTATTCTCTCTCTTGGTCTAAGGTCTCTCAAAGAACCTACCTTTTAAAGAGTGTCGTTTATATAGTGCCTTTTTTACTGTATGCGCCATTCCTTCATGGGCGGGTTAGTTTCTCATTTATGACGAGTGAACTGTTTTTGTATCTTTTTAGCATCAATTTTTTGATGTATTTATATTACTTTATGCGAAATAGAAGTGGTGTGAGTAAGACAAAACAAGTAGTAATATTTGGAGCTGGTAAGGCAGGTATCAAGCTTGAGTCTGAATATGCAGACAGTGAGTACAAGGTTATATACTTTATAGATGATGATAAGATAATCCAAAATCGTTCTATTGATGCGGTGACCGTCCTTTCTCGTGAAAATATTAAAAATAAACTAAAGTACAAAAAAGCACATCTTTTAGTTATAGCTATGCCATCCTCATCGAAAGATAAAATAAAAAAGATATATGAAGATATGTCAGAATTTTTTAATGAGGTGCAGATATTGCCTTCTATGGAAGATATCTTAAGTGAAAAAGATTTTTCTACACAGTTAAAAGATATTTCAGTGGAAGATTTACTTGCACGACATCCCAAAGATTTAGATAAGTCCAAAATCACATCTTTTATAAAAAATAAAACTATTTTAATAACTGGTGCTGGTGGAAGCATAGGGAGTGAGATAGCTAGGCAGTGTAAAATATTTGGTGCGAAGAAGTTGATACTGCTTGATCATAGTGAATTTAACCTTTATAGCATAGTAGAAGAATTGAAAGAGATAGAGCTAACTCCTGTGATGCAGAGTGTAGTCAATGTAGATGCACTTAGAGAGACATTTAAACTTCATAATCCTCAGATAGTTATACATGCTGCAGCGTACAAACATGTACCACTTGTTGAATCTAACATTTCTGATGGGATACTTAACAATATAGTAGGAACAAAAAATGTCATAGACCTCTCCATAGAATATGGTGTAGAAAAATTTGTAATGATATCTACAGACAAAGCGGTACGCCCTACAAATGTTATGGGGACAACGAAGCGTATCTGTGAACTTTATGCTCAAAATTCTAATGGAAATGGTACAGATATAGTAGCTGTTCGTTTTGGTAATGTTCTTGGATCAAGTGGAAGTGTGATCCCTAAGTTCAAGTCGCTCATAGAAAATGGACAAAATCTTTGTGTAACACATCCAGATATTACCCGCTACTTTATGCTTATACCTGAGGCTTGTGAATTGGTGCTTCAAGCTGGTGCTATTGGGAGTGGTGGGGAGATTTTCATATTAGATATGGGTGAACCTATCAAGATAGTGGACTTAGCACAAAAGATGATAGACCTTAGTGGTCGTTCTGGTATTGAGATAGAGTTTAGTGGATTGCGTCCTGGTGAAAAGCTTTATGAGGAGTTGTTGCTCGATGATACTGAGTGTAAGACTGATTATGAGTCCATAACCGTTGCTAAACCAACACCTTATGAACTCACTAAACTCAATGATGACATAAAAGAGTTACTATCTTGTGATAACCAACTTGAAAAACTCAAAGAGATAGTGCCGGAGTTTAATCATCAACTTAATTAAATATTTATTATTAATACTCCTTAGCATCACACAACTTTTTGCTATCGTAGACATCAACAATGCAGGTAAAAGTGAGCTTTTAGAACTTAATGGTGTCGGAAAAGCAAAAGCTGTTAAAATACTAAATTATAGAATAAGCAATGGTTGTTTTAAAAGTAAAGATGAACTAGCTAGAGTTGAGGGTATAAGTAAGTCCATTGTCTCAAGCAATAGAAATATTTTAATGATAGGACCATGTCCTAAGAGTATCACTCAAGAGAGTTTTAGCCCTGCATCTTTTAGTGACATATTGCTTGACCCTATCAACCTTGTATTTGTAGTTGTTATATTTATACTTGGTACTATTGATATGTTAAAGAAGATAGACTTAAAAAGTCAGATAGTGAGCATAGGAGTTCTTGGTACTTTTGTGGGCATCTTCATAGGGCTTCAAAGTTTTAACCCTCAAGATATCATGAACAGTGTCAACGATATACTTGTAGGTTTAAAGACAGCCTTTTTTACCTCCATAGTGGGGATGGGTGTCTCTACAGGACTTTCACTGTATCAAACGCTAAAGGGCAACTCTGAAAGCTAGTAATGTTTGGATGAGTATATCGGATATGATGTCAGGTTTGATGTTAGTTTTTTTGTTCATTGCCATCGGTTTTATGATAGAGGTACAGTCTCAAAAAGACGATATGATAAGTATCGCAGAATCATACAGAGACTCTAAGGCAAATTTAAATGAAAACCTTTATGAAGAGTTTGAAAATGACTTGAAACAATGGGATGCGGAGATAACTAAAGATAATGCAGTAGTTTTTAACTCGCCAAATGTTTTGTTTGAAGTCAATAAAAGTGAGTTGAAGGGTGAGTTTAAAACTATACTCGAAGAGTTTTTCCCTAGATATATAAGCGTTTTAAGTTCAGTGCAATATAAAGATGAAATAGCGGAGATAAGAGTGGAGGGACATACCTCAGATGAGTGGGGCGAAGAGAAATCTAAACAAAAAATTTATCTCAATAATATGCGATTATCTCAAAGTAGGGCGTATGAAGTTTTGTCTTATTGTTATAGTTTAAAAGATGATATAGTGAAACAAAATAGAATCTGGCTAGAGCAAAATTTTAGAGCAAACGGCATGGCTTTTGCAAAACTAAAAGAAAAAGAGAACTCAAGAAGAGTGGAGTTTGTCATAATGATGCAAAGTGAAGAGAAAATATATAAGATTTTAAAGTAAAAATGCTAAAATTACGACATTAAAATAATTAGGGACCTTATGCAAGAAAATCAAACAAATCAAACAAATATACAGAGATATGAAGAAGACGAGATAGATTTGAGAGAGTTGTTTAAAACTCTTTGGAAAAATAAGACAATGATAGTAGCGATAACTTCATTTATAACCTTGCTTGCCATAGCATATGCATTGATGGCTCCAAAGGTTTATGAAGCTAAAGCTATAGTTAAGATAGGTGAATATAAACTTAGTAATAGTAATAGTAATAGTAATAGTAATAGTAATAGTAAAGTAACAATAGCGAATGCATCTGAGCTTACTAAAGAACTAGAAGTTTTATATATAGACCTGCTTAAAAATGTAAAAGACAGAGATGCAGAGATAAAAAGTATAGGACTTGTTAAAAAGCAAAAAAATCTTTTTGAGATAGTTGCAAATGGTAAATCTAATGAAGTGGCTACTAAGGAGCTGCAAAAAGTCTTGAGCTATGTGCAGGCTAAACATAAAAAACTTTTAGATGATGTTAAAGAGTTACGCGAAGCACAGATTAAAGAGTTAAACTCTAAGTTAATTCTTATCGATGAAAAAACTTTGCCAGCCTTAGTGAAAAAGATTAAAAGATACAAGTACGATATTAATATCTATGAAACAAACTTTAAAGATACTCAATATAATATTAAACAAATAAAAAAGAATAATCCTACTTTAGCAGCTTTACAAATAAATCAACAAAGATATTTGGCTGAGATGATAATGAACTTGAAAAATTCATTAGAAGCTTATGATGCTAAAAAAGATGATTATGAATTTATTCAGATTCCAAATTTAAAGAAAAATTTAAATTCTATTTTAGCTTTAATGAAGCCATACAACTACAATAACACAGCAGTCATAGGAAATATTATGACAAATGACTACCCTATAAAACCTAAGAAAAAGCTCATAGTTGTTGTTGCTTTTGTGACAGGTTTTATATTGTCTATATTTTTAGTGTTCTTTTTAGAGTTTATTAGAGGGTTTAGAGAAGATGATGCCCCACAAACTTAGACATATTGTCTAGTATCTCTGCCCCTTTGCGAAAACTCAGACCACACGCTTCATAAGCAAAAAACACCCCTGCTTGGTATTTGTCACCCTTAGCATCACTAGTAAACTCTACATACTCTTGATAGACTTTTTTATAGTTACCGTACGCACCATCTCTTTGAGTAGCTATGCTTCCATCTGCGTTGATGATCTTTGTGTTCGCTCCCTCCCGTCCAAAAACAGTTTTTTCAACTTGTTTGATACCCTCTAGTGGTTCGTATGAACACTTAAGAATGTATGGCGACTCAGGAAACATATCGCTTAGAATTTTTAGCATACCTTTAGATTGAAAAAGGAGGGTATATGCTGGGTTGAGGATGATAGCTTTTTGGTTTTTCATGATGCTTGTAAGTGTAGTAGCTAGTTCACCTTCATCGGTTGCTATATCCTCCCAAGGGTAAAGTTTAAAGAAGTATTCGTACTTGTTTCCCTTAGCATCATAGATGCCATTTTCATCAAACTCAACATTCCCAAGGTATTCAAAGTGTGTGTTAAAGCCTGCATCTGTTGCCATCTGTTGAAGGAGTTTTGTTGTAACCTCCTCCTCTTCATTACCATCAACTGATGAAAAAAGTATCTTCCATCCATCATAGTTTTTATCAAAGTTCTCTATATCATCAAAGAGTGTGATAAGCCTTTTAAAGTTGTTTTTAATAGCCTCATATACATTGTTAAACTGCTGAGCATCATCTAAATCATTTTCTTTTAAAAGTGCCCATTGGAGGAGTGCTGTTTCAAACAATGAAGTTGGAGTGTCAGCATTGAACTCTATGAGTTTTATGGGTATATCATCTATGCCACCTGCCAAGTCAAAGCGACCATATATGTGCCAGTGGACATCATTATCCCATGATTTTTTTATCATATCTACGAGGTTAAATGGGATTCCTAGCTCAAAAAAAAGATCATTTTCTATGACATACTCAGCAGCTTGGACATACATGTCGTAGATCTCATTTGTGGCAGTGTAATATGCATCAGCCTCTTTTTGTGTCACTTGTACCAGTGCATCGTCTACATACTTTGTTCCATCTGTGTCTGTATGCCATGTGAAGCCTATTTTATCTAGTGTCGTGTCTTTTAGTGGGGTTATTGTTTTTATGTTGATAATCTATCCTTTAGATTCTGAATCAAGTTCAGAATGACGTTTAAATTCAAAATGACGTTTAAATTTAGAATGACGTTTAAATTTAGAATGATGCTTTAAGTATACATTATCCTCCGAAAAATCCACCACGGCTTGAGCTTTTAGAGGACTTACCGCCAAAAAAGCTTTTTCTTGTAGAGCTTTTTGTACTTTTTCTTGCTGCAGCTGAACGAGAATATGCACTTTTATTGACACTTGAGGCTCGGTTTGAGAAGTTTTTATTTCCCATGAGTGCATTACCAATCATATTTCCTAAGAGTGAACCTGCAGCAACTGCGAGTATAGTCCCACCTAGTCCCATGCCTGTGCTACCACTTCCATTTTGAACTGTTTCGCTTGTACCATCTTGCACTTTAGCATACTCTTGCTCAGCCAAGGCTTTCATCTCAGCTTCATTCATAAAGCGTTCAGTAATATTGCCATTAGCATCACGCTCACGAATGATGGCACGACTTGGTCCCTCCGTTGGCATCTCTTCAACTACTGTGTACTTGCCATTGCTTTGTTGCTCTATGACTAAAAACTTGTTTTGTGCTTGTTGTTGCTGTTGTCCTGAACAACCACTCAGTACGCTCATCATTGCTATTCCAGCGCTTCCTAGTGCTACTCCTGATGCTATGCTCGATATATGTTTCATTTTTTTCCTTTTGTTTAGAATATCTTTATTTTCATGTAGATTCTGAATCAAGTTCAGAATGACGTTTTGTGTTCATTGTACGTTTTGTGTTCATTGTACGTTTTGTGTTCATTGTACGTTTTGTGTTCATTGTGCGTTTTATGTTCATTGTGCGTTTTATGTTCATTGTGCGTTTTATGTTCATTGTGCGTTTTATGTTCTTTG
>JALSLR010000063.1 GCA_026988245.1 Sulfurimonas sp.
AAGTGGCTTCATAGACAAAACTAAATCACACAATGTAATACCCCTAATAATAGACGTAATGAACGCTTAGAAATAAAATAGCGACGTATTTGCGTCGTTAGTTCTTCGTCACTCTTTTAATTCTAAATCAACCATGAACTCTTTATCAACTTTTATAAAATTTAAAGAGTAGTGTAGATTCAAGGCGCTTAGTAAGGAAGCGTACATTAGTACGTGACGAACGTAGCAACGCAGAAGATGCGCTGCTATTTAAATTTTCAAAAACTATTGAAAAAGTGAGATAAGAACACCAGCGGCTACTGCTGAACCGATTACTCCGGCTACATTTGGACCCATAGCATGCATTAAAAGCATATTATTTCTATCATATTCCATACCAACTTTATTTGATACACGAGCTGCCATTGGAACGGCTGAAACTCCAGCTGAACCAATTAATGGATTAATTTTATGCCCTGGGAACATATTCATTATCTTAGCCATGATAACACCAGCTGCAGTCCCTACTGAAAAAGCAATGATACCAAGAGCCATAATGAACATAGTATCTGGCACGAGAAATTGATCAGCTGCTAGCTTAGAACCAACACCAAGACCTAAGAAGATCGTTACAGTATTGATAAGTGAGTTTTGAAGAGTATCATTAAGACGTTCAACTACACCTGATTCTTTTAAGAAATTACCAAACATAAACGCACCTATAAGTGGTGTAGACTCCGGTAGAACCATAATAGCAAGAGTTAGAACCATCACTGGGAAGATTAACTTTTCTAAGCGAGAAACATGGCGAAGTGTAGTCATTTTTATACGACGTTCCGCATCTGTTGTTAAGGCTTTCATAATTGGAGGCTGTATGATAGGAACCATCGCCATATAACTATATGAAGCAACTGCAATTGCACCTAAAAGCTCAGGAGCAAGCTTTGTTGCAATAAAGATTGATGTTGGACCATCAGCCCCACCAATGATAGAAATAGCACTTGCTTGTTGCAATGTAAAATCTACAAAACCAGCTTGGGAAAGTGCAACTGCACCTACTAGTGTTCCAAAGATACCAAACTGTGCAGCTCCACCTAGAAGTGCTGTTTTAGGGTTTGATAACAATGGACCAAAGTCAGTCATAGCTCCAACACCCATAAATATAATGATAGGAAACATCTCATTTGAGAGCCCCATGCTATAGATAACACCCAAGAAACCATGAGGCCCAGCAATATTAGCTACTGGGATGTTGGCTAAAAGACCACCAAATGCGATAGGTAAAAGCAATAAGGGTTCAAACCCCTTTTTAATAGCTAACCAAAAAAGAAAAAATGTTAATAAAATCATAAGGACACGTCCCCATGACTTATGAAAATCACTCATTTTTTCACCATGAGCATCTAGTTCATTAGGGTTAGGATTCATTACGGCATTGATACCAGTAGAAGCTAAAAAACCACTGATCATCTCTGAAAATGGCTTTGTTTTATAATTCTCTTCTTTGTGAGCAGAAGAGGCTCCCCCTTCAGCATGCGCAGAAGTATTTGCGAAAACAGAAGTCATACCTAAAAGCATAAAAACTGCTAAAAATTTAATTAGAAAAGATTTCATCCACATTATCCTATTACAGCTACTACTTGACCTTCAACAACTTTATCATTAGTTGCTACATTGATTGACTTGATAACTCCACCTTTGGGTGCAATAACATCAATTTCCATTTTCATAGATTCTAATATCATAATTACATCACCCTCGTTCACGCTCTGACCTGGATTCATAACTATTTTCCATACGTTACCCGGAAGAAGTGCTTTAATCTCTATATCGTTTCCTGAAGCTGCTGGTGTTTCTACTGGAGCAGTTGATGTCGCTGCTTCCCCATTTACTTCTGTAACTTGAATATTCGCATCACCTTCTGCAACTTGAACACTAAACTTTTGACCATCTACTACTACTGTATAATTTCCATTACCCATTGAATTTCCTTCACAATCGTTTTTCATTTCTGATATTTTACGTACGTTTAATTCGCCTTTTCCTAATAGAAATGCGATTCCTTTTTCTTGACATGCTGCTGCTATAAAGATATTTTCTTCACTTATCTCTATATCATTTGCTTTTAACTCATCTATAGCATGCTGTAAAGATTTTGTTTCATCAGCGCAAGCAAGATCTAGTGCATTTTCAGTAGTTGGCTCTAGTCCTAACTTCTCAGATGCAATTTTAACTATTTCTGGATCTGGCGCAACTGGAGTTTTTCCAAAATAACCAAGTACCATTTTTCCATATCCTGGTGCTATCGCATTCCAAGGACCTTGCATAACATTGTTAAGTGCTTGTTGAAAGTAAAACTGAGAAACAGGAGTTACAGATGTGCCATAACCACCTTTTTCAACTACCTCTTGCATAGCTGCTATAACTTCTGGAAATTTATCTAAGATGTCATTATCACGCATCATTTGAGTATTTGCAGTTAAAGCTCCACCTGGCATTGGAGAAAATGGAATTATAGGAGATACCATGGTTGCTTCTGGTGGCATAAAATAATCACTTAAACATGATTGTAACTCTTTTTCATAGGTTAATATTTTACCAATCTCTAGACCACCCAGATCAAAATCCATACCTTTTGTAGCATGAAGCATAGTTAAAATATCTGGTTGAGATGTTCCACCACTTACTGGGTTAGCAGCCATATCTATACCATCAATGCCAGCCTCAAGAGCTGCCATATAAGCAGACACAGATACACCAGCTGTTTCATGTGTGTGGAGACGAAGGTGCGTACCTTCTGGAACTAATTTACGTGCCATTTTAATAGTTTCAAAAACTTTTTGAGGATTTGAAGTTCCAGATGCATCTTTAAAGCAGATGCTATTATATGGAATGTCGCTATCTAGTATCTCACGTAATGTTTTTTCATAAAAGTCTACTTCATGAGCACCATGGCATCCTGGTGGTAGGTCCATCATTGTAACTACTATTTCATGTTTAAGTCCATGATGCGATATTCTTTCACCTGAGTACTTTAAGTTTTCAACATCATTCAATGCATCAAAGTTACGAATAGTAGTAGTTCCATGTTTTTTGAAAAGTTTTGCATGTAAATCAATGAGTTCTTTTGAACCAGTATCAAGCATAACTGTATTAACACCACGAGCAAGTGTTTGAAGATTTGCATCTGGACCAACTATCTTGCGAAACTTATCCATCATCTCAAATGCATCTTCACGAAGATAAAAGTATAATGATTGAAATCTAGCTCCACCACCAAATTCAAAGTGATTTATACCAGCAGTCTTTGCAGCTTCTACAGCCGGGAAGAAGTCGTTCATTAATACACGACCACCATAAACTGACTGAAAACCATCTCTAAAAGTTGTATCCATTATATCTATAAATTTTTTAGCCATTGTAATCCTTAACCTTCTCTATGATGAGTTATTGCAGCTGTTATAGCTGCAATAGTCTTTTTATTGTCTTTTTTAGTGCCCGAAGACCCTGCATTACTCGCTTGAGGTTCAGGGAAATATTTATGAATAATAATTGACATTAGATTCATTGCCAATATCATTATAATTAAGAATGAAAAAACCGTTCCCATTCCTAAACCCATAAATTTAAAGCCCTCTAGTATGAGGTTAGTTTCCATAAATTCTACCTTTTATAACTATAATTTCGCGCTAGTATATACTAAAGATGTTTAAAAAGAGTTTTGAGTTAATTTTATTATTGTTAAATAATATCAAATTGTTACTTTTTGATTATATAATGCGTAAAAATCTAGGATTATTATGAAAAACTCTATTATTAAACAATTTGGACTTATTAACACGATTGAAGGGTATTCTTACCTTGCATTGCTTTTTATTGCTATGCCAATGAAGTATTTACTTGGGTTTTCTATGGCAGTTAAAGTTGTAGGAATGACACACGGAGTACTTTTTATCATGTTTTTAACCTTAGGGCTAATGGCTTGGAAGCAAACACGATGGTCTCTTAATCAAACTATAGTATTTTTTCTTGCTTCGCTCATACCTTTTGGAACCTTTTTTACAAAAAGTAAAATTGCTTCTTATGAAAATACAAGCATTAATTCGGTAAAATAAAACATATAATTTAACTTTGGAGTATTTATGATTGGTGGTATGCTAGAACAAGATTTTATAGCCTATATAATATTTGGATTAACACTGAACTTTGCATTTTCTATATTATTTGGTATTTATTTATCTAAAAATATTGGACTTGATGAGATGATGCAATCAAAGGGTGATAAAGAACAATCAACCTTGGTAAGCCTAAGTCTCTTTGTACCTTTTGCTAAAATGCTTATAACTCTTTACAGAGTTACAATATTACAAATTTATTTTTTAAATAAAGGCTATTCACACAAAGAATACTGGATATACATGACACACAATCGTTAAGGATTTTTCTGCTCAATAGCAAATAATTCTGCGATGCATTTATATTTAATTTTATTTTTATACATCCCTAAATTATTTTCTTTTGCTTCTATTTGCGCTTTTTCAAATACTTGATTAAACTCTTCATCTTTAAATATTGTTTTTTTAATAGCTAAACCTTGAGCGAGCAATAATTCCGATAAAGTGTTTAGCCCTTTTGCATAAATGATGCATCTATTATTTTTAAATTCCACATGATACATTTGTCTTAGTTTAAGTAATCTTGCACTATAATATTTTGCGCGTGGATTTTGTCTATAAAATGCATCTATACCCTTTTTACAAGCAGAATTTTGTTTTGATTCTTGATATAATTCATCAACACTAATCACTCCATATGCTTTGCACATAAAATGAGACTGTCTTAAGCTGAACTTTTGATTTGAATTTGAATATACAGTTTGTAGCATAGCTAAGGTAGGCTCATAAGCAAATAGATGCAAAATATAAAAGTTAGTTATCATTAAAAAAAATAAAATCTTATTCATATGACATCATATCATGTTATAATAGGAATATGAAAGACTATAAATTAAAAATAATACTTAGTATGTTAGCTGGTGTTGTCTTTTCGTTTGTATTTATTTTTCTGGCATTTATTTTACCAGTAAAAAAACATGAACAAATAAGAAAACTACCCCAAGGGATGCTTGAAAAAGTTTCTGAACATCTTAAGTAAATAAAAAAGGACTACTATGTTAAAAAAAGCTCTCCTGCTCAGCTTATTAACCCTCTCTCTAACTGCCAATTCATGTTGGTCATCTTTAGAAGTATCAAATTTTGCACAAGATGAGTTTAGTGATTATGCTCGATTTTCAATCAAAGATGCTATAACCTGTGAACCCCTAGAAGGTGTGCTTATAAAGTTAGGTGAAAACATTTACAAGACTGATAAAAACGGACAGATAAAAGTCCCCTTACCAGATACAACTATAGATAAGCGAGTATCTATTAAAATGAGGAAAAAAGGCTATATAGCGGCGGATGAAAAAGTGATGACAGTCTTTGGTTCCTATTGGAATAACTTATTTTTAATGAGTAAAGACTTACCTCTTGAGAGTACTCGCATAGTACTAAGCTGGGGAAGTTCTCCTCAAGACTTAGACTTACATCTTATTTCCAATACTACACATATAAGTTATAGACATACAAGAAGCATTAGTGGAGAGATGAAACTAGATCGTGATGCTAAGAGAGGCTATGGTCCAGAAACAATCACCGCAAAAAATTTAAAGAAAAATGACACTTATAAAGTTGTAATTTATAAATATACTTCAGGTGGAAACATAAATGATAAAGGGCAAGTAAGAATATATGCAAACTCAAGATTAAATAAGATTATAAGACTTCCAAATACACAATCAAGGTGTATAGAAGTAGCAAGTATTCATGATAACAAAATTACTTATCAAACAAAAGTTTTAGATGATTCTATTTGCAGAAAATAACTTAAAAAGAGCTCTTTAGTTTCATAACTTGAAGCAGGTTGAATGCGTGCGGAGGGTTTAGTTTAAAGGCACAAACTTCAAGTGCCTTTACGCAGTCTTCTAGATGCTCAATATCATCTTTGTTCATCAAGTCATTTAAAAAAATTTTTGCATCTTCAATACGTAAATTTTTAGCTACCCCTAAATTTTTATGTGCCAAATTTTTTAATTCAAGTTTCTTCGCTTCTCTATCTATACTTTTAAGCTCTCGTATATTACTTATAATATTATCAAACTGGTGTATAGTGTTGAAAATTTGTGATATATAATCATTTATCAGCTCCCCTACGAGTTCATCATCAAGTCCGAGTTCACGAGATGCTATAGATGGGTCATATTTATAATTTTTTAACTTATCGTTATTAAACCGATAGATAAATACTCGATGAGATATTTTGATAGCTTCACTTAAAAGAAGTTGAATTTTTCTTTCTTTGGAGAGAGCAGAATCTAACTTAAGTGTTTTTAACAGTAACATAGGCCCTCCTCAATAATAATTGCATAACTTAACATAATTGATTTGCTAAATTATGAAATATCACTTATTGGAGATATAATAATATATAAGTGCTACAAAAGCACTCATATAATACTTATTTATAAAGCCTTAACTATGATTCTATTTAAACGAGAGATGAAGTCTGCAGTATCAGGCAACTCTTGACCATCAAATAACTTTGCTTGATCTAGAAGTACATGAGCAGCATCATTAATAAGGTTTTGATCAGCAGAATCTTTTAATTTTATAAGTAATTCATGCTTAGGGTTAATCATAAAAATTGGCGCTGGTTCCGGAGCACCTGAATCTTGTCCCATCTGTTTCATCATCTGAGCCATCATATAAGAAGGATCTTCTTTATCAACTTTGATAGCTACAGGGGAATCAGTTAAGTCAGATGTAGTTTCTACAGACTTCACAGCATCACCAAGTGCATCTTTAAATTCTTTAGCAAGACCTTCATAAGTTTTTGCGACTTCTTCTTCAGCTTTTTTCTCTTCTTCACTCTCTTCAAACTTAGCATCTGCTACTGGAACTAGTTTAAAATCTTTATAATCAGTCACCATAGGAAAAATAATAGTATCTACTTCTTCATTTAGTACTAATACATCAAGACCCTTCGCCTTAAATCTCTCTAGTGCAGGAGAAGCTTTAAGCATAGCTAATGAACTTTTACCAGTTATGTAATAAATCTCTTTTTTCTCTTCATCTATATTTTTAACAAACTCTTCTATCATAACTGTTTCATCAGAGTTAAGAGTATTAAACTGCATAAGTTCTAAGATTTTCTCACGATTATCGAAGTCATTATAAAGACCTTCTTTAAGAACATTTCCAAATTCAGCATAAAAGGTATTATATTTTTCTTTATCTTTTTTAGCCATTTTAGCTAGTTCTGATAAAACTTTTTTCACTGATGTTTTTTTGATTTTATCCATAATTGGATTAGACTGTAAAATTTCACGAGATACATTTAAAGGTAAATCTTTAGAGTCTATAACACCACGCAAGAAGCGTAAATAAGTTGGCATCAACTCTTTTTCATCATCAGTAATAAATACACGGTTAATATAAAGTTTAATACCAGTTTGATAATCTACACGGAACAAGTCCATCGGTGCTTTGCTAGGGATGTAAAAAAGTGTAGTGTACTCTATTGCCCCTTCTGCTTTGTTGTGCATCCAAGCAAGAGGTTCTTCTGAAGAATGTGCTATAGAGCTATAAAAATCTTTATATTCATCATCTTTAATCTCTTTCTTACTTATTGTCCAAAGTGCATTAGCTTTATTTATTTGTTCATTTTCTATCTCTGTACGACTTGGCTCTAGCTCTTCTTTGCCCTCCTCATCCATAACAGCAGATATATGTTTTTCTTTATCCATAAAGATTGGAAAAGGAATATGATTTGAGTATTTTTTTATAATTGTTTCTATTCTATGTGTCTCTAAAAACTCATCTTCATCATCCTTGAGATGCATCACTATAGTAGTGCCATGTCCATCTTGAGTAGCATTATCTATCTCAAAGCTCCCATCACCCGCGCTAGTCCAAGTGAATGCTTGTTCCTCTCCAGCTTTCTTAGTAGTAACTTCTACTTTATCTGCTACCATAAAACAAGCATAAAAACCTACGCCAAACTGACCGATAAGGTTGGAATCTTCTTTTTGATCACCAGTTAAGTTTTCTAAGAATGCTTTCGTTCCAGACTTCGCAATAGTTCCGAGATTATTCATCAAGTCTTCTTCGTTCATACCGATACCAGAATCTTTAATAGTCAAAGTCTTAGCTTCTTTGTTTGCTACGATGTCAATACGCGGTGCAAATTTCACATCTTTATATTTATCTTCTGTAAGTACCAACATATTGAGTTTATCTAGTGCATCTGATGCGTTAGATACTAACTCTCTTATAAAAATCTCTTTATTTGAGTATAGTGAGTGAATCATTAAGTGTAATATTTGATTTGCTTCTGTTTGAAACTGATGTTTTGCCATTTCAAAATCCTTTTCTAATTAATTTAGCGAATTTTATCAAAAAAAAGTTAATAGGTATATTTTATATCAACTTATCTTAGTCACTTAGACTAAACTTATCTTAGTATCCATACATACTTATATAATTTTGCTATAATTACACATGGAAAATAATTTTATAGATATGATACGAGAAACACCAATGCTTCATTCTAAGAAGTGTAGATTTATTTCATTTATGCTTTTAATGATGCTAAGGTATAGTGTCTATCTAATCACAATAATGGTATGGATGAAATATGATTTCTTTATCGCTTTTTTCATTTTAATACTATCCTTTATAGTTGTTGGTATAATTCGTGCAAAACTTAGAAATATCGCTATTCCACTACAACAACAAGAGTATCAATATAGCGATAAAGAGATTGCTGATTGGTATACTGCACGTGAAATATGTAACGATGCATTAGAAAAAGAACTAGAAAGAATATAATGGCACTCATAGACCTACAAAACATCTCAAAACACTACTCTGCGCAAAAAATACTTACAGAAGTAAACTTTCATATAGATGAGGGTGAACGTATCGTTATCATTGGTAAAAATGGGAGCGGTAAGTCTACTCTCATGAAAATTGTAAATGGAACGTTAACTCAAGATGCAGGTGAGCGTATCATCCAGAGAGGCTTACAAGTAAAGATGCTAGATCAACGACCTAACTTTAAAGAGGGTCACACAGTAAGAGAAGCTGTTGAAGATGGGCTTGTCGAACTTAATGATGCTAAGGACAAGTACAACGAGTTATCTCTAAAACTAGCTGATGATTTTGAGAACAAAAACTTACTTGACGCTCATGAAAAACTCTCTGCCTTCATAGACCACCATAATGCTTGGAACTTAGATGATAAGATAGAACGTATCATCCAACATTTTAATTTAAAACAGTATGAACATAAGCCTATTGATTTACTAAGTGGTGGAGAACAACGCCGTGTTGCCTTAGCATCACTACTACTACAAAAACCAGATGTACTTTTGCTAGATGAACCTACCAACCACCTTGATGTCTATATGGTTGAGTTTTTAGAAGAGTTAATATTAAAAGAAAAATTTACCCTTATATTCATATCGCATGATAGATATTTTATAGATACGATTGCTACTAAAAGTATAGAGGTTGATGAATGTGCCTTACGTGAATATAGTGGTGGGTACTCAAATTACCTCACACAAAAAGCTGAGTATATGCGTACACTTCAAAAACAACATGATAACTTACTAGATATACTAAAAAGAGAAAATGCTTGGTATGCCAGAGGTGTCCGTGCTAGACTCAAGCGAAATGAAGGTCGAAAAGAAAGACTGATGCAACTTCGCAATGATGCTAAGAACAACCCAGCCAAGATAAGAAAAATGTCAGTTGAACTCCAACGTGAAGCTAAACATTTTAACCGTGACAAGAGCATCAACAAACAAAAAATGCTCTTTGAAGTAGAAAATGTAGGGCTTACCCTTGGCAACAAAGAGCTCCTAAAAAACTTCACTACTCGCATACTTCAAAAAGATGTTATAGCAATAGTGGGACCAAATGGTAGTGGGAAATCAACACTCCTAAAAGCATTACTTGGAAGAATAAAACCAACAAATGGAAAAATAAAACAAGGCGAATTTAAAATAGGCTACTTTGACCAGCATAGAGAGATGCTAGATGATGACAAAAACCTTATGGAGACCTTTTGTCCACATGGTGGCGATAGAGTAAGTGTTCGTGGGAAAGATATGCATGTCTATGGCTACTTGAAAAACTTTTTGTTTCCTAGAGAATTTTTAGAAAAAAAGATAGGTGTACTTAGTGGTGGAGAAAAAAACCGTATAGCCCTTGCCCTACTTTTCACCCTCGAGGTAGATATACTCATACTTGATGAGCCTACAAATGACCTAGACATCCCCACTATAAACATTCTAGAAGAACAACTCACAAATTTTGCAGGAGCGGTTATCATAGTAAGTCACGATAGGTATTTCGTAGACAAGATTGCAAAAAAACTCTTTATATTTAAAGAAAATAAAGAGATAGAAGAGTCCTACCAAAACTATTCTGAGTATTTAGAACTTGAAAAAGAACTTAAAGAACTAGACTCAATGGAGCATGATGCTAAGAAAAACAATGATGCTAAGAGTATCGGAACAAAAAGCATTAAAAACAAAACAATAAAACTTACATATAAAGAGACTCTCGCCTTAGAACAATTACCAAAAGATATAGAACTCTTAGAGTCACAAATAGAAGAAAAAAACAAATGCCTTGCAAGCAAGTCATGTTATGAGGAAATAGGGTTAACAGCCTTAGCATCACAACTCCAAAAACTTGAAGAAGTTTACGAAGCTAAGGTTGAAGAACTCTTAGATATAGAAGAAAAAGCCGAGTCTATTTTAAGTTAGACCTCACATATACATTGTTTGGGTCTAACACTAAGATATCTTCATATAATTTTTCTAAATATGGAGAATTTGTTTGCTTATAAACTACAGATAAAAGTTCTAAGAATGAAATATCTGTTGGATATAAAGCTAACATTTTTTGAATAATTTTTATTGATATATCATATTTTCCTTGGGCATTAAGTGATTGAATCATATAAATATTTGCATAGTAATTATAATAATCTATTTTTAAAAGTTCGTTTGCTACTTTTTCTGCTTCTTTATATGAGTGTGTATCAAGATAAACCCTCATAAGTCCTAGTCTTGGATCGAGAGCATAAGAGTTTATCAGAGATGCTTTTTTATAATACTTTATAGCATCAGCATAGTTTTTATTGAGATAAAACAACCATGCAAAACGAAGATTAAGTGTATAGCCTTTTGGATATTTACTATATAATGGAGACAAAACCTTTATTGCTTCTTTATACTTCCCCAAAAGTTCGTAATCATAAGATTTAAAATACTGAGACTTTACCTCATCAAAACTATCACTTGCAATACTTAACGATAAGCTTACTAAAAGTACAAGTAAATATTTCATATTAAAACCTATAATTTACACTAGCGGTGTAAATCTCATTTTTTGCTTCATCAATGAGTGCGTATTCTACATAAGTATTTTGTGCATAAGAAAGATCCACAATGAAATCTTTTGAGAGGTAGTATCCAAGCTTTGACTTAACTCCATTTTTTTGTAAATCAAGAGAGTTAAAAACACTCATTCCTCCATCTTTTACACCACTTCGCATCTCGCCTAAGTATCCAGAGAGCTCAATAAACAAACTTTTATAATAAAAAGTATCAGAGATACCATATGAATAGTACTCTTTTTGAATATAATCCTCTGTTGTCTGATAATTAAACTCCAAACTTACAAAATTACTCATAGTATAACTTATACTTTTAAAATAAGAAAAGTAAGGACTGTACTGAATAATACCTATTTGCGATGAGGCATCCGTAATATCACTATTTTCATTGCGTCCTTTGTTGTAGTAACTATAGTAAAAATTCAATCCATACGAATACTTATCATAATCAACGTAGTTGTATCCACCTAAACTGACAATAGCTACTACCCCATCATCGAGTATTAAATCATTTGTAGCTATGTAGTGTCCACCAAGTTTAAACATAAAGTTAGCATAGTAACTAGAGTAGGCTAAACTTATATCATGTTGCGTTAAGTTGGGTATCTCAGTTTCAAGTCCTGTTTGCGAAGCTTTTTTGTAGGTAGTATCTATATATCCGTACGAACCCTCAAGTAGGTAACTCAAGTTCCCTACATTTGCATACACACCAAGTAAGGAACTACTCTCTTTATATGATTCATTTACATTATCACTATACGAAATATTGCCCACATAAGGCACAACCCTAGCTACATCTGCAAAAAGAGATATAAGGCTCACAACTAAACCTAAAATAATTTTCTTCATAACACTCTCCTTAATTCTATATTTTTATATTTAATCAAACTAAAACCTTTAGCATTTGCTTCTATATGAACCTCTCCATCCAATGATGACACACAAGAGTTATCAAATGTATATTCCTTCTGCGCCTTATAAAAGTTTTTATTTACAGTTGATGCCAATTCTATAAGACTTGTTTGCATTTTTGACTTGAGCAAATACAAGGGAAGATAGTCTTTGTAGCGTACACCCTGTTTATTTATAAAAGGTATCCTCGGCGCCAAAATAAACAACTCTTTTAAGAAAGATGCCTTACCCTCATACTTGTAAAAATAAAATTGCTTTAAATCGTTGTAAAAATATAATTTATTATTTTTTACATCATTAAAATAAAACTCTCCAAAGCTATTCATCTTGACACTAAAGAGAACTATCTCTTTTTTAATGCCCTCTTCATATACCTCATATCTATACTCATCATCTAAGATAAAAAGAAGTCTTGAGCTGATGCTTCTGTCATTTACAACACTACTTACTACATCACCTCGTAGAAGCTTAGAGTTAAAAACGAGTAAATCATCTTGAAAAAATTCACTAAAACAAAACTCTCTTGTAAAAGCACCTATTACACCTAAATCTTGCACTTGAATATGTATATGGGGCTCAGGAGAGTAACCACTGTTCCCACACTTCGCTATAATTTCATTTACTTTTACATAATCCCCAACGTTAAGTTTAATGCTATACTGCATAAGATGACTTATCTCCACATAAAAGCCTAAATCACTTTTAATGATGATGTAGTTCCCCCAGTTGTTTACTCTATCAACCTCACCTATGATGTTATCAACCAAGTCATGCCTAGAATCAACTATATAACCATTCACAGGACTTAAAACAGACTCTCCAAAACAATAATAATCATCAAGATACAAACCTTCTTTCTCGTAACTTAGTCCATCTTTTTTTTGTACAAAATCATAGGCATATTTGTATTTTCCCTTATGTGTCCACTCGTCATCCTCACTTTGGTATACAGTCCAATCTCCACTAAAAGGTAAAGATATTTTAGTATAGAGTTCACCAAACCTAAATATACTAGATAGATATGAGGACAAAGACTCTTCTGGTGTTGATTTGATGTTTAGATTGAACTCTTTATAGTAAATAATAGAGAGTATAAATATAAAAACTATAACCGTAATGTTAAATGGTATAGTAAACACAGGAATAGCATAATAGTTAAACAATACAGCGATAGCATCTGTTAAAAAAACACTAATAGCTACCCCTATAAGTGCAAGGAAGAAGTTCTTTATAGTTGGCAAAAGAAATATACCACATAATGCTATGGCTACTAATATGTAGTTAAAAGAATATGGGTCGCTAACAGCTTGAACATAGGAACCTAAAAGATAACTATGAACTAAGACACCAAAGTAATATCCTACAAGTGACATTATCGCAATGATTCTAGAACTATACAAAAGAAGTAAAAATATTAAAATACCTGCTATATTTGTCGGCAGAAAAAAGATAGTGCCAAGGGATTTTAAATAACCACTCAAAACTAATGGAAGCATTATGTCAAAAACTGTAGAGTTATTTACAAGTGATGAGAGTAAACCGGAGTATTTCAATGATGCTAAGTATAAAAACATTGTTACTATGGAAAATGGTAAGGATAAAATTGGAATTTTATGTACACTAAAGAGTTTGTTAAACATAAACGAAAGCATAAAAGTAAAAGATGCTGCAATGGCAATAAGAGATATACTCAAAACAGAGGGATAAAATATATACCCAATACCCATTCCAACTAAGAGTGAATTGTAGATATAAAATCCCTGAGATAGATATGCCTCTTGTAGCGATAATAGCTCAGCAAAAAGAATGGTAAAGATAACTGCGGCAATACCACTAAGTGCCACAGATGGATTTACAAAGGTAATAAGCAACATAGCTAAGCCTATATATTTATTGTTTAAAAATAGTATAGAACTATATGGCTTTAAAACCACATTTATAAAATTTGTATATTTTTGCATAGGATTTTCTATACTTCTTTATAATTTATAGTAGCCAAATCATCGACCTCTTTTATATACCTAGCTTCTCCCTCTTTGTCTATAAGAACAACAGCTGGTTTATAACGAATAAATTGCATAGCTTGAGTGTAGTTGTATGCACCAACAGGAGATATAGTTATAACACTTCCTCTATCAAGCGGTGGTAGCATTACGTTTTCTTCTATAATATCTATATTCATACAAAGTGGCCCATTAAGCATAGATGGCTCATTGTCACCATCGTATCGTTTATCTAACTCTATATTGAAGTTATACCAAGTAGAGGTGTAGAGTAGATTTACTCCAGCATCTAAGATATACCCTTTTTTAGCATCAGGAAATCGTTTATGTCCCCAAACTGAAGTGAGAAGATATCCAGCTTCATCTATAAGGTGTCTTCCTGTTTCAAGATAGAGCTTAGGTAGCTTTTCACTTTTGTTATATTCGTAGATAGCATTTGTAATAGCTTCTGCATAATCATCAGCAGTAGGAACTACAACTTCAGCAGACTGGTATATACCCTTCAAGTTACTCTTAGA
This sequence comes from Sulfurimonas sp., assembly GCA_026988245.1. GTDB lineage: Bacteria > Campylobacterota > Campylobacteria > Campylobacterales > Sulfurimonadaceae > Sulfurimonas. The sequence continues at coordinate 14,924 of JALSLR010000063.1, forward strand.
AGCAAATCCACCTCCAAGGTCTATGTACTCTATCTCTGAGTTAAAGTCCATCTCAACTCTCTCTTTTAGTTGCATTATTTTTATAGTCGCTAACTTGTATGCATTAGCATCTAACATAAATGTACCTATGTGTGAGTGAAGCCCAACAAGATAAAGTTTCCCACCATCATACATTCTATTTATAGCCTCATATGCATCACCATTTTCATAGTTAAACCCAAATCTACTCCACTGAGGGTATACACCTGTATCCATATTTATACGAATTGCAACTGCTATGCGAATCCCGAGTTCATCAGCAATCTCTTCAAGGTCATTTATCTCAAATAGATTATCTACATGAATTTTTGCACCCTCCTCTACTGCTATTTTCAAATCAGCCTTTGGTTTATAGGGACCATTAAAAATTATATCTTTGCCCTCTACACCTAAGGCTCTTGCTTTTTGATACTCAAACTCACTTACAACTTCTGCAACAGAGCCTAAGTTGTGATATATTTTACATATTTCATTTAAGTAGTTAGTCTTATATGACCAGCCAAAAGTTACATCTGGATAACGAGATGAAAAAGCAGAATAAAGAGTATTGTACTTTTGCTCTATTTGACGCTGTGAAAATACAAATATAGGGCTACCAAATTTTTGTATCAACGTGCTTATTTCTACACCATCTATCTCAGTACGAATTTTTTGACTTTTTACAGGACTTCCATATTTTGAAGCCATTGCAAAATCTATTTTATTTATGGTTGGTATTTCATATTGTAATTTACTCATTTTATAATTCCTTTGTCGATAACAATTTCATAAAATCTGTAAAATCAGTTACAAATTCACCTGTATATCTTACATACATCTTATTTTGAGGATATGTCAAATTGACTTGAATATCTTTTTCGTTCATTATATCTACAACCATTTGCGGTAAGTTGACACCTAATTCAGTTGCAAAATAGACCCATGCAGGAAAACGAGGATTTATCTCTATCATATAGATTTGATTCATGTTAACCATACATTCAAGTTCAAAAGGTCCCTTCCAACTAGTAAAGGCAACAAAGTCTTTTGCTATTTGCATAAGTTTTTCATTTTGTATAGTTACACCGGTCCAGATTTTTCCTATCTCAGTAGTTGTAAGTTTTTTTATGGCTACTGCGCCACAAAGTTCACCCTTACCATCGCCAACTCCTACAAGGTTTATCTCTTCACCTTTGACTACTTCTTGTATAAGTATAGGAAAACCCCATTCGTTTGATATTTTGTAAAAACTCTCTATAGCACTCTCTAAGTTCTGTGCCATATATGCCTTGTAGTAATTACCTTTGACCATAAGAGGAAAGTTTGATGTTTTGGTTATTTTTTCAAGTTCTGCTACTGAACTTATCTCATAAGTTTTAGGATATGTGATGTTTAACTCTTTAGATAAACTATCTAACTTATTTTTATTTCTTAATTCAAAATTTTCACTAGTTGGAAGACAAAGTTTAATACCCATAGACTCAATCTCTTTTTGATATTTTATGTACAAAGGAAGTTCAGCATCAAGATTTGGGATAATTACTTCAATATTTTCTTTTTCTTTAATCTCAATAAGTCTATTTTTCAACTCTTCAAAACCCAAAGAAGGAAAAGGCATAAGATATGTTTTACGAACCATATCTGACATATAGTTTCCAGGTTCATTTGGATCATAAGCAAAACCTATAAGGGTATTCTTAGCTTGTAAACTTTTTATGACTGGTATACCTGGTGCGGGGTTATCTGTATTGTTTAAACCACTGACTGCTACTATCATTAGAGGAGTCCATAAACTTTTAATTTTGTGTAGAAATCACTTACATCTATAAAAAGCTCCTCCTTATTTACATCATATTTTCCATAGAGCGCATCGATTATTTCATTTTTATTTTTATTTGACTTTAATAAACTAATAATCTCTTTAGCTAAAAAATTCAATTGATAAGAGTTTCCCATCATTGGGTGAAATGCTACATTGTTTTCATCTAAAATTAATTCTGAAATTTGCTTCATTTTTGTTGCCTTTTACTTGAAAGATAACAAAAGTATATAGGGTTTGCGTTAGTGGAGTATTAGTAGCAGAGAGATAATCTTACGCTTAATGCGTAAGATGTTATTAAGGGAACCTCGAAAGTTATTTTTTAGCTTCTTTAAGAGTATCAGCTATTAAAAATGCTAACTCTAATGATTGGTCAGCGTTTAGTCTTGGGTCACAATGCGTATGATAACGAGAGCTCAGATCTTCTTCTGTAACAGTAAAGCTACCACCGATACACTCAGTAACATTTTTACCAGTCATCTCTAAGTGAACACCGCCACCATAACTTCCCTCAGCTTTATGAACTTGGAAAAACTGTTTCATCTCAGTCAAAATTGCATCAACTGGACGAGTTTTATAGTTGTTTGAAGATTTGATAGTATTTCCATGCATTGGATCACAAGACCAAACTACATTCATCCCCTCAGCTTCGATAGCACGTATCAGTTTAGGCATACCATCGCCAACTTTATCTGCACCCATACGAACGATAATGTTCATACGACCAGCTTCATTTTTAGGGTTAAGAGTATTACAAAGTTTTACTAAATCTTCAGGGTCCATAGATGGTCCAGCTTTTACACCAATAGGGTTATTTATGCCCTTCATATATTCTATATGCGCACCATCAAGCTGACGTGTTCTATCGCCTATCCAGACCATATGCGCAGCAGTGTTGTACCATTCACCAGTTAAGGAATCTTTTCTAGTAAAAGCTTCTTCATAAGGAAGGAGTAAGGCTTCATGAGATGTATAAAAATCTGTTTCGCGTAAATTTCTATATGTTTTAGAAGTGATACCACAAGCCTTCATAAATTTTAATGAACGTTCTATCTCTTGAGCTAGTTTTTCATACTGTTCTGCAACTTCACTTTTATGTGCAAAGTCTAAATTCCACGAATGTACTTGGTGCAAATCTGCCATACCACCTGTAGCAAAAGCACGAAGTAAATTTTGAGTAGCTGATGCTTGATTATACGCTTGTATCATACGCTCTGGATCAGGTATTCGTGCTTCTTTTGTGAACTCTACACCATTAATAATATCTCCACGATAGGAAGCCAACTCTATACCATCAAATGTTTCAGTATCGCTTGAACGAGGTTTAGCAAACTGCCCAGCTAATCTTCCTACTTTTACAACAGGTACACCTGCTGAGTAAGTCATAACAACTGCCATCTGCATTAAAACCTTAAAAGTATCACGAATATTGTTGGCATGAAACTCAGAAAAACTCTCAGCACAGTCCCCACCTTGAAGTAAAAAAGCATCACCATTTGCCACATCTGCAAGTTGTTCTTTTAAACGTCGAGCTTCACCAGCAAAAACTAATGGTGGATAAGATTTTAACTCTTTTAGAACCTTGTTTAATGCTACTTCATCTGTATATGTTGGTTGTTGTAAAATCGGCTTATTTTTCCAGCTATCTGGTGTCCAAGTACTCATATTCTTGCCTTAAATGTATTATTTTTGACATTCTACAAAAAAGTACCTAAAAGCTTACTTTATGCTTTAGATAGTATAATGGCAATAATAATTTTCATAAGAAGCAGAAATGGCAAAAATAAAATTTCAATCACTTATCCAAGAGATGTGTACAAATATACATAATTTTGTAAACGAAAATGAGCAGATTTCAAAAGAGCATATTGTTGATTATCTGAAACACACGGCAGATCTAATCTCAAGTATTTCAAATGAAGAAATCAATTCATATCAAACGAGCAACCATAATTTTGTAGAAGACTACAAAGAGATTGCCAAACAAACTCTCTCTTCTTATCAAGCAACAAATATAAAATTTACTGAACTTTCATCTCTACAAGAGGAAGTGATTACAGAGTGTTCAAATGTTTCACATATAGACTTACCAAAACTTACTAGTAAATTCACAGATATACAAACAAACATGATAGATGAAGTAAATAAAGCAAACTCTATAATAACACAACTTTCAGCTCAAGTAAAAGAACTAGAAGAAAAATCAAACCTAGATTCCCTTACAAAAGTATTTAACCGTGGTGCCTTAGATACTTACCTTAACAAGTTGTGTTCACAAGAAAATATAAAGTACAACTTCCATCTTCTTATCTTAGATATAGATGATTTTAAACTTATAAATGATCAATTTGGTCATGTCGCTGGGGATAAAATATTGATTTTCATCGCAAATATTCTGAAGAAAACTCTTCGTGATGGAGATAAAGTCTTTAGATATGGTGGTGAAGAGTTTGTCATCATCTTAAACCGTATAGAAGATGAACAATGTCAAATGATAACAAATAGAATACTTAAACTCATCAGTGGAAACAAGTTGATATATAAGGGACAAAACATTGGAGTAACTATCAGTATGGGTACCACTAAGTATGTAAATTCTGATACACAAGACACCATTATACATCGCGCAGATAAAGCCTTATGTAAAGCTAAAAACAATGGAAAAAACCAAGTAGTAGTGGAGTTAGCATAATATGGAATTAAATTATTTTGACTTAGGTTCTATAGCAATTATTTTGCTATTGGGCTTAAAGGGTATCATTAATGGATTTTTTAAGGAACTTTTTGGTCTTGTAGGCATAATAGGTGGTATATTTATAGCTTCAAGATTTGGTTCTAGCGTAGGCGGATATCTCAATGAAGCTATATTTAACTTTGATAATGAGGGTGCGATTAGTTTTACTGGATTTTTAGCTACATTAGCATTTTTTTGGCTTCTCATGGTATCAGTAGGGTATGCATTTAAGAAGCTCTCAAAACTTAGTGGACTAGGTATTTACGACCGAATCTTAGGTTTTTTATTTGGGGCAAGTAAATTTTTTCTTATAGCCGCGGTCATTGTTCATGCTATGTATAATATAGCGGCATTAAGACCAAGTATAGACTCTTTTATGAGTACAAGTAAACTTTTTCCTGCTTTTGTTGCTACAGGCAGATTTATTATGAAACTAGACCCTATCGAGATTAGTGATGACATAAATGCGACTGTCGACAAGGGTACAGAACTGATTGAAGAGCAAACACAAACGATGATTGATGAAAACTCAAAAAGTATTATTAAAGATGTAAAAGAACAAATAGCAAAACAGTTTGAAAATAATGTATCAATAAGTAATATCATAAATAAGGAAAATTAGATGTCAAACATCTCAACTAATTTTACAGAACGAACAATAGAATATGAACAACTTTTAGGTGACTTTAAAGTTTTACTCAAAAAAAATAATTTAAAATTTACGATTCAACGCGAAGTGATACTTGAGAGTCTCTATAACTCAGATGAACATCTCACTCCAGAATCACTGCACCACCTATTACAAGATAAATTTTCAGAATTAAAAATAGGTATAGCAACCGTATACAGAACGCTTTCTCTTCTTGAAGACTCCAACATGGTTACCTCTCTCTCTTTTGGAGCACAAGGTAAAAAGTATGAATTAGGTGCGAAAGATCACCATGACCATTTGATATGTACAGAGTGTGGCTCTATAACAGAGTTTGTTGATGAAGAGATTGAGAGCAGACAACATAGTATAGCTGATGAATTAGGCTTCATAATGAAAGATCACTCTATGCAAATCTATGGTATCTGTAAAGATTGTAAATAAAAATAAATTAACTTAATTAAGGATAACGATTGGCTTTTGAAAATAAATATGTGCAACAAAGAATTGAAAAAGCACAGCTACTCAAAGAGGCAGGTTTTAACCCCTACTCTAACGACTCTCAAAGAAATACTACTATTGAGAAATATTTAAATGTAAATGAAGACATAGAAAATAAAGAAAATAAAAGAGATGAAAACCGTCATTACATTGTAAGTGGACGCATTAAACTTCTTCGAATTATGGGAAAAGCTAGTTTTGTCAAGATAGAAGATGAAAGTGGAATGCTTCAAGTATATGTAGCTCGTGACAATCTTCCCCAAGATTTTTATAATACTATTTTTAAGAAACATATTGAAGTTGGAGATATCATAGAAGTTGAGGGTTATCCTTTTATCACAGGTAAAGGTGAACTTTCCATCCATGCAACTGCACTTAAACTTCTTACAAAAGCAATTGCTCCACTTCCTGAAAAATTTCACGGGGTAACAGATAAAGAGATTCGATACAGAAAAAGATATCTAGACCTTATTATGAACGCAGAGGTACGTAAAACTTTTCAAACTCGTTCAAAAGTCATCTCTTTAACAAGAAGATTTTTTGAGGATAAAGGCTTTTTGGAAGTGGAAACTCCTATGATGCATCCTATACCAGGTGGAGCGAACGCTAAACCATTTGTAACTCATCATAATGCATTATCTATTGATAGATACTTAAGAATTGCCCCTGAGCTTTATCTCAAAAGACTTATAGTAGGTGGCTTTGAAGCTGTGTTTGAGATAAACCGTAACTTTAGAAACGAAGGTATGGATGCTACACATAACCCTGAATTTACCTCAATAGAATTTTATTGGGCTTATAAAACCTATAAAGATTTAATAGAAATTACCAAAGAGTATTTTCAGTACCTCTTTGAACATTTAGACCTTCCATCTCGTTTACCATATGGCGAATTGGAAGTTAATTTCAATAATTTTATGGAGATACCTCTCATAGAATCATTAACAAGTGTTGGCGGGGTTCCTGCAGAAGTAACAAATGACAAAGAAAAAATAATAAACTTCTTAAAATCAAAAAATATTACTGTTAAACCTAAACTCAACTTAGGGCAACTTCAAGGTGAACTTTTTGATGAATTTGTTGAAGAAAAACTCATTGACCCTACATTTATAACAGAGTACCCAGTAGAGATTTCTCCTCTTGCTCGTCGTAGCGATGATAATCCAGCTATCACTGAAAGATTTGAACTTTTTATTGCTGGACGTGAGATTGCTAATGCTTTTAGTGAACTTAATGACCCTATTGACCAATATGAACGTTTCAAAGGTCAGGTTGATGCTAAGGATGCTGGTGATGATGAGGCACATGAGATGGATGAAGACTTTATAGATGCTCTTAGCTATGGAATGGCTCCAACTGCAGGTCAAGGAATCGGTATTGATAGACTTGTTATGTTACTGACAAATGAGCATAGCATAAGAGATGTACTTTTATTTCCTGCGATGAAACCTATTAGTAATGAAAAAGAAGAAGAAGAAAAATAAATCTATTAATCGTTATCCATGCACTTATGCATGGACAATGATTTAAATTTTTGCGTAATTTACAGTTATTGTTGCTTCAAGAGTATCCAAGGCTGTCATAGTATTTTCACTTACTGCACCGTCAACCAAGATAACTGCAAGAGCCTCACCCTTATCATTTCTCGATAATGAAAAGTCTGAAATATTAACATTATTATTTGCTAAAATGGTACCAACGCTTCCTATAACACCAGGAACGTCAGTATTTTTCACCATAACCATATCACCACGAAGAGCAACCTCAATATCGAAACCATTGATGGCTACAATACGTTGTACATTATCATCAAAGATAGTAGCACTTATAGTGGTTGTGCCTTCAGATGTGGTAAGTTTAATAGTAATGAGATTTTTAAATACACTTGAATCTCCACCATTCTCAGCTTCAATATTAATACCTTTTTCTTTAGCAACAAACTCTGCATTTACATAATTAATAGTATCGCTAGAGTTTTGACTCATTGCACCAACAGCAACAAAGGTAGAAAGAGACTCAACATACTCAGCTATTTCACCGTAACCACTTACTTTGATGCTAATGATTTGGCTTTTATTCATCTGAGACTCTAAGAAACCAATCCTTTGTCCCATCTCTAAAAATGGTTTAACAAAGGAAGGGATGGTACTTTCATCTATTGGTAAGTTCATAGCATGAGCATAAGAGATACCTTTAGCAGCAGCAATAGCATTTTGGGCTGCTTGTGTACCGATATTATACTGAGACTCAAAAGTATTAGCACCTAAGTGCGGAGATACAGTCACATTGTCAAGATCTAAAAGAGGATGATTTATAGCAGGCTCCTTGATAAATACATCAATACCAGCAAAACGGATTTTACCAGAAGTCAAACCTTTATAAAGTGCATCTTCATTATAAAGACCACCACGTGCACAGTTTATAAGAACTACACCATCTTTCATCTGAGCTATCTCAGCATCATTGATAATATCTAGTGTTTCTTTATTTTTTGGTGTATGGATAGTAATAATATCACATGCCAATATATCTGCAAAATCTTTTGTATATGTCATATCTAAGTCAGTTACCTTAGATGGATGGATGTAGGGATCAAATGCAACAATATCCATTTCAAAAGCAGCTGCACGTTTTGCGACACGACTTCCTATATTACCAAAACCGATAACACCTAGTTTTTTGCCTTTAAGCTCATAACCATACCACTTTTCGCGTTTCCAGATTCTATCAGTTTTTAAATGATTATGCGAATACGGAAACATTCTCATACAAGAGAGCATGTGTGTCATAGTAAGTTCAACTGCAGCTATAGTATTAGCTGTTGGTACATTCATAACTATAATACCCTCTTTTGAGCACCCTGGCATATCTACATTATCAACACCTACCCCAGCACGAACAATTGCTTTCATGTTTGTAGCTTTAGCGATAAACTTAGCATCAACGTCTGTTGAACTTCTAGTAATCGCTACATCAGCTGTAGGAATAATTTTTTCAATTAACTCTGTTTTATCAACATCAGCTGCCATGATAAAATTAATATTTTCATCATTTTCAAGCATCTCAAGTCCAGCTTGGTGAATATGGTCACACACTACTACGTTATATTTTTTTTGCATCTATTTATCCTCTTTATGCAGCCTAACTTCGGCTATAATTTGGTAATTTTTCAGTACGCTAACTAAAGAATTTAGCTTTTTTATATCTTTTGAGTAAATATCCAACTCTACTCCTAGTTTATCGCGTTTAAGATAGTACTTCAATTCATGTTGGGTTAGCTCCTCTTTTAAACAAAAGAGTTGATATGGGTCAATAAGAGAAGCGGATAATTTATAAATTATATTGCTAGTTATTTTTTCATCAAGGGAGGTTTCAACATAAACCTCATTAACAGGATAAAAATACCCTAGTCTTTGTGTTTTTGAAAAATGATTAAGCCAAATTTTTGCTTTATCTTTCGTAGATATAGCATTTTGAAGCTCAAGTGGTTCTAAATTATTAATTTTTTTTGAAGCATTAATGTTTATTAAAAACATTACTATAAAAATGGCAACCCCTACCCCAATAAGGGGAGTTAGCCACTTTAAAAGAGTATGCATCTTACTTTATTTTGTCTTTAATTAAATCACCTAAAGAGTGTGATTCATTATCATTGATTTCTTCAAGCATTTCTTGAGATTTAATATAGTCTAATTTTTTAACACTTAAACGGATACGGTCACGACGTGTATCAATAACAGCGATAGCAGCTTCTATCTCTTGACCAGCTTCTAATTCTTCTTTAACTAATGGAGTCAAGTCTTCATCACGAATAAGGGCATCAACACCATCTTCAAGTGAAACAAATACGCCAAAGTCTTTAATATCACGGATAGTTCCAGTGATAGCAGTGTTTACTTTATGAGTTTTAGCAAATGCATCGATTGGTGACTCAAGTAAAGTTTTACGATTAAGTGAAATCTTTTGATCTTCTTCATTAATTTTTGCAATTTTTACTTCTATCTCATCACCAGATTTAAGAACATCTTTACATTTAGTATTTTTATCCCATGAGATATCTTGGTTATGTAAAAGACCTTCAACGCCTTCGATACGAACAAAAGCTCCAAAATCAGTTAAAGATGTTATCTCTCCAGTAACAACGTCACCTTCTGAGAATTTTTTCATAAACTCGTCAAATGGTTTTGGAAGTAATTTTTTAAGAGATACTCTTAATTTATGAGTTTTAGGGTTAATTTCTATAACTTCAACATCAATTTCTTGACCAACTTCTAAGTAATCATTTGGATTTTTTACATTTTTATTCCAGCTTATTTCAGAGATATGTAAGAAACCTTCTATATCATTTCCTAGGTCAACAAATACACCATACGCTTCTACATTAGAAACTGTTACAGTGATTGTATCACCTTCATCTAATTCAGACTCAACCTCTTCCCATGGATCGGGATGAACAGCTTTAATAGAAAGAGATAAATGACGTTTATCTTTGTCGTATGAAATAGCCTTAACAGTTACTACATCGCCTTCATTGTAAAGCTTAGAAGGATTTACTGGACCCTTATAAGAAATCTCATTATAATGCACAAGACCATCAGCTCCACCAACATCAACAAACATACCATAAGAAGTAATTTTCTTGATAGTACCTTCAACGATAGTATCTTCTTCCATAAGTTTATCAATAATCTCTTTTTTACGCTTACGCTCTTCATTGAAAAGTTTACGACGAGAAACTACTATCGAGTTTTCTTTTTCATCTACTTTAATAACTTGCGCTTTAATCTTACGACCAACAACTTCATCTGTATCTTTAAATGCTGCCAATGAACGTGGCATAAAGAAAGAAACTGCATCTGCTTCAACAACATATCCACCACGATTTTTCTTTGTGATTATACCTTCGATGATTAACTCTTCAAAGTCATCTTTATGTGCATCAATAAACTCAATAGTTTTTTCTTGCTCTAAAACTTTTTTATATGAAATTTTTGGACGTTCATTATAGTATCCAATTATCATGACTTTAATCTTATCGCCCGTACCAAACTTAAGTTCACCAGATTCGTCACGAATCTCATCAAGGTTTAAAATACCTTCTAGCTTATCACCAACACCAACAAGTGCTCTATTGTCTTCTGCTTGCATCTCAACAATCTCACCCTCAACTATACGGCTTGATTCTTGTTTCTTTTCTGTTGCAGCAAACATCTCTGCAAAATTTTCTTCTTCTTCAAATGATTCGTTATCGAACGCCATTACCTATACCTCTGTGTTTAAAAATTGCGTGATTATACCAAAAATTTCATTATATAGGTATTAATTAGAAAGATTTTTATTGATGTTTTTTTCTATCGCGTGGACTACGTTTTGAATTATCCAATCAGGAGTAGATGCTCCTGCACTGATTCCACAAAAATGCTTGCCTTTAAACCAAGAAAAGTCTAAGTCGTTTTCATCTTCGATATGGTAAGAATCTTGACAATTATCATGAGATATACTAAATAACTGTTTTGTATTAGAGGAGTTTTTTCCACCAATAACAAGCATGATATCAGCTTGTTTAGAAATATTTAGAACTGCTTCTTGATTTTCAAATGTTGCATTGCAAATAGTATTAAAAACTCTAACCTCTTTATAGCGAGGTATCAAGTAGTTTGCAACTTCCATATAATCTTCAACTTTTCTCGTTGTTTGTGCTATAAGAGCAATTTTTTCTTTTAATTTTAAATCTTTTAATTCTTTTGAACAAGTAACTACCAATGCACCATGCGTAGCGTAAGATTTAACACCCTTGATCTCAGGATGAGCTTCATCTCCAAATATAACTACACTATACCCAGCTTCACTCATCTCTTGAGCTATCTCTTGAGGTTTTGTTACATATGGACAAGTTGCGTCTACTACATTTACTTTATTTTTTTTAAGTTCTGCAAGTTCATTTTTTTGTATTCCATGTGTACGTACTATTGCTTTATCACCCTCTTTAAACACATTAAAATCATCTGTTAAGCCTACTTGGAAATCTGCATCAAGTCTTGCTATCTCTTTAGAGTTATGAATTAAAGGACCATAGGTTGAAGCATTTTTATTTTCTTCGGCTATCTTAATTGCACGTTTCACACCAAAACAAAAACCATAATTTTCAGCTAACTGTATCTTCATTTGTTTAACTCTACTTTCGTAATCTTTTGTAAAAGTTCAAAAAAATTAGGAAAAGATGTATTGATACAATCTAAGTCAGTCACTTGCATTCCACACCTTAAGCCTGCGATGATAAAACTCATCGCTATACGATGATCACCATCACTATCTACAATTGCAGATTTTAAAATACCACCAGTTACTGTATAACCATCTTGATATTCAGTTGTTGTGATACCACACGCATTGAGTCCATCCACAACAGTTGATATTCTGTCAGACTCTTTGACCCGTAACTCCTCAGCATTTTTAACTACACTCACACCATCTGCACATGCAAACGCAATACTAAGTGCTGGAAGTTCATCTATAAGCCAAGAGATATTATCTTCTATGGTTATCGCTCGTAGAGGGGCATATTCTACATGAATGTTTCCTATAGGCTCATATTTATCATCTGTAAGTTCATACCGAATAATTGCACCCATACGCTCTAAGGCTTTAAAAGCTTCTATTCGTGTTTCATTGAGAGTTACACCCTCTAATACTATCTTAGCATCAGGAGTAATAGCAGTAGCTACTGCAAAGAAAAATGCAGAAGAAGGATCAGCTGGAATTCTAATATTAAGAGGGGACAAAAGTTGTTTCATAGGGGTTATAGTAGTTTTTAAGCCATCAACTTTAATATCCGCACCCATCCCTTTTAACATTCTTTCAGTATGATCACGAGAAAGTTCTGGTTCAGTATACGTACACACACCATCAGCACGTAGAGCTGCTAGTATCATACAAGACTTGACCTGTGCTGAAGCTATTTTAGATTGATAATTAAAAGCTTTTAAGGAGGAACCTCTGATGCTAAGAGGTGCTAAATTTGCATCATCTCTTCCATCAAATATTGCACCAATATCACGCAAAGGCATTGTCACTCTCTTCATGGGACGCGAACGAAGATATTTATCTCCAGTTAAAACGAAATGTCCCTTTGCAGAGGAGAGTAAGCCACAAAAAAGTCTCATACCGGTTCCAGAATTTCCACAATCAAGTATCTCAAATGGCTCTTTTATTCCATCAGAAGATATTTTTATAGTCTCTCCATCATCATAAACTTTTGCACCAAGGTTTTTTACAATTTTTAAAGAGTTAAGTGTATCTTCTGCTCGTAAAAAATTCTTAATTTCACTTGTACCATTAGCAAGCATAGAAAACATTACACTTCGATGTGAAATAGACTTGTCTGGTGCAATTGTAGCTATACTAAGAGAAAAACCTTGTGCTACATCTACCTTAACATTACTCATAGTTATCTAAGACCTATCTCTAACTTAGATTTTAAAGCTTCTAAAACTGTTTCCATAGATGAAGTTATGTCTTCTTCTTCTAAAGTTCTATCATCTCTTTGAAGTGTAAAACGGATAGTCAAACTCATGGCATCACCTAAAGACTCATCACTATACATATCAACTGCATCAAACGCTATAATTTCATTTGTTTTAGCAGTCTCAATGACAGATTTAACACTAGAATATTTCATGGACTTTGGCATTATGATGCTAAGATCTCTTTGCGAAGTTTGATATTTTGAAGTTTTCACTGCCGTTTTTAACTCAGTTGATAGTTTATCAAATGAAAGCTCACACAAAAAAGTAGTATCTAAATCATAATCAGTTTCTACATTTGGATGGACTCGAAAAAGTTCGCCAATCACTTCTCCATTTAAAATCACATTTGCACATTGATACTTGTGTGATAAGGAGTGAGATGTTTCAAATGCCTCTAATTCAAAAGAACCTATAATATCCGTTACTTTTTGAACAAAATAGGCAAAATCAATCTTTGCTGGCTTTCCAGAGTTTGCTAAAGAATATTTTGTTTGAAACCCACTAAAAAGCATAGACATTTTTACACTTTCTGTACGTTCCTTATCAAAAACAGAACCAATTTCAAATAACTTGATAGATGAATAACCATTCTTCGCATTCGCAGATGCCGCCTTTAACATTCCAGTTAAAAGTGTTGGTCTCAAGGTATCTAGCGTATTGACAATGGGATTCAGTAACTCTTTTTGTGACACTAAAATTTCAAAGCCGTAACTATCTAATACTTTTTTCTCATCAAATACAAAGTGAAGAGATTCAAAAAATCCGCTATTGGCTGCTTTATGTCTATATGTTTTACGTTTTTTATACCAAAAGTAGTCATCTTCTAAACGATTTTCTTCTTTTAATTCAAATGGTTTTGAAGGGATGTTATCTATACCTACTAGCCGAACTATCTCTTCAACTATATCTTGCTTGTTCTTAATATCATGGCGATACCTTGGTACCGATATAACATAAGAATCACCTTGAGACTTCGAAGTGTCAAAACCTAAATTTTTAAGTAGTTTAGTAATCTCTGATTTATCAACACTAAAGCCTATAATTGCATCTATTTCATCTTTAGAAATTGTAACAATTGAGTTTTCATAATTATCACAAAGTTCTATAACTCCACCATAAATGTCTGATTCTGAATTCATCTCTATCATTTTCATACAATAATCAAGACCTTGATTTAATTCAGGTTCACTTCCACGTGATGTTTTGTAATAAAGTGGTCCTGACTTTATTTTAGATTCTTGCATCTGCTTAGATATAATTTCTGGAGGGATATAGCTCGCTTCAATTAGGACTATTCCAGTATCAATTTTTGCTAAAGAATCATCTTCTTGAATAATTCCTACAGTAGATGCTTTTTTCTTATCAGTGGTATAGATACATGCAAAATTATTTTCACATTCAGCTAAATCTATTTTAGCCATACTCTCTTTATCACATTGAAAAAAACTATGTTCATAAGCCCTTAAAATAACTCCACTGCTATGTGTAGCATAAAGCATTAAAGCAAGGATACAAGACTCTCTTGTTTCCTCTATTTGAGATAATCTAAGTTTAATAACTAAAGGAAGTACTAAGTTATTTAAATCAACTGCCTTATACCGAAGATTTACATGATAGTCTTTATCGTGAGAAAGGTTTAATATGCGACCTATTCCAACACGTTTATCTTCATTTGTATTAATAACTACATCTTTTAATGGACGATTAAATGCTGCACTTAGATCACGAGCAACTCCGCGTATACTTAAGCAGTCTCCACGATTTGCAGTCAACTCTATTTCTATTAAGTCATCACTAAAAAGAGGATGCTTGTTTACTTCATCCCCGAGCTTTACATTTTGAACAGATTCATCTATTTCTATAATTCCATCCATAAAATCTGGTAACCCTATTTCAGATGCTGAACATATCATACCTTCAGACTCTACACCACGAAGCTTAACCGGCTTAATAGTTAAACCACTAGGCATTTGAGCACCTATTGTTGCAACAACTACTTGCAAGCCTTCTCTTACATTCGAAGCTCCACAAACAATTTGACGGATGCTTGTTCCGATATCTACTTTACATACATTCAGCTTATCAGCATCCGGATGCTTTTCACACTCAAGGACTTTTCCAAAAATTATCTTCTTGGGGACAGCATATGTTAAAAGTCTATCTACTTCTAACCCAATAGAATTAAAAGTTTTACACAATGTATCTGTAGCAATATCTTCTAAATCAATCCACTCATTTAACCAACTTCTAGTAACTATCATCTAAATTGCTCCAATAGCTTTATATCACCCTCAAACAAAGAGCGTAAATCACCTATTTGGTGTATGAGCATAGCAAAACGCTCTACTCCTAGACCAAAGGCATATCCACTTACATTTTCATATTTTACCGCTTCAAAAACGTTTGGATCGACGATACCACAACCTAAAACTTCAAGCCAACCAGTATGTGAACATACACGACAACCATCACCTTTACAAAATACACATGAGATATCAGCCTCTGCTGATGGCTCTGTAAAAGGGAAAAAAGATGGGCGAAATCGCACCTCTACTTCTCCAAACATAAACTTTAAAAAATCTTCAAGTATAAACTTTAAATTTGCAAAAGACACCTTCCCTTTTTCATCCACTAAAAGTCCCTCTATCTGATGAAACATAGGAGTATGCGTTATATCGTAGTCACGACGGAATACTGCTCCAGGAGCTATCATACGAATAGGAGGTTTTTGTGCCATCATGGTTCTTATCTGAACAGGAGAAGTATGTGTACGAAGAAGCATCTCATCTTTAAAATAAAATGTATCTTGCATATCTCTAGCTGGATGGTATTTTGGAAGGTTAAGTGCTTCAAAATTATTAAAATCATCTTCTACCATACCACCAGTTTTCACTGCAAAATTCAAGGCTGCAAAATACTCAACTATTCTATCCATCGTTTCCATCACAGGATGCAATGCACCTGCTTCACTTGAGGTGCTATACAAAGAAACATCTAGACCCTCTGCTTGCATTGCTAATTCTAGCTCTTGTGTTTGTAGCTCAGTTTTTTTAACGCTAAGCTCATTCATTAGTGCACTTTTATGAGTATTTAACTCTTTTGCTATCTTTGATTTGTCTTCATTTGATGCTGTTTTCATCTTAGCAAACTCTGTTGCTAAGACTCCTTTTTTACCAAATATAGAGATTCTTATCTCTTCAATTGCGTCAACGTTAGTAGCGTTGTTTATCGCATCATACCACTCTTTCAATAGTCTCACCCGTATGTTATAAATTTTAAAAGGATTATATCTAAATATATTTACAAACAGCTTTGTTTATCATTTTATATGATACAATTATATACGTAAGAGTATTAAATAATTTCACCTATCAAAGGAAAAAATATGTGTTTGTTTTGTAAAATAATAAATGGAGAAATTCCATCAAATAAAGAGCTTGAAGATGATAACTTTCTCGCCTTCCATGATATAAATCCTAAAGCTCCTGTTCATATCTTAGTCATTCCAAAAAAACATATTGAGAGTTTCAACGATGTGAACGCAAAAACTATGGCTAGCGCTACACCATTTATACAAAAATTAGTAAAAAAACTAAATATTGACAAAAGTGGATACCGAGTTATTACAAATATTGGGGACAATGGAGGGCAAGAAGTGAAACACTTGCACTTTCATGTTCTGGGTGGGAGTAAACTAAAATGGGGACATTTTACAGACTCTGATCCAAAGGGTAGTTTTTAACTACTCTTTAGTCAAGATTATTAAAAAAAACCTCTACTATTTTCTCCCCATCTTCTAGTCTTGTTCGCAGAAATTTCATATGCCATTATCACTAAAATACTACTTGATACTAATACTATTGCCATCTCTATCATAATTAAATCCTTATTTTTATTTATGATAGAGTATATTAAGAATAAATGTAGAAAATATGTCAAATTGACATATTTATGTGTCAATTAACTATCCCTTTAAAAAATCTTTAAAAAATTTCAACTGTTCTATTGTTCTAATAGTAGCAGTTCCACCAGCTGACTTTCTTGCATTCATAGAATTACGAAGAACCAAGAATTCCATTACATCTTCATTAATTCTTGCATCAATTTTTTTAAGTTCACTAAAATCAATTGAACTTAAATCAATATTCAATTCTTCACTTTTTGCTACTGCATGTCCTGTAATAAAATGCGCTTCACGAAATGGAATATTACATTTTTCAACTAAATAATCAGCTAAATCTGTAGCAGCTAGATGACCTACTGCACATGCTGCTTCCATGTTATCTGCTTTTACATCCATCGTTTTAATAGCTTCAGCTAATATTTCTAAAGAAATTTCAGCAGTTTTCACTGCATCAAACACACCCTCTTTATCTTCTTGGGTATCCTTATTATATGCAAGTGGTAAACCTTTCATCACAGTTAAGAGTCCCATCAATGAGCCATATACTCTGCCAGTTTTTCCACGTAGTAATTCTGGAACATCTGGGTTTTTCTTTTGTGGCATGATAGAACTACCCGTTGAATACTCATCACTTAACTCAACAAAACCAAATTCATATGATGACCACATAACTAATTCTTCACTTAAACGAGAAATATGCATCATCATGGTAGATATATTAAATAAAATCTCTAAAGCAAAATCTCTATCACTTACTGTATCTAAACAGTTTGTTGATACACTATCAAAACCTAAAAGCGTTGCTGTCATATCTCTATCGAGATTATGAGGTGTCCCTGCAAGTGCAGCACAACCTAGCGGTGAAATATTATTTCTTTTATAAGAATCTTCAAACCGAGCTATATCACGCTTGAACATAGCTAAATATGCACCAAGATGAAAACCAAAGTTTGTAGGTTGTGCATGTTGCAAGTGAGTCATCCCAGGGATTAAAGTTTCTGTATGCTTGCTTGCTACAACTAACACCTCATGCATGAGATTCTTAAGAGCATCAACAATTTGCAAATTCTTCTTTAATGTCCAACGGCGAAAATCAACAGCAACTTGATCATTTCTACTTCTACCTGTGTGCAGCTTCTTTCCTGCATCCCCAATAAGAGCTGTGAGACGTTTTTCAATGCCCATATGAAGATCTTCATCTGCAATATTCCATTCAAACGTACCCTCTTCTATCTCTTGCTTGACAGTATTAAGACCATTAATAATATCTTTTAATTCTTCAGTAGTTAAAATAGCTTGCTTAGCAAGCATAGAAGCATGCGCTAAAGAACCTTCTATATCTTCTATATAAAGCTCTCTATCATACATAATTGACGCATTAAATTCATCTAAAAGACTTGAAGCATTCGCACTAAAACGACCAGACCACATTTTTGACATAGAATTTTCCTTATTAAATAATAATTAAAGTTTGGTATTTTAGCTAAATAAGGTTAAATAGGAGTTTATAAAAGAGAGTGATTAATTACAAGCAGGGACGTTACCACTATCTTTTGCATATTCTATTACGAATTGTTTTAAGTGTCTAACTTTCTTTTTAAATTTTTTACTTGTAAAATATTTTTTATATTTTTTATATTTTTTATGTTCTTTAAATTTTATTGATTTAAGATGAACACTAGAAAGTTTTTTCCCTTTCTTTTTCATATATTTTTTCCAAGTACGTTTCTTCATTGATGAAACAAAGGCTTCACCATCTATATGGCATTTCATGCATACTTTACTAAACTCCCTTTGACCTTTATATAAGGCGGCTTGAGAAGGTATAGCTATAAATAAAACAAGTAACATAAATATAAAAATTATTTTTTTCATTAAGAACCTTAAACTTTACTAATCATATTACATTAGTAAATATTATATTTAGCTTATACATCACGAAATTTTGTTACATTTGAATGATGTTATTTATAATTGATACCTTTTATATATAGATTCATCTAAATCCCAAATACCACGGTTCTTTAAGGACTCTACAATGTGAGGGGTACATTCAACATCATCAGGCCACTCTCTGTCAAAATTATCTAATGCATTTTTATTGGTTGCGTCAATACCAACCATGAGGCCTGACACAAAAATATCACGCTGTGCATCTATGTTATTTGATACACGCCAAAGAGTCATATAGGAGTTTTCTATATCATTATTTTCAGCATCAATAAATATAACTATGCGAATATTTGTACTTAAATTTATAATATTATCAAAACACTTTTTAAGATTTTTAGTTTTATTTATACTAATAACTGTAATAGGATTCTTCGTTCTTCTCATAAACTGATGCAGATCTTGTACCTCAGGGATAAGCTCTTTTACATATGTAAGTAATTCTTTATCACCAAGTAGATGTGGAGCTTCTACTTTATGAGCTATAGTAGCATCTATACCCAATTTTCCACCAACTAAGCTTTCAGGGGAGGAGTGATCTAAAGCATCTAAAATTCCTTCAGAAATGAACATAGACTTAGGAGAGAATCGATTAAGGATATATGTAGTTAAGGCCTCATAGTTTTCTAACCTTGGAGCAAATTCATCTAAAAAAATTGCATGTTTCACAAAGCTCATCTGTCCTACACCCCAAAAGGCATGCATAAACTGTTTTGCATGACCCTTATAAAGAGGTTTCATTTTCGCTAAGATAAGATTATGAAAACCAGCATTTTCTGGCATATGATAGTCTATTAAATCAGGCGTCGTAGTTTTTAGTAAAGGAAAAAATATCTTTCCAGTAGCCCAACCCATATACTTATCTTCTAAAGGTGGTTTTCCAACTACTGTAGCTAAAAATGCACGCTCTTTTTTCATAGTTATTGCACTTACATTCATATAAGGGTATGGCTCTTTTAAAGTATAGTATCCAGTGTGATCACCAAAGGGACCCTCTGTTTTTAAAGTTTGGGTTTCTACCCATCCTTCGATTACATAATCAACATCTTGAGGAATATACAAAGGCGTAGTAAGAGATTTTACCAATCTCGCTGGTTTTTTAGTAATTAAACCATACATTAACAGTTCATTTACTCCATATGGGAGGGGAGCTGTTGCACACCAAGTATAGAGTGGATTACCACCAATCGCTATAGATACTGGCATTTTTTTACCAGCTTTTTGATACTGATCAAAAAAGTGAGAAGAGTCTTTATGCACTTGCCAGTGCATACCTAAAGTATTTTTATCATAAACTTGAAGTCTATACATACCAAGATTTACCATCTCGCCATCAAAACTTTGAGTATAAACCTGTCCCATAGTTATGAAAGGACCACCATCTTGTTCCCATGTAGTTAATACTGGCAATTTGTAAAGGTCTACATCCTCATCTAAATATTTAACTTGTTGACATTCACCCTCCCCTTTTAAACGCTTAGGAAAAATATTTTTCAAAGAAAACAACTCTTTTGCCATTGATATTTTTTCACCAAAGCCTGATGGTGGTTTCATATGAAGAAGTTTAGTAATCTCTTCAGAGATAGATTCTATTGTGCGGCCAAAAAGTATTTCACATCTTTTATAAGAGGAAAAAACATTCATTACAATTGGCTCTTCAAATTTAGTTCCAGATTTTCTATCAACTACATTTGTAAAAACAAGCGCATAACCCCCATCTTTTTTCTTCACTTCAGCATAGGCTAAATGAGGAATTTCAAGATATATATCTAGTTCATCATCAATAAATCTTACTTCATTATATTTTTCTAATAATTGAATAGTTTTTTTCATATATTTTAATTTTTCCTGTTTATGTGATAAAAGATTATAGCATATACTATACTAGTATATTACTAAACCTTAGCAGTGCCTCTATCTGTTTTTTTTCTAACACTTCTAAGATAACTTCTACAAGCGACTTAAAGTCATAATTTGCTTCTTGTTTATCTAAACGAATTTCATCATATTCATCTTTTAGGTTTATATTATCCGGCTCTTTCAATATTTGTTTTTTTAAATCTGCTTGTTTCGTTGCAAACTCTTTGTCTAAGTCTAGTAATGCTAAGTAGGAGAAACGCAATGCTTCTAATAGATCTTTTTGTTTTGCATCAAGGTCTAATTCTATCTCTTCAAATATAAGATTATGTAAAACTTTTGGAATATTAAACGGTACCGGCAATGAAAGAGTATTTTTATGGTTAAGAGCATGATGAAAAGTTGATCCTGCAGAAGAGTTACCAAAACCAGCTATCATTTAACCCACCTTATAGTCTTTGAGGCATCTCTTCTTTAAAAGCGATATCTTCTGCATTTTTTAGTAACTCTATGGCGCCATTGCTAATCATCTTTTTTGCGATATCAAAACCAAGCCCTTTAGCATCATCAATACTTACAACAACTCTTTCTTTCATGATGTTTGTTCCATCTGGAAACCCTAGCATCACTCTGAAAATAATTTCATCACCAACTTTTACTGCATTACAAGCAACAGGAGCGGAACATCCAGCACCTATACTTGATATAAAATCTCTTTCTATTTGTGTACAAATAAAAGTTGCATCATCTTTTAAAAATTCGGCTATCTCTAACAGTTTAGCATCACCCTTTACTATTTCTATACCAAGGGCAGCTTGTCCCATAGGTGGTATCATTATATCTAAAGATAGTTTTTGTGTAAATGGAATATCTTTTAATAAATCTAGCCTAAATAAACCAATATATGCCAAAATGATAGCATCATACTGCCCCTCTGCAAGCTTTCTTAATCTTGTATTTACATTCCCGCGTAAATCTTTCACTTTAAGATCAGGGCGTAGTTGCAGTAGTTGCATCCGTCGTCGAAGACTAGTTGTTCCAACAACCGCACCCTTTGGTAAATCTTCTAATGATTTATATTTGTGAGATAAAAAAACATCACTTTGGTCTTGTCTTTGCGTCACTGAAGCTAACTCTAATCCGTCTGGAATATAGGTTGGTACATCTTTAAGAGAGTGAACAGCCATCTCAGCATTTCCAGCTAACATTTCATCTTCTAACTCTTTTGTAAAGTGACCCTTCCCTCCGATGAGGGCTAATGGTTTATCTAATACCTTATCCCCATTACTAACTATCTTATTGAGTTGTACCTTTATTTCAGGATATTTAGCTTCTACTCTATCTTTAATATGGTATGCTTGCCAGAGTGCTAAATCTGAAACTCTTGTTGCAATTGTTAAGCTAGTCATTTATTATTTAACTTTCATATATTTATTTTTAGATTTATCAATTTTTCCATCAAAAAATACAGTTGGAGTACCTTGAACCATAAGCGTATCAGCTAAATCTAAGTCATTTTTATAATGTGTTAGAACTGCCTTTGATTTAATGTCTGATGGTTTTACGTTTGTATTAAAAGTTTTATTAAATGCTTGTAATATTTTATATACATCACGTTCTCTTGGATTATCTAGTTTTACATTATATAGAT
The DNA here is from genome assembly GCA_026988245.1 of Sulfurimonas sp. GTDB lineage: Bacteria > Campylobacterota > Campylobacteria > Campylobacterales > Sulfurimonadaceae > Sulfurimonas. The sequence goes on from JALSLR010000063.1 coordinate 37,533, forward strand.
AAAGTACAACATCTCTTAGACCTTGCTTTTGAGCCACATGGGCAGCTTTAACTAGTTCTACAGATGCTGGGTGAAGAGAAGCTAATGGAAAATGATAATAATATACAGCAAACTTTTTAGGATATTTTTTCATATATTTTATGGCATTAGGAACATAAGATTTACAAAATGGGCATAATGGATCTGAAAATATCACTATCTTATGTTTAGCATCAGCATTTCCGTATATCAAATTATCTTTGTTATAATATTCATCTTTAAAAACTGGTGACACCAAATCTTTTAAAGTTTGCCCTGTTTTTATATCTATCAAATCTTGCGTAATAACTTGGCCATTTGAAAACCATATCATCTTTTGTTTTACTTTTCTGTTACCTTTTTTTAATACAGCATTCATCTCAACTATGAAAGCTCTCCAACCTTTGATAGTTTGCACATCCATGCTAGATACTACTTGTATATTTATAGACTTAATATTTCTATTATTTGAAAAAGATTTGTTTAAAAAATCCTCTACTGCCTTATTGGTAACTCCTGCTTGTAGTGAACTACTTAGTAGTAGCCCTATCACTAATGATTTCAACATCAATAACATCTGATTCCTTTATATAGTTTTCATTTTTTTGCTTGTAGCTTGCATTTACTATGTCACATTTTTGTGAATGCATATTGTACTTATTGACTAGCATCGTAGTAAAAACACTAAACTGCATCAGTACACCGAGTATATCTGTCATAAAACCGGGAACAATCAAAAGTATAGCTCCAAAGAGTGTAAATAAATTTAACTTTTGAAACTCTTCTAAGTCTATGCAGTTATACGATACCGCAGTTAAATTCTCTTTTAAAGATTCTTTAAAATTTAACAATATCATTATACCAAAAGCTGCACTCAAAAGTATTTCGAAGAAAGTAGCGAAACCACCAATAGATGATGATATATTCACAGAGATTAAAACTTCAAAAAAAAGATACACCACAAAGTAAATCATCTACATTAGCTCCATTATTTTCTTATAAATCTCACCAGTTGAAACTGTTGTTTTAAGAGTAGTTTTTCTATCATAAATCTCAACTGTTCCATTTGCTAATTCTTTGCCAATTATAACAGTGTAAGGAAAACCAATCAACTCAGCATCTTTCATTTTAAAGCCAAACCTCTCTTTTCTATCGTCTATCATAACTTCTATATTTTCACCTAAAAGTTTTAAATATAATTCCTCGCCCAAGGTGTTTTGTGCCTCATCTTTGATATTTGAAATCATAATATTTACCATATACGGAGCAGTCTCTTTTGTCCAAATACATCCATTCTCATCATGGTGCTGTTCTATTACAGCGGCAACTAAACGAGAGACACCCATACCATATGTACCCATGATAAAAGACTGACTTTGTCCATTTTCATCTAAGTACTTCGCTTTTAATGCATCTGAATAGGTAGTACCAAGCTTAAATATATGCCCTACTTCTATACCCTTAGTAAGGCTAAGCTTCCCTGCGCAATGGGGGCAATTATCATCACCTTTAATAGTTTTAATATCTGTAATAGAGTTAGCATCAAAATCTTCATCTAACTCATCCATATTAAGAAAAACTTCGATATTTGCTCCATATTCACACGTATCACAAACTGCTATATTATCCTCACCAGAGTCAGCTATAACCATAATCTCTTTAGAACCACTACCACCAATGGCACCACTGTCAGCTTCAACTACACGAAAATCAAGTCCAAGTCTGGTAATGATTTTTTTATATGCTACTTCAAGTGCATCAAACTCTCTATCCAAGTCCTCAGTCGATGTATGAAAACTATAACCATCTTTCATGATAAATTCACGCCCACGCATCAAACCATAACGAGGTCTTACTTCATCACGAAATTTAGTTTTGATTTGGTAAAGGTTTAAGGGTAAATTTTTGTATGAAACCACACGATTACGAACTAAGTCTACCATCATCTCTTCATGAGTAGGTCCTAAAACAAAAAGTTTTTCTTTTCTATCATAAAACCGTAAAAGTTCTTTTCCAAACTTATCTATTCTTCCACTTTCTATCCATAAATCTGAGGGTGCTACAAATGAAAGTTCAACCTCTTGTGCCCCAACTTGAGCCATCTCATCATGAATTATATTTTCAATTTTACGAATAACTTTTTTTGCTAGTGGCATATAAGAGTAAAGACCCGATGCCACTTGAGAGATAAACCCTGCACGTGATAAAAATATATGACTTGCTAGCACCGCATCAGAAGGCACCTCTTTTGTTGTTGGGATAAATGCTTTACTTCTTCTCATTGTTTTCCTTCATATCTTTGATTACATACTGCATTACAGTTGAAAGTTTATCTGTTTTTGCTTCATGAGATACATTACGCATATTTTTAGTCATATCGTGTAAAAACCTTTTTACTGTTTGCTCGGCTAACTTATGCACTTGTTTCTCGTATTGCTTAGGAATAAATCCCTTCTCCAAAACTCTTTTTGATTCAATTTTAGCAGATTTATAAGCTTTTTGGTATATCTCTTTTATGAGTGGCTCCATGTTTAATGTGTCTAAAAACTCAAAAAAATCAACAACACTTCTACCTATAATACCATGTGCCTTTCTAGCTTCCATCTCTCGTTCTTGTTTATTACCATCAGCTATAGCTTTTAAATCATCTATCACATAAAGATTTATTTTTTCACCCTTATGATAGCTTATATCACGAGGTAAAGCTAAATCAAACCAATACCTGTTAAAATCACAGCGCTCTATAATCTCATCTGTAATAATAGGATCATTAGATGATGTAGCACTAAAGAGAATCTCACACTCATTGATAGCACTCTGTAACTCTCCATATGGTAAAACTTTTGCACCTAATTCTTCTGCTAATATTTCAGCCTTATGCAATGTTCTATTCATGATAAAAACTTCAGCACCATCTGCTATCATATTTTTAGCAGTAATCTCACTCATATCACCTACACCTATGATAAGTGTTTTTTTATCTTTCACATCATCTAAAACAGACTTGAGTTTTGCAACTGCTACACTTGCTATTGAAACTGGTTTAGTTGATATATTTGTAGCATTTCTTACATTTGCTGCGCATTTAAAAGCTTTTTGCATAACTCTAGCTATCTTTTTTCCTGCATATCCGTTGTCATATGCATGACGAAAAGCATCTTTTAACTGCCCTGCTATTTGTGTCTCACCCACAACCATAGAGTCAAGTGAAGATGCTACTGAAAAGAGATGGTGAATAGCGGAGGCGTTATCATAAATATCTGCACGTCCTTGTAGTTCTTCTAAAGAAATTCCTGCTCTATCGCATAACATCTCAAAGATATGCGTCGTCGCAGTTTCAATATCATTACACGAACAAAATATTTCCATTCTATTGCAAGTAGAGATAAGCATCGTTTCATTAACTGCACCACTTTTATTAAGTTTAGTTAAACAACCATTTTTATGTTTATCATCTGGATAAGTTAATTTTTCTCTTATCTCTAGAGATGAATTTTTATGAGAAAAACTTATATTTAAATAATGCATTAGAAAGTTCTTTTTATCATGGTATCTAAAATAGCAACTAAATCGCTATCCTCATGCATAACACTCTTTGCTTCATTAGAAAGTTTAAGAGCAAGTTCAAATGATTTTTCAACTGTTTTATATTTTTTCATAATATCTTTTATCCATATAGTATCTACTTCATCTAATTCTTTTTTATGTAAAGAAATAAGCCTACTCTTTGCATCATCCTCAAGTTGTTGATAAAGATAAATATATGGAAGGGTACATTTACCTTCTACAAAGTCATTTAAAGCTGGTTTTCCCAAGGTCTTAGCATCAGCTGTAATATCAAGGATATCATCAATAATTTGAAAACTCAAACCTAGATTTCTTCCATAAGTTGCGTACTTACTTGCATCTTTATCAACAAGAAGAGCACTTGCTTTTGCGGCAGCTTCTATAAGCGTCGCTGTTTTTAGATAGAGCATATCAAGATACAACTTTTCATCATAATTGAAACTCTCTGACATCTTTACATCCATCATCTCACCTTTAGAAAGTGCTGTTACACAAGAGGCTATAGTACGGGCTACTTCCTTATCAAAAGAGACTAATTCGGTAAATGCTTTTGAGTAAAGAATATCCCCTAGCATCACAGCTGTTTTAGAGTCCTCTGTAGCATTGACAGATGGCACACCACGACGAAGCTCGGCGTCATCAATAACATCATCATGAAGTAAAGATGCCGCGTGAATAAGTTCTACAATGGCTGCTAAGAGTGGTGCATCTTTATGATTTTGTGCTATTTTTAAGATTAATTTTGCACGCAGTCTTTTACCACCACTCAAAGTACTAAAGAGTCGCGTAACTTCTTTATAGTCACATTCATCTATTAATCTAGCTATCTCTTGTTCTACTCTTTGCATCTCACCTCTTTATAAAATCTATATATACTTTAAATTTATTTGAGCTTTTCTATCAGACAAAAGAAGTTCAAAAACTGCTTCTCTTGTCTCATAGTTAAACTCTTTAAATTTTACTAACAGATATGGAGTTGTAAATATATCTGCACCACGGGACTTAAGTTCTTGTTTAACAAATTGATTTTTATACTTTAAATACAATATATTTTGAAAGACATATTTATCATACGAATGAAAAACAACTAAACCATCATTTTTATACAAGGTCCATCGCAAAGTAAAAAGTTTAGAATATGTCCCATAATTTACAAGAATTTTTTGTTGTTTATCTTTTTTCAATTTAATAACTTTGACCTCCTTAAACTCACTCGCTTCAAGAGAGTTTAAAAAAAGGCCTAAAAGAAAAACTACTTGTAAGATAAGTTTCATTATTTCTTATTCACTCTTAGAAACAATTTCACCCGTTAATTCTATAGCTAAACTTTTTGTTTTATTTTCAAGTTCATCTGCTCTTTGAACTTCTAACATTTTCATTTTATCAAAGTAGTCCTCGCCTACACTCTCTTCTAATAACATCTCCATAGCAGCTCTCTGACGAATAAAATTTTCTAAATCAAATCTTACGACATCATTATTTGCAGTAAATATTATATCCATTAACTTGCTCACTGGTGAGCCTAAAAACACATCATCTTCATCTTCAAATAAAGCACTATATTTACTCATATTAAATTCCTTGTATTGATTTGGGATTATATCTAATAATGGTTAATTAAGACTTGTTGGCTATTATTTGAGTGCCTACACCCGCAGATGTAAAGAGTTCAAGTAACATAGAGTGTTCTAACCTACCATCAATAATATGTGCTTTTTGCACTCCCCCATCAATAGCTTCTAAACAAGCATCCACCTTTGGCACCATCCCACCATGGATAGTACCATCTAGTTTAAGAGCTTCAACTTCTTTCTTTGTTAAAGTAGAAAGTAACTCTTTATCTTTGTTAAGTACCCCTGGAGTATCTGTCAAAAATATAATCTTATTTGCACCAATTGCCTTGGCAACTTGAGATGCACACAAATCTGCATTTATATTGTAACCAGGGTGACCCATCTCATTGCCAGCTGCTATAGGAGCAATCACAGGCACAAATTTTTCCGCTATAAGGTTCGAAACCACTTTTTCATCTACACTAGTGATATTTCCCGTAAGTCCCCATTTTGAAAAATCTTTGGCTTTGGCTTTTATAAAGTGTGCATCTTTTCCACTTACACCTATCGCTTTAGCTCCGTGTGTGTTTAAGAGGGAGACTATCTCTTTATTTATCTCACCACTTAAAATCATCTCTGCTATACGCATCACCTCTTTAGTGGTTACTCTTTGTCCATCTATAAACTTAGTTTGGATTTTTAAAGCATCTAACATATCGGTAATTTTTTTACCACCACCATGGACTATAACCGGTTTTATCCCTACTAAGTACATAAGTAGAATATCTTCAGCAAATTTTTCTTTTAACTGTGGTGAAGTTTGAGCGGAACCACCATACTTTATAACTATAGTTTCTTTGTTAAACTCTTTGATAAATGGGAGAGCTTCAAGTAATGTTTGTACTGTTTCAATCTTTTTTTGCACGGTAGTCCTCTATGTATGTGTATATTTTTTCATCTACTTCCACCTCTAAATCTAAAAGAGAAAGCTTTATATTAAATTTTTCTAATTTTACATAATCTTTATATGTCACTAATGCCGATTCTGTTTTATCTTTTTGCAGAATTGACTCTACCTCATTTTTTGTAAAGTTATGATGATCTTCAAAATAGTTCTTACTCACTACTTTTGGTAAAAATGAATCTAGTCTTTGCGGTCTTGCAATAGCAGTTATAAGTGACATTTTATCACATCTATCTTTAAGTGTAGTTTTTCTAAAAAAATCTATACCATCCACTAGCACCAAAGCTTTTTTTGAGTGCCATAATCTTTCTCTAAATGCACCAGAAGGTAAACATCTATTGTTTTTTGTTTTAACCTCTATAAGAAGGTCACATTTTTTTATATCATGTTTTGAATAGGCATCATCTAAAAAGATAATATCTACACCCATCCTCTTCGCTTGTTGTATCGCTATCTTTCTGTTTTCACTTACAATTACTATGGCATGAGGAATCTTTTGTGCATATATCATAGCTTCATCACCGCTAACATCTACATCTTGTAATATATTTTTACCATCACTTACTATATACATTCCTTGTGAATTTCGTCCATATCCGCGTAATATAATGGCTACATTTTTATAGTGTGATGCTAAGGTAGTTGTTAATGGTGTTTTACCACTTCCTCCTACACTAAGGTTTCCTATACTAATAATATCAACGCCAAAATCTATCTCTGAACTTATTTTATACCTTATAAGCATAATGGCACAGTAAAGCCAAGAGAGGGGAAGTAATACTAAGGATAATAAATTTTGAAAAAATGTGGGGTTAAAAAGATATCTCTCACCCCAAAATATAAAATACTTACTCACCTAAACTCTAGTTTTTGCAACTTTTTTAATAGTCTCTATTACAAATTTAACTTCAGCATCACTCATGCTTCCATAAATAGGGAGAGAAAGTACTTGTTGGTAAGAACGAAGAGCTACACCAAAAGCATTAACCTTTAATGAATATTTCGACTTATAGTAACTTATTAAGTGAAGAGGGATGTAGTGAAGCCCCGTATGCACACCAGCATTTTTTAACTCTAATGCAAATGAATCACGATTTTTATCTACTTTTATGATAAATAAAGTAAAAGGGTCTTCACTTGTGTAGACACTTGGCATAGTGATGTGTGGAGTATCGCTTAATTCTTTTTTATATGTAGAAGCAATCTCTTGAGTTCTGTCTATGCATTTATCTTGTTTTTGAATCAGTGCACGGATATATGCCGCATCAAGTTGACTCATAGAATAGTCATTCCCAATATCTACAATATCATAAATATAGTCTAATTCACCTTCTGATTTCACCAATGCATGATTATTTAAAAGTTTTGCTCTTGTCATAATCTCTTCATTATTCGTTACTAACATTCCACCATTACATATATTTTCTCTCATATGAGATGAAAAATTAAAACATGTTATATCTGCCCCAGTGGAGCCAATTTTATTTCCTTTGTATGTAGCACCAAGAGCATCACAAGCATCTTCAACTATTTTAACATTATAAAGTTTTCCCATACTATAGAGTCTTTCTAAGTCAACAGTAACGCCAGCTATATGTGTAACTATAACCGCTTTTAATTTTTTAGATTGATTTTCTTCTAAGAAAGCTTCTAGTTTGTCTAGATTAATATTATAAAACTTTTCATCAATATCTATAAAAATAGGTTCAGCATCAAAGTGCCTTACTACTTCGGGAACATTTGGATGTGAGTTCACTGAGCAAACCACTTTATCTCCACGCTTCAAGTCTAATGCTAACATAGCAAGGTGAAGAGCTGATGTTCCGTGCGAAGTAGCTACACTATATTCTGCACCAATATATTCACAAAATTCTGATTCTAACTCTTCTACTTGGTTAAGTTGCTCACCATCTAACACATCACTCACATTGGAGTGCTCGTTTACACCATTTTCATACTTACTAAATAATACTTCCATTTATCACCCTTTTAAATGTAATTTTTATAACCTTATATCCCTAGGATAATTAAAGTCATGATTGATAGTTCTTGATGTTAATTTAGCGATAACTGGCATTTTTCTTTTAAAATGGTTCCGAAAAATTCTCTCAATTATCATATCTAACATATCACTATCAATTCCCTTTTTAACTATCTCCTCTTTGTCTAATCTATCTTCAACATATAGCTTTAGTGCCTCATCTAACTGAGCATATGTGTAACCCAAGTCATCTTCATCACTTTGCCCATCCCACAAATCTGCTGAAGGTGGCTTTTTGATAATTGACTTGTTTACACCAAGATACTCTGCTAACTCAAAGACTTCACTTTTATACAAATCTCCTATAGGATTTATAGCACTTGAGAGATCTCCATACAGAGTCCCATAACCAAGCATAAGCTCACTCTTATTACTTGTTCCCAAGACTAAAGCATTTTCTCTAGCTGAAATATCAAATAAAGTAGCCATTCTTAATCTTGCAGAGAGATTACCACGTCGTAGATTATTCATCTGAGGGTGTAGATTCTCGTATGGCTTTAACATTTCATCTATTGATACTGTTATAGACGGCATTGAAAACAACTTGCACAACTCTTGTGCATCATTGAGTGAACTTGAAGAAGAATAATGAGATGGCATTTTCACACAAAGAAGTTTATCTTGAAATACCTTGTGTGCCAAAACTGCTACAACTGCAGAATCTAAACCACCACTCAAACCAACAACAACACTATTTATACCCGTTTTATTGACTTCATTTTCTAAAAAATGCTCTAAATATGATGCGATTTGACTGTACTTACTCAACTATAACCTTTGATAAACATTAACAAAATAAATTATATCTAAGTTTAGTAACAATTATGTTACAAATAGTTTAAACACTAAAGACAGAAACTTTTTTATCTAATTCTTTAGCTGTATCCCTTAAATTATTTGAAACTTCTGAAATACTTTCTACACTTATTAAGTTAATTTTAGAAGAACTTTCGATTTTTTCTATCTCTGCGATAATTTCCATAATTTTGTCAGAAAGGTTGTGTGAAATCTCAGATGATTTTTCACTCATTCGTACAGCCTCATTCATTACACTTTCAACAGAGTTTGCTTTTTCTTTTATATTTTGAGTCACACCCGCTAAATCTTCATAATCCTTTTTATTCACAACCATATCAGCATTTGCAGTTGCAATTGACTCCATAAATACAGATATCACACTATTAATTTCGTTTAAAGAACTTTGCGTTTTTTCTGCAAGCTTTCTGACCTCATCAGCAACGACAGCAAAACCTCGACCATGTTCACCCGCTCTTGCAGCTTCTATGGCCGCATTTAAAGCTAATAGATTCGTTTGATCAGCAATATCATTAATAGATCCTACTACATCTTTTATACTTTGCATTTGCGATGAAAGTTGCTCTAGTTTATCAACGATAGCTTGTTCTTGAACTAAGCCTTTTTCAACTGTTTCACCCATATGAGATATCCTCTCATCCATCTCATTTAGTGATGACTGCGCATGAAGTATATTCTCTT
>JALSLR010000064.1 GCA_026988245.1 Sulfurimonas sp.
TGGAGTTAAAAATATATAAAAGATGATTTATTAGCCTTTTTAGGTGTTTCTGGCTTCAAAAAAAGATGAAATTTTATGAATTTGGAGGTATGATGATTGTTATGGAATTATTTGGGCTTAAGCTTCATATAATAAATTGCATAATTAATGCTATAATACGCTTATGCATAAAATAATACTTGTTTTTTTATTTGTAACGCACCTTGTTTCAGCAGAATTAGACACTATACAAGATAGTTACGAATCTCTCAACAAAGAGATAGACAAGATAGCCCCTATGCTATCAACAGAAGAAAAAGTTGCTCTTTACTACCTTGTTCTTTCTACTCATGAAAGTATCACAACAGCTTTATCTCTAGATAAGTCAAAAGTTGCATCTCTGCAAAAACTACAAGATAAAACTCTTAGCACCATTGCCTCTTTACACGAAAGTGATTCTAACATTGCAGCCAAACAGATAGAAAAACTCAAAGAACTCTACACAAAGATGAATACAAATGGTATAGACCTCATAAATGCACAAAAAGCTGAAGATAAGACAAAGGTAAAAATTGTCTATCAAGATAAATTCATCTATCAAGACAAGATAGTATATAAAGATAAAATAGTTTATAAAGAGAAAAACAATCCTGCAGTTTCGTATTTATTTTTAGCCATTAGTTTTATAGTTGGTTTGCTTCTTGCAGGTTTGACATTTCTAAGAGCTCTCTCAAAAGTTAAAAAGGTAGCAAAAATTGATAAAGAGCAGATAGAAAAAAAAGTTTATGTTACTCAAAGTGAAAATAAAGAGCTAGCTACTGAGATAAAACGCATAGAGCAAAACAGACAACTACAAAAAGAATCTCAAGAAAAAGAAGATAAACTTCTTAAAAATGAAAATAGGATGCTTATAGAAAAGAACAATACACTTCTAACAAGCCAAAACAACTTAGAGAGAGAAATCCAAGAGTTAAAAGTTATCCACAAAAAGGTAGTTTATACACTAGAAGAAGAGTTGCAACTTATAAAAACACAAAAAGAAAAGTTTATGGAGAGTGAGTCTGAAGAAAACTTTTTTCAAGAAGAAAAACTCATTACCTTACAAACGCAAAGCCGTGATATCTACGCGGTTTTAAATACTATAGCAGATATAGCTGACCAAACAAATCTTCTTGCTTTAAATGCTGCTATTGAAGCTGCACGAGCAGGTGAGCATGGGCGCGGTTTTGCAGTTGTCGCAGATGAAGTACGTAAGCTCGCGGAAAGAACACAAAAAGCACTTCTTGAAGCAAAGGTAAATATCTCTACCGTTGTTGATGGCATAGCCAATCTTAAAGAGGAACAGTAAAATAAACGTATGAAAGAAAATAGTGATTTTACTATCTTAATTGTTGATGATGAGATTATAAACATCAAGATAGCCTCTGTTTACCTCAAACGTGAGGGCTACAAAGTTCTCTACACCACAGAACCGCTTAGTGCTATGAGATATGTTGAACAACATAACATTCACCTCATTTTACTCGACATAGACATGCCCATCAAAAATGGTTTTGAGGTGTGCGAGAACTTAAAAGAAAACTCTAAAACAAAAGATATCCCTATCATATTTTTAACTGCGCAAACAGATATAGAGTATATATCTCGTGCCTTTAAGGCTGGTGGTATTGACTATATTTTTAAACCTTTTAATCCTATAGAATTAAAAGTAAGAGTTGAAACGCAACTCAAGGTGCTGTCCTATTTTGAAGAGATAAAAGACAAACAATATAAACTTGCACAGTACAGTGTAACAGACCCCCTTACAAAGCTATACAATAGTTTATATTTCGATTCTCAAATAATTAAAAACCAAAAAAGAGAACAAAAATTTTGGTTTCTTACTTTTAAAATAGATAGGCTTGATAGAGTTAACCAAATATATGGACTCTTTGACACAGATAAAATCATAAAAAGCTTTGCAAAAGTGATACAAAGCCAAGCTATACCAAACTCAATAGTTGCAAGACTTCATGGGGGAAGCATAGGTGTCCTTATAAACAATGCAGAAAAAAAACCTATAATCAAGTTTTATCAATCAATAGTCTTAAAAGCCTTTAGAGATGAGATACTTGTCAATAGAGTTACATTTTCAACTATCCTCTATTACGTAAAAAATCCTACAACTTCTTTACCTCATATATACAAAAAAATAAACACACATATGCACTCACTTCAAGAAAGTGGTGAACATAAGTACTCTATAATCCAATAAACTTGACTTTATCTATACTATTAGTGTAAAATTAGGTTATAACAAACGAGATAATATATCTCAAAATCTTTCCCCCTGCAAAAAATCCAAAAAAACTAAGGCAGAATTCTAATGAGTGAAACAACTTCACAAACACCTCGTAACAACAACCGTAACAACAACAGCAGCACAAATCGTAATAACTCTAAATCTCGTTCTCATAAACCAGTAAATGGAACAAGCGTAGATGAACTCCGCGCTAAGTCTATAGAAGAGTTGATTACAATCGCTGATGAACTAAAAGTAGAACACCCGCAAGAATTAAAACGTCAAGATGTTATTTTTGAAATTTTAAAGGCACAGACTGAACAAGGTGGTTATATACTTTTTAGTGGTATCTTAGAGATTATGCAAGATGGTTACGGTTTTATACGTTCTATCGATAAAAGTTTTGGGGAGAGTATCAATGATGCTTACGTTTCAAACACTCAAATTAAAAGATTTGCACTTAGAAATGGGGATGTAGTCACTGGTCAAGTTCGCCCGCCAAAAGAACAAGAACGTTACTATGCCCTCATCAAGATAGAAGCAGTCAATAGTCTTCCACCTGAGGAGAGTAAAAAACGTCCACTTTTTGAAAACCTTACCCCACTTTATGCACTAGACCAAATCAAACTAGAGTATAGAGAAAAAGGTTTAACTGGTCGAATGATGGATCTTTTTGCTCCTATTGGTAAAGGGCAACGTGGACTTATCGTTGCACCACCAAGAAGTGGTAAAACTGAACTGCTTAAAGAGATAGCGCATGGTATCACTCACAATCATCCTGAGATAGATATGATGGTACTTCTAGTTGATGAGCGTCCAGAAGAAGTTACAGATATGGAAAGAAGCGTTAAAGGGGAAGTATATAGTTCTACTTTTGATATGCCAGCTAAAAACCATGTTAAAGTTGCAGAAATGGTTATAGAAAAAGCAAAACGTAGAGTTGAGTTAGGTAAAGATGTTGTTATCTTACTTGACTCCATCACAAGGCTTGCTCGTGCATACAATACTGCTACGCCTTCATCTGGTAAAGTCCTCTCTGGTGGGGTTGATGCTAATGCACTTCACCGTCCTAAGCGTTTCTTTGGAGCAGCTCGTAATATCGAAAATGGTGGAAGTTTAACTATCATCGCTACTGCACTTGTTGATACTGGAAGCCGTATGGATGAAGTGATTTTTGAAGAGTTTAAAGGTACTGGTAACTCCGAAGTAGTTCTTGATAGAAAAATAGCTGACAGACGCATCTATCCAGCTATTGATGTACTTAAGTCTGGAACTCGTAAAGATGAATTACTCATCGGTCCAGATAAACTTCAAAAAGTATTTATACTTCGTTCTATGATGAATAAACAAGATAACGAAATAGAAGCGCTTAAATTCATTTATACAACGATGGGTAAAAAGACTACAAATGAAGAATTTCTTGAAAGTATGAACACTCAATAGTCATGAAATTAGGAGTTTTTGATTCAGGCATTGGTGGTTTAACAGTTGTCAAATCACTCTTAGAACACCAACTCTTTGAAGAGATTATCTATTATGGAGACACAGCTCGTGTCCCTTATGGTACTAAAGATAAAAACACCATCATCCGCTACGGCATCGAAGCTGTAGAGTTTTTCAAAAACTTTGAACTTGACCTCATCATAGTCGCTTGTAATACTGTAAGCGCCTATGCACTTGATGAGATGCGTGAAGCGTCTACTTGTCCTATCGTAGGTGTAGTTGAAGCTGGTGTTTTAGCCTGTGCAAACTTCCTTCATGATAAAAGCTCCAACATTCTTGTGCTTGGAACAAAAGCAACTATCACATCAAAATCATATACCATAGGTCTTAAAGATAAAGGTTTTAACTATGTTGAGGCTAAAGCAACGGGACTTTTTGTACCGCTTGTAGAAGAAGAAATATTTAAAGGCCCTATTTTAGATGAAGTATTTCAACACTACTTTAAAGGTATCAACAAAACTCCAGATGCTGTGATACTCGGGTGTACACATTTTCCACTCATCGAACAAGCATTACAAGCATACTTTGGAAGTGCTACTAAGCTTATTCATTCAGGTGATGCTATCGTCGAAGATTTAGAAAACAAGTTCAATTTTTCTACTCAATATAAAAACCCAAAACTAAAGTTTTTTGCCTCAGAAAACCCTGATGCATTAAAATTTATTGCAAGAAAGTGGTTATCTTTATAAGATTGTAACCATACAGTCACTCTCATTTAATACAATTTTTTATGAGAAAAAAACAAAAAATTATTAACCTTTACAACGACTACACAATATCAAGTATAAAACATGTGATATCGATACAAACAGAAGAAGATTTAGAACATTTTTGGGACTTTATAAATACTCACAATAATTCTAAATATATCTTAATGAATAACTTTATATCAATGTTTTATGAGTTTGCACATACTTATGTACTCAACCATGAAGTTCACTTTTTCGAAATCATTTTAGAAGAAAGTGATGCAAACTTTTACTTTACCTTTTGGAATAAGCATCTAGCAAACTCCTTTGAAAACTATCTTCAAAAAACTTCTACTATCTTTTTGCTACAAGACAATAAAATAAGCGTTAAGCTAGATAAATCAAAACAAGAAGAGATTCTTTTAGATAATAAAACTAAAGAGATAAAAAGACATAAAAAACTCATCTCAAGTAATACAAACGAACCAAAAACTATCTCTCCATATACATTCATAACAGAGGATGACTTAGAGGAGCTTATACACCTTAATGAAGACATGCAAGAGGTCTTGTACCACGTAAATAGACATGGGTTCAATGAGGCATACTTTATATCTTTACGTTCTTGTTTATCTATGTTTTGTCTAACCATTCGATACTATGACACTATATCAAATATTGCAAACATCATCACAAAATTTTCAAACACATTAAATACTAACAAAAGTGCAATTTTGAACCTTAGCATCGATGAACTTGACTTAATAGCTGGCCTAATTAATAATATAGATATGTGGTTACGGGTACTTTTTATAGAGGGCGGTGCTGACTTACACTTCATGGACAATTCAATACAAGCAGATTGTGAAATGATATTGCAAATGTTTATACCACAATGCGAGTTGCAAAATTCAGATGATGACTTGGATGATATATTTAACTTTTAATATTACTTATGCTAAAATAATTTCAATTTAATTAGGAGAGCATTATTGAAAGAAAGTTCTGAAGTATTAGCTAGAAAATATAGACCTATTAATTTTGATGAACTTATAGGTCAAGAGACTATAGCTCAGACTCTTTCTCTTGCTCTTGATTCTAATAGGCTCTCGCATGCTTATCTATTTTCTGGATTAAGGGGGAGTGGAAAAACATCAACAGCTCGTATTTTTGCAAAGGCACTCATCTGTGAGGAGGGTTTGTCTCATCAGCCTTGTGGAGTTTGTCAAAACTGTATCTCTGCCTTAGAAAATCGTCATGTTGACATCGTAGAGATGGATGCAGCTAGTTCCAGAAAGATAGATGATATCCGTGATCTAATAGAGCAAACAAAATACAAACCAGCTAGTGCAAGATATAAGATATTTATCATAGATGAAGTCCATATGCTTACAAAAGAAGCTTTTAATGCACTTTTAAAAACTCTAGAAGAACCACCACCATACGTAAAGTTTATACTCGCTACAACTGACCCACTCAAACTTCCAGCGACTATCCTTTCTCGTACGCAACATTTTAGATTTAAAAGTATAGCACTTAACAAGGTGATAGACCATTTAGCACATATTTTAAATTTAGAAGAGATACAGTATGAGATAGATGCACTTGAAATTTTAGCTCGAAGTGGAAATGGAAGTCTAAGAGACACCCTCACTCTCCTTGACCAAGCTATAATATTTTCCAAAAATTTTGTAGATGTTAATACAGTTACAGAGATGTTAGGTCTTGTGGATCCTAAATTTATCAGTGAAATTTTTAATGCTGTATTTGCTAAAGATTATGCAAAGGTTGTTGAGTTTACAAAAGTCCTACAAGACTATGAAAGTGAAATGGTAGTAGATGAGCTAATCGCTTATATAAAAGATAGAATGTATGCGAATGATGCACTCTTTTCAACACTTATCATAGATAGATTTTTTAGAATTTTAAGTGATTCGAAATCTCTTTTTGCCATTAATGCTGATGGTTCTTTTGTTTTAAGTCTCATTTTTTTTAAAATGATGGAAGCACTTCGCATCAAAGAGATTGATGTGATGATAGAGTCTCTCCAAAAAGAGGTACAAAGAGCAGATTTAGGGGAAATCCCTCTTAATTTAGACCTAGCTTCACCCACGCAAGATAAAGAGGAGAGTACAACACTTACAACGCCTTCATCACCATCCAAACCACAATCGCCACCAACACAAATAGACCCAAATCTTGCTCGCTTTGAACAGTTAACTACAAACATCAAAGATAGAAATGCTGAACTTGGGGAGTGTTTTGAAAAAAGTATTTCATTTATCTCTTACGAAGACAAAACACTCACTTGGGAAAGTTGTGCAAACGAAACATGTAAACAAATTTTGAAACATGGATTTAGTGCTATTAGGCAACTTGTGCGAGAAGAGTTTGGCTTTGAAACTAAGATCAAACATACGCCATGTTCTAATGAAGTAGTAGAAGATTCCAAAGAAGAGCAATCAATACAACAACCCATTATCCAGCAACCAGCTATGAACGAGCCTCAAAGTACCTCAATGGTTGAAGACGCAGAGATAGGTGGAAGTGCGTCGTGTGTAACAAATTGTGATTCAGCAGACAACACAAAAGAGATAGATGGCACAGATATAAAAGATGAACCGATGGTTGTAAAAGCTATAGAACTTTTTGAAGCAAATAAAATCACAATTCAGTCGAAAATTTAATCTTATTTATTGAGTCTTTTAACGATATTTTTGAGGGCTAAAGAGATGTGTAAAAAATCCGAGTAGTGTTTAATGTTAATGTTTGAGCTATACTCTTTCAAAGAGATATCTTGCACATGTTCACTTAAACTTTCCAAATCTTCTATAAGATTATCATTTTGTTTTTTTAAAAATATATACATAAGAAAACTCAAGCCAAAAATACTCATCCCAATAACCATAAAAACAATACTGACACCACTGAAAATAATATTCACATCATTATTAGCTTCTATAATAGCATCTTTAAGATAGTTATATAAAAAAAATAATATCCCAAATACTAAAAAATTAAACACTACTACATAAGTTAATCGAATCTGTTTATTTATAGTTTTCAATTCTCTACCTTATAACCAACAGCAAATACATTTTGAATCGTATCTTTGGGTAATTTCTTTCGTAAATTTTTTATTATTGTCTTTAATGCATCTATTTTATCTTCTTCATAATCATACCAAACATCCATAATAATTTCATCATAAGAGAGGGTCTTATTTATATTTTTAAAAAACAAACAAAGGATTTTTCTTTCTTTATTTGTTAAGAGTATCGAAACATT
The DNA here is from genome assembly GCA_026988245.1 of Sulfurimonas sp. GTDB lineage: Bacteria > Campylobacterota > Campylobacteria > Campylobacterales > Sulfurimonadaceae > Sulfurimonas. Next base: position 7,741 of record JALSLR010000064.1, read on the forward strand.
ATTATTGATAAGTTCTGAATTATTTAAGTCCCATAAGTAGCCATTTTTAAGAGAAATAAGATTTTTAGAAATAACCTCGAAATTTGAAAGTTCAGAGATGGCTAAGTTAAGAGCACTCTTTAGAGTATCTCTATTGACTGGTTTGACAAGGTATTTTGTTAATTTTAAAGATGTAGCTTCAAGTAAATACTTTGACTCAGTATGTGCAGTCAACATAATAGCCTTCACGCTATGATCTATCTTTCTAATTTTTGCTAAAAGCTCCAAACCATTTAATTTTGGAATATTCAAATCTACTATGAGTATTTGTGGTTTTTTTTCTTGATATATTTTATATGCAATTTCCCCATCTTCTGCTTCATAAACATTTGCAAAATATCTTTTTAAAAATCTTACATAATTATCTCGAATAGCTTTTTCATCTTCCACAAAAAGAATATCAAATTTTTTTATTTCGTCACTCATTTGCTAACCTTTGTATAATCTCAAAACATGCACCATCACCTATATTTTCTACATTAAGTTCGCCATTAAGACTCTCTTCAACAATCAATTTAGATATATACAGACCAAGTCCAGTCCCTTGTGACTTATGCTTCGTTGTAAAATATGGATCAAATATTTTTTTGACAAAAGCATTATCAATCCCACCAGCATTGTCACAGATAGTTATAATTATACTATCATCTATTTTTTTGGAGTTAATAGTTATTTTTGCATTTTTTACTTTATTTTGTAGTAAGGCATCTTTTGCATTGTTTAAAATTGCCACTAACACTTGTTGCAGTTCACTTGGGTGGCCAAAACATTTTAAAGTATTGTTTAAATTTGTCTCTACTGATATATCATTATATTTTAAATTACCTTTTAAGATATATATAGATTTTTGAAGGAGTTCATGCATCATAAAGGGTTTTTTTTCTTTGTTTGGTTCAAAAAAGTTTTTAAAATCATCTATTGTTTTTGACATGTACTCTGTTTGTGACTCTATCTCTAAAAGCTTTTCTTCTATATCTATACTTTTTATATTTTTTTCAAATAAGAGGTCATCTACTAAGAGAACAGCGGAGTTAATCTGAGAAAGAGGTTGCCTCCACTGATGAGCTATGTTTTCAATCATCTCACGCATAGATACAAACTTATTTCGCTCTGAGAGTAGTTTTTCTTTTTCTTGAATCTTTTGTTCCTCTATCTGCTTTTGAGTTCGAAGCTTAATTTCTTCTTTTTCTTTGTAAAAGTATTTGCTTAATGCAAATATAATGATGAGCAACATAAATATAATAATTTCTAAAAAGAGTTCAAAAGTAATCATAAATAGTATTTTATCAAAATTTTTAAAGATAGACATAAGTAAAGTTGATTTATAATGTATATAGGAATTAAAAAGGAGTTTTATTTATGTTTGTATCCTCATACAATACTTATATACATCCAAATACAACTGATAAAACCTCTAAAACAAAGGGATTTAATGATGCTAAGGTAAAACCTTCAAATGCATTTGCAAGTAAACTCTCTCATACTTCCCAAGTCTCCTCTACTAATCTCAAAAATACTCCGATTAACTATATTAATAATAACAAAATATTTAACAATAGACAAAAACTTCAACAAAACATAGAATCAAATCAAGAATTGGCAAATGTTACAAAATTTAATACTGTGTCATCTATAAAAGGTGCTAAAGTAGCATATATTGCAAATACAACTATGTTTTCATTGGTAGCCAAACCAAAAGCCACTCTTGCTAACACAACCCCAAGTTTAACAACTACCAAAAAACTTTTGGCTATCAACTCATACATCTCAAACGATAGATACTACCAAATAACCGCTTAGTCTTCTAACCAAGCCTCACTCTTAATCACTCTAGCATCATCAAATATTTTCAACTTATAAGCACTAGAACATTTTCCATCTTCAATATTCATTATAGCAATTTGCATAATTTTTTTACACTTTTTAGGGATATCAAAATGACCTTTCATACCAGTAAGAAATTGTTTCAAGGGCACTTTAGAATCCATTCCGATTACATTATCCCTACATCCAGTTAAGCCCATATCGCTCAAGTATGCAGTTCCATTTGCGATTTGAAAATCATCGCTAGATATATGAGTATGCGTACCTATAATAGCACTCACTTGACCTTGAAGGAGCATCATCATGCCACGCTTTTCGCTAGAAGCTTCAGCATGAAAATCTATAAATATATTTGACACGCCCTGCTCTTTTAACTCTGAGACTGTCATTTGAGCACATCTAAAAGCGTTGTCACTCATCGGCATAGAGTAAAAGCCCATAATATTTAAGACCGCCAATTTTTCGCCATCAACTTCATACACTTTACAGCCAGTACCCTCGACACCGTCTGGATAATTATGTGGACGTAAAATCTCATGCGTATCAAAAAGGGCTACGACCTCTTTTTTATCCCATGAGTGATTACCGCCAGTCATTACATCAACACCGTATCCTAAAAGTTCATTTGCATTTTTAGTAGTGAGTCCAAAACCATGAGAAGCATTTTCATAGTTTGCTATCACAAAATCGATATTTTCTTCTTTTTTTAGTCTCATAAGATGTTCTTTTAACATCTCACGACCTGGACGACCAACTATATCACCTATAAAAGCTATTCTCATCTACTATCTTTTGTTTAAAATTTATTCGAATTTTACCATAATCTATAGATTAGTTTTTTTACCATAGAAATTATTTGTATGTTCTTCTAGTTTCTTCTTCACGTTATTAATTTTTTTATCAAAATTCTCATCATTTATAAGTTGGTCAATATAAAGTTTTGCCAACCTACTTTTCAAAGTAGTATGTTTAGGATAATATTCTTTAATTAAAAAATAAACATACTGCGCCAATTCGTCTTTACCTATATATTGATGCTCATAATTTTCTCTCCGATAAACAGCACAACTAAGACCATCTCTCATAGCATCCATAACACTAGTAGTCGATTTGTCTTTTGCAAATACAACACTAAACCTCTCCCCTATTTCATGGTCACTATCATGGGCATCAGAGTTGGCAAAAGGGGCTAGATATTTATGTTTATTTTTAGTTTGAAGTGCCGTGAGGTGCGTCATGTTATTATGCTCTTTTATTTTTTCTTCTCCAAAAACTTCAACCCCATCTAAATGAGAGCTTTTTAACATCTCTTTATAAAAAGCTTGATGAAGATGATACTTACCATCTTTATATACCCAATTTGGATGCGCTAAGATAGAGATTCCCTTTGCTTCTTGTATTTTGTTTATAACCCAAATATTTTTTGCATAATGAAAGAGATTTATATTTGCATCAATTTCTTCTTTTTTCAGAGTCTGTATAATTTCATGAAGCTCTTTTTCATACCGTGGGATATCTTTTCTTTGATCTTCTATAGACTTATTTGCATTAATAGATAAGATATGACCGTTGCCTTGTGAAATCGACATATCTTTTTTTCCACCAACACTTACCTCTTCACCTGCCAAAACTAATATATCAATGTTGTTTTGACTTGCTTTTGCAATAGCTTTTAATGAGCCTTCATAGCTATCATGGTCTGTAACACTTACAAAGTCCATACCTGCTTCAAGTGAGGCCATAACCATAGAAAAAGGAGTGCTTCTTCCATCTGAGTAAATAGAGTGCATGTGCAAATCACCCTTTAGTGGTCTAAGTGCCATCATATTTTTATTAAGACAATAGAGAGTGAGTACTTTTGATTCTTTATAAGTAAAATTAACTTTCACAACAAACTCACCAAGAAAAGACATTTTATATGAAAACAGTAGTGTATTCTTTTGGATTATATACTCTAGCGCATCTTTATGATAAAAATCACTGCGAGAAAGAACTTCCAAAGACTCTATATTTGATGTATTTTTCAAGCTAAGAACATATGATGTATTTATGCTTTGTTCTACGACATTTGGACTTATTTTCATTTTCTATTCCTGCTATTTATCATAGTTTAACTATAAAAAGTTGCAAGATTATTACAAATATCATTTAATAAACTCCACAACACTCTCAAAGTTTGAGCGTAATTGCTTAGATTGCTCATTGATTCTATAACCAAAAGGTAGTAGCATAGCTACTTGAAACTTAGAAGTGTCAAGTTCTAAAACTTTCTCTATATTCTCTTTTTCAAACCCTTCTATAGGACAAGAATCAATTCCAATGGTAGCGGCCGCATTCATCATGTTCGCAGCAGCTATATAAGTTTGTCTTGCACTCCATTGATATATTTTGTCATTATCATCTAAAACATCTCCTAGATGGGAAGCATAAAGCTCTATAAAGGAGTCTAACTTATCTTTTGGTAAATTACGACGCATCAACTGCGATTTAACCATGCAACTCTCTACTTTTAAGCTTTCAATTCCAGCCAATACAATCACTAAGTGTGAAGATGTTGTGATTTGTGGTTGATTCCAACAAAATGGTCTTAACGTTTCTCTCAATTTATCATTTGTGATGACTAAAAACTTCCATGCTTCCATACCAAAAGAGCTTGGTGATTTTCGTGCTACTTCTAAAATAAAGTGGATATCTTCATCAGAGATTTTTTTACTCTCATCAAACACTTTACACGCATGTCTAAAATCCATTGCTTTTAAAAAATCTTCTTTTTTACTCATCATTTTTCCTCATTAAATTTATATAAGTTCTAAGCCATAAATAGCTGTGATTCCTAAAGTATAAGCCCCAAGTAGATACACATTTCTTGGATTTCCTGAAAGCTTTGGTGTTTTAATCTCTGATACATTGAGTATAGCAAGACCCACTCCACTAATATACAAAATTATAGTAAACACCTCATGACTTAGTATAGTATGTAATAAAAATACAGATACTAAAATTAAACTATTGTTATCTAGTGCAAGTCCCGTGTATTTTGTTCCACCAGCTAAACCATAAGTACTAAAATAGCTTAGTCTTATTGCTGCCGCCGCCATCATTATAAAAGCTCCAATTAAGAATAGTGGCTCAAAATCTCCAAAAGACAAAAGCAAAATGGCAGGTGTTACTCCATAACTTACTATATCTATCACCACATCTAGTTGTCCGCCAAATTTTGCATCAGTAGCTGTCCTACCCTTTAGTTTTCTTGCAACTAAACCATCAGCCCAATCAAAGGCAACTGCCCACACCATTCCTATCATAGCAGCGGCATAAAGACCCGTAATACTAAAATAAATAGCAAGGACTGTACAGGCTAAACCCGATAGTGACAATAAGTTAGGAACATCTTTTGTATAAGAAAGGATAGTTGGTTGTTTCATTTTTACACTTCATTTCATTTTATTTATATTTTATTTATATTTTAAATAAATGTTAAATATTTTTTTAGTATAGCAGAATTTTAGTATAAAGTGGGTATTATTCCCTAATAATTAATCTATAAGGAATTTAATGAAACTAGTATATACTGTTGGTACCTTTGATATGGTTCATGTTGGTCATTTAGACTTGTTAGAATACTGTAAAACTTTGGGTGATAAATTTATAGTGGGTGTAGCCTCAGATGAAGTAGTAGGTTCATATAAAAGAAATATACCCGTTATCCCACTAGCTCAAAGAATGAGAATGCTTAAATCACTACAATGTGTAGATGATGTAGTTTCTTACGATAAACTAGAATATGTTAGTGGCTGTAAAAACTTAAATGTCGATATATTTGTTATTGGGGAAGATTGGGGAGATAAACCACATAATATTGCGGTTGAAAACTACTTAAAATCAAAAGGCGCAAAAATTGTGCAAGTAAGTTACAATCCTTTAACTTCTTCAACAAAAATAAAACAAAATGTTATTGCACAATCTCATAAGGGAAAATACGTAGCACATACTTTTTAAATAAAGACTTACAAAATCTTTGGTTTTGCATTTCTAAGATAAAAAAGTACAGATTTTACTATGTCATCATCGTCTTTAGAATCTGACTTAATACTCTCTTTGGAGTCATTCATATACACAAAAGTTATGTTTTGTCCATAATTTGAAACTGTTTTTATATTTTTTTCTAAAGACAATAATTTAATAACCATTAACTCAAAAAAGTTATTTGTTTGCTCATCTAATGAACCAAATCTATCTATGAGCTCTTCTTGAATTTCATATACCTCTAAAGGCTCTTCGCAAGCACTTAAACGTCTATATATGTCCAAACGAAGTCTATCTTCACTTACTATCTCTTCGCTTACATAGGCGCTAATAGTAAGCTTGATATCTACCTTGAGTCTTTTTGTTTCCACGGTATTACTTAGTTGCTTAATGGCATCTTCTAACATTCTAAGATAAAGTGAATAGCCTATATTTTTTATATGTCCACTTTGTGCATCACCCACTAAGTTTCCACCACCACGAATCTCTAAATCATGATATGCCAGAACCGAACCGCTCCCTAAAAATGAGTTAGATTCTAATGCTAAAAGTCTTTTTTTAGCTTCATCTGTAAGGTTTTCTTTTGACTCAACTATAAAGTATGCAAAACCCTCATAGCTTCCACGCCCTACTCTTCCACGTAGTTGATGTAAATCAGCTATACCGAATCTATCTGCACCATCAACTAAGATAGTATTAACACGAGGCATATGTATACCAGATTCTATGATGCTAGTAGCTATCATCATATCATATTCACCAGCTTCAAACTCTAAAAGTTTTTTTTCAGTCTCAACTGCTGATATTTTAGAATGTAGCATTACAACACGCAAGTCTGGCAACAGTGCTTTTATCTCGCCTAATTTAATGGGCATATGGTCAATAGAATTATGAATATAAAAGACCTGTCCCCCTCGTCTTATCTCTCTAAGTATCACTTCTTTTATAAGCTTTTCATTATACTCTTTAACAAAAGTTCTCACACCTTGACGCTCACTTGGAGGAGTAAGAAGTTGACTCATAGTTTTTATAGAACTCATCGCTTGGTTGAGTGAACGCGGTATTGGTGTAGCACTCATGCTCAAGAGGTGGACAGTATGATATAGCTCTTTTATCTTCTCTTTTTGTTTCACACCAAATTTATGCTCTTCATCTATGATAACTACACCTAAGTTTTTAAAGTCTAAGCCAAAAAGTGAATGCGTTCCTACTACACAGTCAATCTCTCCTGATGCTAAGCCTTTAATGACATTATTTTTATCTTTTGTGCTCACAAATCTATCTAGCTTAGCGTAACGTAAACCAAGTTCACTAAAACGCTCATCTAAAGAACGAAAGTGTTGCGCAGAAAGTAAGGTTGTTGGAACTATAAAAGCGGACTGATAGCCTGATTTATAAGCTGCAAAAATTGTATTCATAGCGACTTCAGTCTTACCAAAACCTACATCACCACTGAGAAGTCTATCCATGATGTGACCACTACTCATCTGTGTTATAATCTCTTGAACACTTCTTGTTTGGTCATCAGTATATTCAAAGCCCGAGAGCTTTGCAAAATCTTGTAACTCTTTTTTCGTAAGTGTGATTTTTGGAGACTTTATCAAAGCACGAGCTGCTGCAGTATTTACAATTTGTCCAGCTATCTCCATAAGACGTTTTTTAACTTTTTCTTTTAGTTTTCCAAAACTACCTTTACCAAGTCTATCCAGAACAGGGGTAGAACCACCACTTGCAATATAGCGATCTATGTATTCCAAATTCTCAACTGGCAATAAAATTTTATCATCACCTATATACTTTATAACTATAAAGTCTTTCACCCCACCAAGTATCTCAGTTTGTTCTATAGACTCAAATATACCAACACCATAGTCCTCATGAACGACATAATCACCTTTTTTTAGATCATCCAAAAGTATGGCACTTTTTCTTCTTCGTCTTACTTTGTCTGGCTTATTAAGCGAGATAATCATCTCTGTTGGTGTTAAAACATTTAAAATATAAGGGGCGTATACTTGCGTAATATTTTTAAGTTCAAAAATACCAACTTGCTTCATAGAAGCTTCATTAGCAGCTATTATAGTGATTTTTTTATTTTTATGAACCCTTAGTAATGAGGCTACATCTGCTATAACTAACTCTTTATAATCATCACTAGAGTCCAGAATATCAAGATTAAAAAAATCTCTTGATATTTGAGGGTCATTTAAACCATATGCATCTATCAGTAAGTTCGTTAAATCTTTAGAAAATTTAACATTCTTACCCTCTAAAAAATTTTCTGCTTTATCTTCTAAATGCCAAAATCCTAGAGAGGCTATATCTTGTACTAAAGAATCTTCAGGACTTGAAAGAATTTTTTCATTTAACTCATTATACTCACTCTCACTAAAAGAGTAAAAAGCACTACTTACTACGATAGAATCTAACTCATCTATTTTTGTTCTTTGTGATTCTAGTTCAAACTCTTTTATCTGCTCTATCTCATCATCAAATAGAGATATTCTAAATGGGAAATCTGAAGCTGGAACAAAGATATCTATGATATCTCCACGAAAAGAGATTTCACCCTTTACTTGGACTATATCTACAAAACTATAACCCCAAAAAAGCATCTGTTCTTTAAACTCTTTAAGGTTAATGGTCCCTCCAAACTCTAAAGTAGTAGCATCTAAATAATTTGCCTTTGGTAGATGAAAAAGTAAAGTTTTTAATGGCGATATAATAAGTGGTTTTTTCTTAGCATCATAGTAAATTTTTAACGCAGTAAATAGTTCATGTAGCTCTTCTTTAAATACTCGTAAATCATCTCCAAAAGAGGGACGAAAATCTGGAAATATTAAAACATCTTGTTTGAAAAATTGCGCTACTGCTTTTAATGAGTCTGCTTCCTGAGAGTCCTCACAAAGAACAACATCTAATTTTTCTTTGGATGACTCGCTAAAGTATTTAAATAATGAAGTTTGTGACATTTATGCTTTTTTAGGAACTTCTTTGTTCTCAAGATGTGCAGCTAATGGTTTTGGTGTAGGCGATGCACCTTTGACTATTGAGTTACCTTCAAATATACCTTTTGCTTCTATCACAAGCTCTGCAGCTTCGATAGTACCTTTTACACGTCCAGCCGCTTTAATCTCAACACGATCTGCATGAAGTGTACCCTCTACAAAACCTTGGATAACAAGTCTTTTTGTATGTACATCACCATTAATATGGCCATTTTTACCGATATTTACCTCTTTTTTAGAGTGAATAACACCTTCAAAATCACCATCTACATACAGATTACAGGTTAAATTCATTTCACCTTTGATAGATGAGCCAGCTGTGATGATGGTAGTGTTTGTGTCGGGTTTGGAACTTTGATGTGTTGTGTCGCCGTTATTAAAGATTGCCATGGTATTTTTTTCTCCTTAGAAAATATATCTTTGTAATTTTTTACATTCCATTTTACAAACCAAAATGGGTTTACTGTACGGTGCAAGAACCTAAGTTCATAGTGTAAATGTGGGCCACTACTCATTCCAGAATTTCCGGTATAAGCTATGAGTGTCCCTTTTTTTACAAACTTACCGTATTTTACAACTATTTTGTTTAAATGTCCGTAATATGATTTAAATCCATAATTATGTTCTATAATCACTAAACGTCCAAAGCCACTTTTTTTATGATAACCAGCATATTCTACAATCCCATCTGCTGAAGCATAAACAGGTGTATTCATACGTGCTCTCATGTCAAGACCACGATGAAACTCTTTTCGATTAAGAGTAGGATGTATCCTATAACCATATTTACTAGTCACCCCGCTGTACTGTACAGGTGAACCACTCGGAATTAACTGCAAAAGGGTAGCCATATGTTCAGAATTAAGCTTAGTTGCATTCACTCTCTCTTTCAGGGAGGCATCAGCCGGACCATGAGAAAGTCCTATGAGTGTTTCAATTTCAGATAAAGAATCTGAAACCTCATTTAATTCTTTTTTCTTTAAAAACAAAGCTACCTGCGTTTCATTTATGCTTTTATTTAGATTGTCATTTTTTTCTTTTAATTGCGTAAATGATTTTTCAGTGTCTAATCTTTTTAGCTCTATCTGATCAACTGCATAATTTAGGTATAAAATAGTTCCTACAGCAATCAAAGCGACAAAACCAATAAAGCCAAGGACATACCATATTGCTTTTTTTACAATCTGATGAAGGTTAAACTGACGTACACCATTGTCATCATTTATTGTAATTGTAAAGTGATTATCCATTATACTCTCTTAAAAAACTCTCTGCAACACTAAATGATCCAAAGACCAGATAGTTCTTAGACATGTCAATATTGTTAAATTTGCTGTATTTTATCTTTAAGTCAATTAAAACATTTTGAAGTGACTCTATTGATGTTCTTCTTTCATCATCAATATCAATAATTTCTACATAGTTTATGATAGGTTTTAATACAGACAGTATCTGCTTATAATCTTTATCTTGGTAACTATTATAAATTAAAATATATTTATTTCCACTTAATGCAGCCACAATTGAGTGTGCAGCTAAAAGATTATGCCCAACATCTATGATTATGTTCTTTTTATATTGGCTTAAACGACCAAATAATTTTGAATTATTAAATATATTTATATTATACGATAAGTTAAAAAATTTCAAAGCGGCTATGCTTAAGCTTAGGTTTTGTTCCAAATAGCCTGCCAAACTCAGTCTTTTTGCGATTAAAGATATATCTTGGATATCTTTAGCATCAAGAACCTCTTGTATTTTTTTAATATCTAAAGAGCTATCTGCATCACTTTTTTTCTTTGCAACATCATAAACCGCTTTATGTTTTTGTGTCGCGATGATAGCACTATTTTGTATCGCATTTAATTTTGTTAACGCTATCTCTTGTATTGTAGAACCTAAAAAAGCTTCATGATCTATATCTATTGGAGTAACTAGAGTTAATACCTTGGGGAAAACTGCAGTAGCATCATGTTCTCCACCTAAACCCGCTTCTAGTACAACATATTCACAGTTAATAAAAACAAGCATTGCTAGTAAACTTGTGTATTCGAAATAACTCAGAGCTTCTCTATCAGTATCGTCTAAAAAAGTCAATAGTCTTATATGTGCATCCTCAAGTACTTCATTCTTAGCATCATAACCATCTATCCATATTCTCTCATTAAACTTTAGAATATGAGGGGAGGTATAGTGTCCAACACTATAACCCAAGTTATGAAGTGCTGTTGCTAAAAAACGTCCCGTAGTGCCTTTACCATTAGTTCCTACTATGTGCACTGTTTTTATAGTACTAAAATGATGTTTTATCTTGGCATATATACGGGGAAATCTTGTATAGTCTATCTTGTCATAAAAGAGAGGTTTGGCATTTAAAAAAGTCTCTAATTTCAAATTAGCCTTACTTTCCTAAACAAAAAGAACCAAACATTTTATCCAGCATTTCATCATTTTCAAAGGGTCTTGTAATACTAGCCATCTCTTTAACTGCCTCATTAAGATGAAAAGAAAATATCTCCAGTTCTTGAGCCTCTAAAGGTTCATATGCTTCTTGTATATTGTTCATAGTACGCTCGACTGCTGAAACTTGTCTCTGAGAGATAAGCATTATCTCATCTGAAGAGTTTGTAATATCCATATAATTTTTCAATACCTCTATGAGCGATTCAACATTGTCTTTTGAGTTAAGCTCTAGAGTAAAATCAATACTTTGATTTGTAAACTTTTGCTCTAAATCAATTTTATTTTTAATATATATGATTTTTTTATCTTGTGCATATTCATCTATGAGAGAAAGAATCTGAGTATCTTCTACGTCTTCTTTACGCGAACTATCAAAGAGAGCAACAACTATATCACTATCACTAATTGCCTCTAAACTTCTTTGTATACCTATGCGTTCTATCTCGTCTTTAGCATCACGAATACCTGCAGTATCTACCATTCGAATAAGGTGTGTCCCTATCTTGACTGACTCTTCTATAGTATCTCTCGTGGTCCCTGCTATATCACTTACAATAGCTCTGTCATAACTAAGAAGTGCATTAAGAAGTGAACTTTTACCAACATTTGGCTTACCAACTATAGCAACTTTAAAGCCCTGCATTAGACCTTGACGACCTCTACTTACATCTAAAGTTTTTAAAAGAGATCTGCTTAATTCTAAGAGCTTTGATTTGATTTGCTCTATCAAATCTTCAGGCAAATCTTCCTCTGCATAATCAATCGTCACTTCTGAGTATGCAAGGATATGAATGATTTCATCACGAACCTGCTCTATGTACTCTTTTAAAGAGCCTTTCATCTGCTTAGCAAGTATCTTTGCAGCATCTTCACTTTTTGCCTCAATGAGTTGTGCTATAGCCTCCGCCTCACTCAAGTCTATTCTTCCATTAAAAAAAGCACGTTTTGAAAACTCACCAGCCTCTGCAAGTCTTGCTCCAGCATCTAGTGTCGCTTTTAAAATGCTCTGCGCAACGATGAATCCTCCATGGCATTGAATCTCGACAACATCTTCAGCAGTAAAGGAGAAAGGTGCTTTAAAGTAGATAACTAAGCTCTCATCTATAAGTTCATCTTCTGCATTATAAATTGTAGATAAAGAGGCGTAACGTGGGATAAAATTTTGTTTTTTACTTAAAATTCGAGCAATGCTTAAAGCTTTTTCACCACTGATTCGAATAATTGCAATAGAACCTATGCCATTTGCAGTTGCAATGGCAGAGATTGTATCATTAGTTGTTGTGATAGTCATTTACAATGATATACTTTAAACCATCACGAGTTGTACGTATAGCTACATACTTACTTGGATAGCTTGCGCGTAACTCTTTTAACGCTATTTGGACTAAGACACCATCAAGAATTTTTGTTTGTGCTTTTCCATCTCTTTGTATAGATGTCCTGACACCTTCTAAATAACGAGAAATAGACTCCTCTTGGTTTTTAAGAAACTCAGCAATCTCTAAACGAAGCTGTACTTGATATTTTGTATTTATCCAGTTAAATATCATATAAGAAAGGGCCTTATACCTATAACCTTCTTTACCTATAAGCAAAGCAGCATCATCACCCTTAAACTCAACAAGTAATGTTGTTTCATTATATACAGATACATCTATCTTATCAATTGCAAAACAAGTTTTATCAAAAAGCTTGTTGATATCTTGGTTTACCTCTAGAGCTATTTTTGCTACATCTATAGTACTTTTAGTAGGACTAGAAGTGTTATCAGTTTGTTTCTCTTGAATAATTTCATCTTCATAGTCTTCTGAATCTATATCATTATAGTCTTCATCTTCTTGAGTACTTACAAAAGACTCTGGCATAATAGTATCTTTAAAAAGCTTTTGTTCTTGTTTTTTAACTTTTGCTTTCGGCTTTTCTTGCTTAAAAGTTTTTGGTTTCTGTTTTTTAGGCTTACTTAGTACTTTTTCTTCTTTTTTAAGGCTTTCTTCATCTTCAGTTGTAGTCTCTTTTATAGCAACTATAATTGCTTTTTTTGAAAAAACTCCAAATATCCCTTTACTTGGTGCTTGGACCACTTCTATCTTAAGTTGCGTCACTGAACACTCTAATGAAGTTGCAGCTTGTGTATAAGCCTCTTCGAGAGTGATCGCTTCAATCTTAATCATCTTTGTTTTTCCCATTTTTATGAAGTGCTTTTTCTAAATCTTTTGCATTTGCAAACTGTTGATTAACCACAAACTGCTGAGCGATTGAGAAAAGATTATTTACGAACCAGTAAAGAACTAATCCAGATGGAAAATTCAAAAAGAAAAATGTAAATATCAATGGTAAAAATTTAAACACTTTTTCTTGCATAGGATCTGTAAAATTGTTTGGAGTAAGCTTTTGTTGGTAGTACATAGATGCGCCCATCAAGATAGGAAGGATATAAGTATGATCCATTCGAGAAAGATCATGAACCCAAAATAACCAAGGTGCACCTTGAAGTTCTACAGCATTTAAAAGCACACGATACATCGCGAAAAAGATAGGAATCTGCAGAAGCATAGGGAGACAGCCACCAAGAGGGTTTACCCCTTTTTTCTGATAAAATGCCATAACAGCTTGACCTGATTTTTCTTTTTGATCTTTATATTTCTCTTGGATAGCTTTGACTTCTGGCGCGATATCTTTCATCTTTGCCATAGATAGCATACCCTTTGATGTCAGTGGATAAAGAATAGCACGAATCAAAAGAGTCATAGCGATAATAGCCCAACCCCAGTTTCCAAAGAAACCATGTAACCATGAAAGAAGTTGAAAAAGTGGTTTAGAAGCAAAGGTAAACCAACCGTATTCTATAGCATTTGTAAGAACTGGTTTAATGTTTTTAAGAACTTTATATTCTTTTTGTCCAATGTAACCATGAAAACTCATATTTTGTAAGGCATCAAAATATACAACTGGATTATCATCACGGTCACGCTCTATGATGATGCTAGTATCTTTGGGAAAACCATACATAATAGTAGCTGAGTACTGATCAAAAGCAGAGATTAATTCAACTCCAGTAAACGTTTTACGCCCCTCAGCATCACCATCTTCAACTATAGTTACTATTTCATCATCAGTATAAACCATAGCTCCACTGATTGTCATCATTTGTTCAGTAATAACAGGTCTTTGACCAAGATATATAAAGTATCTTTTATCTTGAGAAAGTTTTACATCTACATCGTAATGACCATCACTGTAAAAAGTAATCTCTTTGGTTAAAGTCAAATCTGTTAGTTTTTGCGTTAAAGTCACCTTTTTAGGTTCTGTGCTTAGAGTAATCTCTGAGACATCAGATGTATAGGCAATTGAGGTAGCTTGAGCATTCAGATTATTGTCTAAAAACCTTACAAATAATGGTTTCGTTCCATTTTGAGGAATTAATTGCGCATGATTATCTTCTTTATCTCTAAAACGTTCATCAAGCAACTCCATTGAAGAGATACGTCCAAGAGTATCCATTTTTAAAATGAAATTATCATTTTTTACCGTTAAGATATTACTTGACTCTGATGAGATAACTGAATCACTTGCTGAAATAGCATGACCGGCTGCTTTTTCTACTCTTTCGTTCGTTGTTTGCACTGGTGTTTGAGAATCTGTTTTGATTCCAACTTTTTCATTATTGTTTTTCTCTACAACTACTGGTTCCTCTGGTGGAAAGATAGCTGTATACGCTACAAAAAATACTACTGATATCGCTACTGCGAACATTAATCTTTGATTTGGTGACATTTTGTCTAACACGATTTCCCTTTATATGAAAAATTTTTTATAATATAATATTTGTTCTTTTTGTTGGGAACAAGCCAATATTTTATAGAATCAATATCTAGTTTTTTAGGTCTATGACATAGTTTATTAAGCAGTGGATATTCTATCCCACCATCAAATAATTGATTACAACGTAGTATTCTAGTAGAAGTGTTATAAAAAGCACTTAAAAGTGAATTATTTTGGAAGTTTAATTTTGCATATTCGCTACAAGTTGGGTAATATCTACAACTTCCTAAGCTAAAGAGTGTAATATAACGCTGATAAAAAGCTAATAATTTAAGTAATATTTTTCTAATCATCTGTTTTTTCAATAGATTTTAATTTAGTTAATACTTTTAAAAAGTCTTTTTCTAGCTGAATTGCTGATACTTGGACTGTAGCAAGTTTTGCGACAAATACATAAGAACCATTTTTGAGTGTTGGGGAATATTTAACAAATAAAGCACGAAGTCTTCTTTTTGCTCTGTTTCTGATAACTGCGTTACCAATCTTTTTTGTTGCTGTGAAGCCGATTTTTTTACTATCAACTTTATGAAGATAAAAAAGCACTACAGAGTTTGAGTGTGCATTTTTACCTTTGTTGTACACATATTGAAACTCCTTATGAAGCTTCAGAGTGTAGAAACCGCCTAAACTGACAATCTTTTACGACCTTTAGCTCTACGACGGCTTAAGATGTTACGACCATTTTTAGTCGACATACGATGACGAAAACCGTGAGTTCTTTTTCTCGGTGTATTATGGGGTTGGTATGTTCTTTTCATGCCGTTCCTTCATTTAAATTAAGTCCGCAATAATACATAAGTTTTACTTAAAGAGCGGTTAATCCATAAGATAAGCAATATGGTACAATATGTAAATTTTTATTTTATTAAAGGATAATTAGAGATGAAAAGAATTATTTTGTTTTTATTGCTTAGTTTAAGTGTTTTTGCTGACTCAAGGATAACAATCGTACCTTATCTTGGATCTGGTTCTTACAACAGTAGTCTCACTGACAAAGACACACTCATAGGTTTATATTCTATAATGAAAGAAGACACTCATTCTGTAGAACTCTCCATAGAATCAAAAAACATGAACTACGCAGATGGTTCAAAACTAAATCAAATCAATTTAACAGGTTCTTATAAAACTACACTAGACAAATCCATCAATGTGAATACCTTATTACATTATATATCTAACAATCAAGAAAGTGATGGAACTTTAATAACATTACTTGAAGCAGAAAATACTTATAAGAAAAATCTTGTTTTAGGTGTACAAGTTGCGTATTCGTTTTACAATGAAAATACATTAGCAAAAAATATGCTTCAAATAAAACCATCTATAAAGTTCAATTATGGTCGTCGGGATTCTAAATGGGGGACTATCCATCCTAAAATATCTTTTTATTATATCAAACCACTTTCTACAAACAAAACCTTAGAAAGTAGTTACTTCTCTACTGAGTTAGGCTTTACACATGCCAAGGGTTCTTTTATCTCAACTGCTTCTATCTGGTTTGGCGAGCAAGTTTATGCTGTACGGGACAACGGCTTTACTATATACAATTTAAATGAACTTCACAATAGTGGTTATAGACTCTCTTCAAGATACAGCATAAACAAAGATCTAGGAGTGAAACTCTCTTACTCAAATGAAGACTACAAAACCTTTAATCTAACTACTGACACATTAGGTAGCGAAGAGGAATCAATAAACAGAATTTTACTCGTAGCTGACTTTAGTTTCTAGTTTTAACAAAGTATCAGCACATTTTAACTATAATTGCAAAATATTAAAACTAAGGAAGTTCACATGCGTGGATATAAGATTTTTGCTGGGACTGCGAGTATTGACTTTGCAAATGAGATTTGTAGAATTTTAGATGTGCCTTTGGCTAAGGCTGAAACAAAAACATTTAGCGATGGTGAGATATCAGTACAAATAGCTGAGTCAGTTCGTGGTCGTGACGTTTTCATCGTCCAATCAACCGGAGCACCATCAAACAATAACCTCATGGAACTTCTTATCATGACAGATGCGCTCAAGCGTTCATCTGCGCAAAGTATCACAGCTGTAGTTCCTTATTATGGTTATGCAAGACAAGACCGTAAGGCTGCACCTCGTGTACCTATTACTGCAAAGCTTGTAGCGAACCTTTATGAGACAGCTGGTATTGACAGAGTTGTAACTATCGATCTGCATGCTGGACAAATCCAAGGTTTCTTTGATATCCCTGTGGATAATCTATATGGAAGTATCACTTTTGAACACTATATCAAAAGCAAAAATCTTAAAAACCCTATAATAGCAAGTCCAGATATCGGGGGAGTTGCTCGCGCTAGATACTTTGCAAAACGCTTGGGACTAGAGATGGTCATAGTCGATAAACGCCGTGAAAAAGCTAACGAAGCGGAAGTTATGGGTATTATCGGTGATGTTGAAGGTTATGATGTCATCATGATTGATGATATGGTAGATACGGCAGGGACTATGGTAAAAGCAGCAACTGCACTTAAAAACAAGGGGGCTACCTCTGTAATGGCTTGTGCTACACATGGTGTACTGAGTGGAAAAGCTTATGAAAACTTAGAACATGGGGAATTAGATGAACTTATCATCACAAATACGCTCACAACCAAACCTCATAAAAAGATTAAAGTACTTTCAGTAGCACCACTTTTTGGTGAAGTTATTCGTCGTGTTTATCACAACGAGAGTGTTAACTCACTTTTTGCATAGCATATACTAAGAGCTAAGCATGCAACTCTATGCACCATGGGAAAAAGCATTTAAAAAAGTAGCTACTCCGCTAGAGCATTTTATACATGCTCAAACAACTACAGGTATCATACTTATGGGTATGACTACCTTAGCACTTATCTTGGCAAACTCACCACTTACCAAAGACTATGCAGATTTTTTTCACACTACAGTTGAACTCAACATTGGTTCATGGAATCTCTCTCACAACATTCACCACTGGATAAATGACGGGCTTATGGCAATCTTTTTCTTTATGATTGGTTTAGAGATAAAAAGAAATATCCTTGTGGGGGAACTTTCAAACATAAAAGTAGCAATGCTTCCAATACTCAGTGCTATTGGTGGGATGGCTATGCCAGCGATCATCTACCTAGCGATAAACAGAGGGACAGAGGGAGTAGTTGGTTGGGGTATCCCCATGGCTACAGATATAGCATTTGCTATTAGTGCGCTTGTTCTTTTAGGCAATCGAGTCTCCCCTTCACTCATAACCTTTCTTGTTGCCTTAGCTATTGTAGATGATTTGGGTGCTGTTGTAGTGATAGCTGTTTTTTATACAGAACAGATTCATCTACTACCTCTTGCCTTAGCATCTGTAAGCTTTCTTCTTATGGTCTCTTTGAATCGTTTTGGTATCCATATGATTTTACCCTATTTTATCGTTGGTCTTTTTATGTGGTTCTTTATGCTAGAATCTGGTGTACACGCTACTATAGCAGGAGTTATCGCAGCTATGGCTATACCATCCCGCCCAAAAATCACTCCACATGACTTTACAAACCATACAAAAAATCTTCTCGATGAGTATGACAACTACCCTATCGCAACTGATTTTTCTTTACATGAAAAGCAAAAAGCTATACTTATCAACATAAAAGACCGCATAGATGCCATTGGCTCACCAGCTGCAAGACTTGAACATGAACTCCATTTGCCGGTAAGTCTCATCGTCATTCCACTTTTTGCTTTAGCCAATGCTGGAATTAGCATAGATTTTTCTGCTATTGGTACGACTATTGTGCAGAATGTTTCTTTAGGCATCATAAGTGGTCTTATACTTGGAAAAGTTCTAGGTATAGCAGGTGTAGCGTGGCTGGCTATAAAACTTGGCATCGCTAAACTTCCAGAAGGCTCCTCCATGAGTCAAATTTTTGGAGTGGCATTTTTAGGAGGCATTGGTTTTACTATGTCTATCTTTGTCGCAGACTTGGCATTTTTGGGTAACGAAGCACTCATCTTTCAAGCAAAAATAGGTATCTTACTCGCCTCACTTATATCAGGTCTTTTTGGCTACTTATGGCTTAGATTTTCCAAGCAAGAACCTTTATCGTAGTATACAGAAGAGACAAAACAATATTTTTAACAAGTTTATCAGTACAAATTTAGTATAATCCAAACAATTATATATATAAGTGCAAAGCACTTAGTAGGAACTATACTTGAAAAATATTAGAAACTTTTCTATCATCGCGCACATAGATCATGGTAAATCTACTCTAGCTGACCGCATCATCCAAGAATGTGGCTCAGTAACTGAACGCGAAATGGGTACGCAGATGATGGACACTATGGACATAGAACAAGAGCGTGGCATCACCATCAAAGCACAGTCTGTTCGTCTTGACTATATAAAAGATGGCGAGCATTACATACTTAATCTCATAGACACTCCGGGGCATGTTGATTTTTCTTATGAAGTAAGTAAATCCTTAGCATCATCAGATGGGGCACTCCTTATCGTTGATGCTGCTCAAGGTGTAGAGGCTCAAACCATCGCAAATGTTTACTTAGCACTAGACAATGACCTTGAACTTATCCCTGTTATCAACAAGATTGATCTCCCCGCTGCTGAACCTGAAAAAGTTGCTGAAGAGATAGAAGAAGCTATAGGGATAGACGCTACAGATGCCATCCTTACCTCTGCAAAAGCTGGCATTGGGATTCGTGAACTTTGTGATGCTATCGTTGATCGTATACCTGCTCCTGTTGGCAATCCAGATGAGACTACAAAAGCTATCATCTATGACTCATGGTTTGACCAATACTTAGGTGCCTTAGCACTTGTGCGTGTTTTTGATGGTACGGTTAAAAAAGGTCAAGTTATAAAACTTATGAGTAATGGGCAAGAGCATAATATCTTAGACTTAATGTACCCACATCCTATGAAAAAGATAAAAACAAACTCTATTAAAACGGGAGAGATTGGGATCGTTGTTCTTGGTCTTAAAGAGGTTAGTGTGGTAAGTGTTGGAGATACCATCACTGATGCTAAGAACCCTGCTACCGAGCCGGTTGGAAAGTATGAACCTGCAAAACCTTTTGTATTTGCAGGAATCTTCCCAATAGATACTGACAAATTTGAGGACTTACGTGATGCTCTTGATAAACTAAAACTAAATGATAGTTCTTTATCTTATGAACCTGAAACATCAGTAGCACTTGGCTTTGGTTTTCGTGTAGGTTTTCTTGGTATGCTTCATATGGAAGTTATCAAAGAACGTCTTGAGAGAGAATTTCACCTAGACTTAATTGCTTCTGCTCCATCGGTTATATACAATGTTTATCTGAGTAATGGTGACTTTGTAAATGTACAAAACCCATCTCAACTTCCTGAAGTAAATCGAATAGACAGAATAGAAGAACCTTACGTAAGGGCTACAGTTATCACTCCTGCTGAATATCTTGGAAATATCATCACCCTACTCATCAACAAACGTGGGACTCAAACTAAAATGACATACTTAAATGAAGAGCGTGTGATGCTTGAGTATGAAGTACCTATGAATGAGATAGTGATGGACTTTTACGATACGCTCAAGTCTATCTCAAAAGGTTACGCATCATTTGATTATGAGCCTATAGGCTTTAAAGTTGGTGACCTAGTTAAGCTTGACATCAAAGTAGCAGGGGAAGCTGTTGATGCTCTTAGCATCGTAGTTCCTAGAAACCAAGCCTTATCACGTGGACGTATCCTTGTTAAAAATATGAAAGAGCAAATACCTCGACAACTTTTTGAAGTTGCTGTTCAAGCCTCTCTTGGAAGTCAAATCATCGCGAGAGAGACTGTAAAGAGTATGGGTAAAAATGTAACTGCAAAATGTTACGGTGGAGACATCACCCGTAAGCGTAAACTTTTAGAGAAGCAAAAAGCTGGTAAAAAGCGTATGAAATCCATAGGCAAAGTGCAACTTCCTCAAGAGGCATTCATGTCTGTTCTTAAAATGGACTAAGGCTTAGAGTTATGAAATGTTTAATGTGTGAGTCTTTTTCACTCACACATATCTGTAAAACTTGTCAAGAAATCCACCTTCAACCAAAACTATACAAACGCAAACTCTATCGCAACATAGAAGTTATAAGTTTTTACAAATATAAAGATATCAAAGAATTACTTCACACTAAACATACTGATCTTGGTTACTACATCTATAAAATCTTAGCGGATAACTCTATAAAAAAGTTTGCTCAAGAGTTTGAATTTGAAAACATTATATATAGTATAGCCATAGATGATGATGCTAAGGGTGGCTATGCACATACAGCTATACTCAACAAAAGCTTAGCATCACTACACATACAACCACTTCATGCAAAACTTAGAGCGACAAACACCATCTCTTATTCGGCAAAGAGCAGAAAATTTCGAGAACAAAATCCTAGAAATTTTCAACTTAAGAGTTGCGATGCTAAGGAGATAATCTTAGTTGATGATATTGTAACTACTGGTTCAACTTTAAATGAAGCGATTCAAACTCTACATAAAGCCCAAAAAGAAGTGTTGTTTTGCCTTACTCTTGCAGATGTATCTTTTAAATAAATGCTAAATTTTACATATGAGTCACTTAGACTAAAGTTAAGTTACACAAATTGACTAAAGTTATACTTGACACGTTTACACTCATATGTCATAATGTCACTATCTTTTTAAAAAAGGAGTTATTAAATCATTATGTCTGAACAAACTGACAAAGAATTACAAGAAGAACAATTACTTAATGCCGAAGAAGAAGGTATAGAGATTACAAATGAAGAAGCAGATGCTGATGAGCAAGCTGTAGAAAATGAGTTTGATTTACTTCAAACTGAACTGACATCGCTCAAAGACAAGTATGCGAGAGTTCATGCTGATTTTGATAACATCAAAAAAAGACTTGAACGCGAAAAGTATACAGCTGTTGAGTACGCAAATGAAAAATTTGCTAAAGATATGATACCCGTACTCGATGCGCTTGATGGTGCTATGAAGTCATCAGAGGGTGAGTCTGATAAGGCTGAACTTTTTGACAAACTAAAAGAGGGGATTGAGTTAACTCACAAATCTCTTTTAACTCAGTTAGAAAAGCATGGTGTAACTATGGTAAGTCACGACGAACCCTTTGACCCCAACATTCACAATGCCATCCAAGCAATGGATAGCGATGAAGTGGAAAGTGGACAAATAGTTCAAACTTTTCAAACAGGTTACAAATACAAAAACAGACCTTTGCGTGAAGCAATGGTAGTTGTCGCGAACTAGCAAGGAGATTCCGTGTCAAGCACGGAATGACTAAACGTGCGAAAAGATGAAACACTTTAGTGTGAAAAGACAAAGTCTAGTCGTTTAACAACGGAGCTTAGATGCCCGTCATCCTGAACTTGATTCAGGATCTAAAATAAAATTAAGGAAATAATATGTCAAAAGTAATAGGAATAGATTTAGGAACAACAAATTCATGCGTAGCAGTTTACGAAGGTGGTGAAGCGAAAATCATCCCAAATGCAGAGGGTAAAAACACTACTCCTTCAGTTGTAGCATTTACAGATAAAGGTGATGTACTAGTTGGTGACCCAGCTAAACGTCAAGCTATCACAAACCCTGAGAAAACTATTAGTTCTATTAAAAGAATTATGGGTCTTATGATGAATGAAGAAAATGCAAAAGAAGCACACGATAAAGTTACATACAATATCGTAGATAAAGATGGTGCTGCTTGTGTTGATGTAGCTGGAAAGATTTATACTCCACAAGAGATTTCAGCTAAGATTCTTACAAAACTAAAAGAAGATGCTGAAGCATATGTTGGTTCAACTATCACGGATGCAGTTATCACAGTTCCTGCATACTTTAATGATGCGCAAAGAAAAGCAACAAAAGATGCAGGAACTATCGCTGGACTTAACGTACTAAGAATCATCAATGAGCCAACTGCTTCTGCACTAGCTTATGGACTTGAGAGTAAATCTGAAGAGAATGTACTAGTATATGACCTTGGTGGAGGAACATTTGATGTTACAACATTAGAGATTTCGGATGGTACATTTGAAGTTCTTTCAACTGATGGTAATGCATTTTTAGGTGGAGATGATTTCGATAATAAAATCGTTGATATGTTAAATGATGAGTTTAAAGCAAGTCACGGAATAGAGCTTAAAAATGACAAAATGGCTCTTCAGCGTCTTAAAGATGCAGCTGAGAGTGCTAAAAAAGAGTTATCTTCAGCACAAGAAACTGAAATCAATTTACCATTTATAACTATGACAGAAGCTGGACCACAGCATTTAGTTGTAAAACTTACTCGTGCTAAATTTGAGGGTATGATTTCTGACTTAATTGAAGAAACAATAGAACATATCAAAGTAGCTATGGATGAGTCTGATTTATCAAATGATGAAATCAAAGAGATTATCATGGTTGGTGGGTCTACCCGTGTACCAATGGCACAAGAAGCGGTAAGTAAATACTTCGGTGGTAAGGAGCTTAACAAAGGTGTAAACCCTGATGAAGTTGTTGCCGCTGGTGCTGCTATTCAAGGTGGTGTTTTAAGAGGAGATGTTAAAGATGTTCTTCTTCTTGATGTTACTCCATTATCACTTGGTATTGAAACTCTTGGTGGAGTTATGACTAAGATTATAGAAAAAGGAACTACAATTCCTGTTAAAAAATCTCAAGTTTTCTCAACTGCGGAAGACAATCAACCAGCTGTATCAATCAGCGTTGGTCAAGGTGAGCGTGAGTTTGCTAAAGATAACAAGTCTTTAGGTTTATTTGAACTAGGTGACATCCCAGCAGCACCACGTGGTGTACCACAAATCGAAGTAACTTTTGACATCGATGCAAATGGTATATTAACTGTTAGCTCAACTGACAAAGGTACTGGTAAATCTCAATCTATTACTATCTCTGGTTCATCTGGACTTAGTGAAGAAGAGATTAACAAAATGGTTCAAGATGCAGAAGAAAACAAAGCTGCTGATGAAGAACGCAAAGCAATGGTAGATTTACGTAACCAAGCTGACGCTCTTATCGTTCAAACTGAAAAATCAGTTGAAGAGATGGGTGAAAAACTCGAAGCTGAAGAGAAAGCTAAAATCGAAACTGCAGTTACTGAGTTAAAAGACGTTATCAAAGATGAAACTGCTACTAAAGAGCAAATCGAAGAAAAAGTAAAAACTTTAACAGAAGCAAGTCATAAAATGGCTGAGCAAATGTACAAAGACAAAGAGGGAGCTGAAGCTGGACAAGGCGAAGCTGACACTAAAAAGAAAAAAGATGACGAAGATGTCATCGATGCTGAGATAGAGTAATACTCTATCTCAAGCACTAATATATTCTATCTTTCATATTGTACTTTTCATAGTAAACATCTATCATCTTTTCCAACTCTTCATCACTAAGCAAACTTTTTTTCTTTATACCAAATCTTTTTAAGTACCCGTAAGGTAGTACAGACTTCTCATACTGTGGATTTTTAAGATACCTATATACAGCTTCTTTGATAGCTCTTTGAGAACTATACTTGAGTGTATATTTTCTCATAAACATACTAAATTGAAATTCATTTACATGACACTTCACACAGTTTTGCTCAAATGCATCACTCTGTAATAAGAAAAACATTAAACAAATCAATAAAATTATTTTCACCATCTTAGTGTCACCTTTGTGCCTTTATTTACTATAGAATCTATCATTATCTCTATATTGTACTCATCTGCAATAGATTTAATAATACTGTAGCCCAAACCAAAACCACCTTGGACCCTATCAAATCTCACATATTTATCATATATTTTTTGAAGTTCCGCCTCACTCATTCCATTCCCCTCATCAAAAACACTTAAGCCTGAATGCTCTAATGTAATCCTTATAGTTGTTGCTATATTAGTATATTTAATAGCATTAGATACGATGTTGTCTACTAACCTTTCAAATTTTTGCTTATCAATAGCAAACACTACATCTGGAGTTATAGCCAAATTAAAATGCAATTTTTTTGCCTGAGCCATAAGTTCAAAATAATGGATTCTTTCTTCTAAAACTTGAGAAATATTTAATTCTTTATTTACTGATAATATTTTTTGATGTAACAATAAATAAACTAAATCTTCATAGAGGTTAGATATACTCATGGAAGCTATTTTAATGCGCTGGAGATTTTTCAAGGACTTAGCATCACATTTATTTTTATCTAAAGTTTCTATATTTGCCAAGATAGTTGTTATTGGTGTATTTAACTCATGTGTAGTATCTTTTATAAAATTATCTAAGAGATGTAGAGTATCCCTCATAGGCTTCAACACAATCTTCACTAAAAAAATAGATGTAAGAATAGTTATAATTATTACGACGATAGCGATAACAATTGTATCGCTCAATATACTAAGCGGTTGCATCTCCTTTTGTACAACAATATATGCAGCACCCAAGTAGTGTGTTTTTAAGTAAGAGACATAATATGATTTTTTGTTTAATACAAAAAATTCTTCTTCAAAATCATCTATAACTTCATGAAAGTCTGCAAATATGATTTTTTTATCACTATCATATATTGCACTTTTAAAATTCTCATATCTAGGGTATTTATAGGTAAAACTATCGTCTTCATGTACATCCAAAAGTTTACCGGTTAACTCCAAAGTATATTTTTTTAATTGTTTTTTTTCTTCTGAAAAAAGTTGTTCTTGTTGATAAAAATAGTAACTTGTAAATAGCGTAGCGATGAGAAGTAAAGTTGAACTAAGATAAAGCCCAAGGACATAATATATAGTATGTTTTTCACTTTTATACAAGCTTGTAACCAACCTTTTTGATACTTAAAATTTTCTCTTTAGAGATATATTTTCGTAAATTTTTTATATATGTACGTAAGCTCATATCACTAGGTTCTTCATCATACGACCAAATATTATGATATATCGTTTCCAAACTTACACATTCATTTTTATGCTTTAAAAGTAGAGTTAAAAGGCTTGCTTCTTTTGGGTTTAAAACTACAATAGAGTCTGCTGAAATCAACTCACTATTTTTAGTATTAAAACTCATGTTTTGAGATATCTCCAATATATCATCTTGAGATTTATACTCTCTTTTGAGTAAAGCTTTTATGCGAAAAAGTAGCTCTTGGAGAGCAAATGGCTTTTTCAAATAATCATCTGCTCCAGAGTTGTAGCCTGTTGAAAGATTTTCCATAGAACTTAACGAAGTTGTATATATAGCAGGTGTATTTACCTTAGCATCACGAAGCTCTTCTAAGAGTTTAAATCCGTTTATCCCAGGAACATTAACATCTAAAATCCATAGATCAAAACTTTGTTCATATATAGTATCTTGGGCATCATTACCATTATATACAGATACAACATCAAAGCCCTCATCGATTAAGAATTCTTCAATAGTTTGAGATAAATTTATATCATCTTCTAGGTATAAAATTTTCATCAAAAATTATACCTAAAAATATTATGCATATACTGAGAATCCGTCAGTTTCATCTTCATTAGTTTGTGCAGTGTCTAATATATCAAGTAGCGTTTGTGCATATTCTTGATCTGTCATCTTTGTTTTATCGACTTGCTTCATTTCAGAAACTTTAGCCATTCTCTCTTCTTGAGTCATTGAGCTAAGTTCAGCTTTTAAAGAAGCCTGATCATCAGAAGATAAACTGTTCATAATCTCTCTCATGCCACCTTTGCCTTGACCACCACCGGTGCCATCCATTTTACGCAGTTGCATCTGCGCTTGCTCCATTGAGCTAGTACCACTTACATTCATTGTATTCTCCTTTTATTAGAATACAAAATCTTATATTAATATTGTGAAATAATTGTGAAAATATTTAAAAAGGAATGATAATTGCTTATTAATTGAGATAAGAGGTGACTTTTATAGCTTGCGCATGTTCATACACATCATGCACTCGCAAATACTGCGCTCCATTACGTATCGCTTCTAAGTGAAGTGCAAGTGTCCCCCCTAGTCTGTTCTCAACACCGCTCTTACTCATTTTATCTATCATAGATTTTCTTGAAGCACCTATAAGCAAGGGCTCTCCAAGAGTTTTAAAATGTTCTAAATTTTTTATAAGTTCTAAATTATGCTCTAAAGTTTTTCCAAACCCTATCCCTACATCTAATATAAAATTTTCAACCCCCATACCTCTAGCTCTAGCTACTCTTTGTTCAAAAAACTGATATATTTCGCTTAAAATGTTTGTATAGTTTGGATTTATTTGCATAGACGATGGTGTCCCTTGCATATGCATGAGCACTACTGTTGCCTTATAACTAGCACAAAGTTTTATCACTTCCTCATCTTCTAAACCTCTTATATCATTCACTATGCTAAAGCCACTCTCTAGTGCTTGTTTAATCACGATAGGCTCAGAAGAATCTATAGAAAACTTCACTTTTTGATATATCTTTTTTTCTTTTATGATTGAAAGTATTGGTTTAACTCGTTGAAGTTCCTCTTGCGCACTAACATTCGTAGAATTTGGAGCTGAAGAAACTCCCCCAATATCGATAATAGAAGCACCCTCTTTTATCATAGTATATATTCTTTCAATAGCATCTTCCTCGATAAAACGTGAGCCACTAAAAAAACTATCGTCATTAGCATTAATGACACCCATTATTTCAACTTTGTCAACACTTTTTATCTTTAAAAATAAAGATAATTTTTTTGCTAATTCTTTTAAGCCAAAAGGTTGCATCAACTCTTTTTTACTAAGTTTATAAAGTTGCGCAGATGTTGCTATGAGTAAACAATCAACTTCAGGATCTTTAGCGATCACCGTTCCACGAGGAACTGCTAAATCAGCTCCAATACTTAAAGCATCTTGCTTTAAAATATTTGCAGCACCTACATGTAACTTTTTAATACTAATGATATGTATTTTTGCTTTTTGAGATAGTATTTCTACTCCACCATCATCTACCCCAAGATTTTTAAGAATAGTTTTGATATCAAGAGAACTATTGAGTTTTTCAATCTCCATGAATAAATCCCATAAGAACTAAAGCCAAAACAGATTGTGGACGAGAGTTTAACTCTAAGAGTTTATATGCTTTAGCAAAATTATCTAACTGCGATGTAGTGAGTATGAGTTTATCAATCTCTGTAGCACGTTTATAAATTCCTTCGACTAAGACCTTAGCATCATTTTTAGAAATTCTAGCATTTTCTTTTAAGAACGTAAATACTTCACCATAATCAACTCTAGATAAACTTATATTTACAATATTTTCTTCATGTCTCACTTCACCATGAATAATAGGCAAGCGAGAGCGAATAGTTGGTAAAAGATTTGCTTTAGTTGGAGTGATGATGATAAATACTATGTTTCTAGGAGGTTCTTCAAGAATTTTCAATAAAGAGTTTTGTGCTTCTTTTGTGAACTCTTTAGAACCAAATATTATGTATTTACTTTGAGATTCACTGATATACGCTTCTGCTATAACTGCTTTTGCATGTTCCAACTTAAACTTCTCTTCTTCGATAAAACTAATAACACGAAAGGGCTTGAATCTATCAACAAATTTTAAATACGCATCTTCTATATCATGCGTTATATATATATGAGCTTGAGAAGATTCACGAAGTAACATCTACCTCTCCAAACAATGCAGCATTAAGAGAAAGATCTAGTTGACGGTAAATTTGAAGGAGTTTTATGTCTAAGTTTTTATCGTAACTTTTTAACATAAAACTATTGGAATACTCCTCGTCAAATATCCAAAAATAACTGTTGTCCTTTCTTTTTGCTATATCAGCACGTTTATCATCACCACACCCAATATACCAAAAGAGATACTCCTCTTTGTACGAAAGGGAGAGCATATCCTCAAGCATATCTATCATCTCTCCTCCACTCGTTGTATCATAATGAGCAAATAAAGAATCAATACTTACAATGGGAACAAGTGGACGTTCAAGTCGTGATGAGTTCATATTGGTTAGTATATATTTCTCTAGCCATTTTCTAGAGTTATCTGTTATTAAGATGATTGTTTTACCAGCTAAAATTTGCTCTAAAGCTAGGGAGGTACTCGTTGCCCAATCAAAACGATGCTCTTCCAACCAAGATAAAGAAGCACCCTCTTCTCTTAAGGTATCGAGACTCCATTGAGCAAATTCAACCATGATGTTATTTATCTAACTCATAAGTTGCGTGTAGTCCACGAACAGCAAGTTCAGCATATTTTTCATCTATTACCATAGAAACTTTTATCTCAGATGTTGAAATCATGTTTATATTGATGTTGTTCTCAGCCATAGTTGAAAAAGCACGTGCAGCTACACCAGCATGAGACTTCATACCAACACCAACTACAGAGACTTTACAGATGTTTTCATTGTAAGAATCATCTTTGATATCACCTTTTGCCACAAATGCATCTACAACGCTCTTAGCATCATTGAGTTCAGCAACTGGTACAGTGAAGTCAATATTTGTAGTCCCATCTTGTGCTTTATTTTGAATAATAACATCAATATTTACTTCCGCCTCAGCAAGACGATTAAAAATATCAGATGCTATACCTGGTTTATCTATCACACCTATGAGTGAGATACGTGCTTGATTTCTGTCTAATGCTATGCCGCTTACTAGTGGTGCTTCCATAATATTTTCTTCCTTAGTTATTAAAGTTCCCTCTTCATTTGAAAAAGATGTTCGTGTGACTAGATTTACATTGAGTTTTTTTGCCATCTCAACAGAACGATTTTGCAATACTTTTGCACCAAGTGATGCTAACTCCAACATCTCATCATAAGAGATTTTGTCTAGCTTTTTAGCCTTAGGCTCTATTCGTGGATCAGTAGTATATATACCAGAAACATCAGTATATATCTCACACAAGTCAGCACCAATAGCACCAGCAATAGCTACTGCTGACAAATCGCTTCCTCCACGACCAAGTGTTGTGATATCTCCAGCATAATTAACACCTTGAAAACCTGCTACAACGATAATTCTACCCTCTTGAATATTTGCCCTCATCACCTCAGGGTTAATCTCTTCTATACGTGCTTTCGTATGAGAGTCATCTGTAATTATCCCTGCTTTTCTTCCTGTCATAGCTACTGTTTTATGTCCCATCTCGTTTAGTGCGATGCTAAGAAGTGAAGCAGTAACTCTTTCTCCTGAACTAAGAAGCATATCCATCTCAGCTTTACTTGGGTTTTTAGAAAAATTCTCCGCATAACCTACAAGCTTATTTGTTTCTCCACTCATAGCAGAGACAACAACTATCACATCGTTACCCTCTTTTTTTGTAGCACTTACTCGCTTAGCCACATTTGCTATGCGGTCTAAGTCACCAACACTTGTTCCACCAAATTTTTGAACTATTAACATCTATAAATAATCCTCTTTTTTAAAATAATTAATGACTTTTTCATATACATCTTGTTTAAATGATGCACTTAGCTCCAAAACCTCATCAACTTTAACAAATTTAAAATCATCAAATTCTGGATGTGCTGTTTGAATGTTTATCTTAGCATCATTACCCAGTTTAAGAAGAAAATATCTTTGCGTTTGGCCAACAAATGGGGTCATTTTAGCAGCTATCTTCGGTGGAAAGTCATAAGAGATCCACTCAGGATACTCAGCTATGATAGTCGCATCACGTGTACCTATCTCTTCTTCAAGTTCACGAAAAAGTGCCTCTTGAACTTCTTCCCCCTCATCTATCCCACCTTGAGGAAACTGCCATACATTGTGCAAGTCAGTTCTCTGTGCTATAAATATCTCTTTTTTAAGAGGGTATGATGATGACACTAATATCATCGCTACATTTGGGCGATATAAATCTTTTTTATTCATTATTTACTCTGTATTTTAATACCGCGATTATACATAAATAGCTATTAAACAAAGATTACAGTACACTTATGTCTATGAAACTTTTAGGCATATTACTCTTTTTGGTACTTTTTAGTATCTCTATCATAGCTCAAGAGATATCATATAAACGCATATACATAGGCTATACTTTAGAAAAAAAGTATATTGACTCCATCTACGCGATATTGCATCCTATGGATATCCCTATCTATATAGAAAAAAAAGACAAGAGATATAACATCTATTCTCAAAAATATTTAATAGATGATGCTAAGATAAAAGATGATTTAAAAACAATCCAAACAAAATTTAAAAATGCTAAAATACTCATTCATCAAAAAACAGAAGATGATCATTTTCAACTTAACTTATCTGTTGGTTCTTCAAGAGTGCATCTCAAGCAAAATTATGATCTCAACAAAAAGTTTATCCTAAATTATGAAGTTGCACTAAGTTATTTACTCACTCAAAACACTTCGTTTTCTTTTGCTTACCTCGATTCATCGCAAGAAGAGATTACAATAGAAAATATTTATCTAGGGCTCAACTACACCTTTTATCCGATGCACAACTTCTACATACTTCTTGGCTTATTAGGTGGCTACTCTAACTTAGAATTTGACAATGCTAAAAATACAAAAAAAAGCACTTCAACACTTTTTGGTCTCAAGAATAAATTTGGATATAAACTTAACGAAAATTTAGATATATTTATACAATACAATGGTATTTATTTTGATCATGTTGTTTATGTAGAAGATTCTCTCTTACATATCAATTTTAATTACATAAATAACATTACGGTAGGTTTAGGAATGAAGTTTTAATGTCTATTGCAAAATTGTTATTATTTTCACTTTTATTGTTTCTCTTGAATGCTTGTAGCATTGATGATGGAAGTGTTACTCAAGTAGACACTATCCCGATAGCTACAACAGACACTAACACCACAACAGATACAAATACTACAACAGATACAAATACAACTACCATCATTGAACCTTACCAAGTTACAAAAGTATCTATACCAACAGTTGTAATCATTATGAATTGGACAGACTATAGTGAGAGTAACACAACTCTTTGGTATAACAAATTTTTTAACCACTCTACAAAGTCTGTAAATCAATGGTATGATGAAGCTTTAGGAGGGGAGTATGAACTCTCACCTGTTAGTGAGTCTTCAGGTACGATAAACGATGGTATCATCATGGTTACTATGGGCATAGCACATCCTGGAGACTCAAATGATACTATTTTTAGAGATACACATATAAGCAACGCTATACAAGATACAGAAGTAGTAAACAATATGGACTTTACCCTCTATGATACAAACTCTGATGGGATACTTTCAAACAAAGAGTTACAAATCATCTTTATTGTCGCTGGAGGAGAGGCATCATTTGGTGATTCTCAAGCTAGTTCTATCTGGGCACATGCTTGGTCTTATGATTCTACTTCTACTCTAAAAGTGGATGGTATGCTTGTTATGCGAACAGATGCAAATAGTTCTTTAAGTGGAAAATATGCAAGATTTGGAGCGAACCATGGTACACACAGTGCTACCATTGGAATTATTGTCCATGAGATAGGACACTCATTTTTCAATCTTGGTGATTATTATAATGATAATGTGGGTAATGGAAGTGGTCTTGGCTGGTATGATGTTATGAGTGGTGGTTCTTGGGCAAGTAAAGTCTCTGATAGTTATTCAGGAGAGACTCCTACACAACTTAGTGTTTTTAATAAAATAGATGCAAATCTTGACTTAAATGTCAGCGACATTAATAGCTCTACAAATGTAACTTTACGATGCTCTTCAAGAGAGTTTATAAAACTTCTTACCTCAAAATCAAACGAATACTTTTTAATAGAGTGCAGAGATACTGCAAAAACCTACTCAGATATCTCATTTAATAATGCTGATAATACTTTTAGTGAAAACAAGCTTTTCATGATGGCTTATCATGTCGATACAAACAAAGCAGACAATACAGAAGATGGTGCTCAAACAAGTACAAACCACTATAAAGTAGCCCTCATAGAGAAAGACACTGCTACCCTTATGACAGCTACTTCAAACATAAATGCTGATTATAATGATGTCTATCTTGTTGGGGACACCATTAACACCAGTGCTACATTTTTATATGATGGTTCTGCAACAAACTATGCATTAGAGGTTTTATCTCAAGATACAACAAATAGAACAATGACTCTAGGCATAACAAAATAAAAGGAAAAGAGATGTATACAAAAATATTTTTACTCATTAGCTTACAAGTAGCACTCTATTCAGCACCAGCTATCTCTGGACTGAGAATATTTACACAAGCAGATGGTACACAGTTTATCGGTGAGCTCAAAGGTGACTCCTCTTTTCACTGGATTCAAAGTAATGGAGAGATTATTATATATAATCCAGATGATAAATTTTACTATAAAGCTGTTATCACCAGGGACAAAGGACTAGTCTCTACAGGGATCAAACCAAAAGCTCTCTCTAAAACGCAACAAGCATCATCATTGAAACAAGTCAAACAAAAAGATATATCCCAAGAAGATAAATTGAACTTACGTTTACTCAATAAAAAAATTAAATCTAAAAATCATCCACAATAAAGTCTAGATTTCATCAAAAGCAAGGTTGAGTTCAGTGGGGCTTTTAGGTTCACAGTAGTAATAGCCTTGAGAATAGTCAATCCCTAAGTCTTGAACTATCTGTGCTATCTCATCGGAACTTACAAATTCAGCTATGGTTTTCATGCCAGAATCTTTTGTAAAGGAGACTAGAGATTTGACAATATTTAATACATTGTTATCACTATGTAGTTTTTCAATCAAACTTCCATCAATTTTAATATAATCAATATTAAGTAAAAGGATATTGGTAAAATTAGAATACCCACTTCCAAAGTCATCTATGGAAACCTTACAGCCATAAGACTTAATCATTAAGATAAAATCTTCAACAAGTTTATACTCAAGTATCTCTTCTGATTCTACTATCTCAAAAGTAATACCCTCTCCTCCGTACTTATCAAGTCTATTTTTTATATACTTTATCATACTTGGTGACATAATATTTTCATAGGTAACGTTAAGAGAAATTTTAATACGGTTTTTGCTGTATACATTAAAAACCTTTTGCATCATCTGCTTAGTAAAAGCTTCAAAACTTTTATCCTCTTTAGATTCATTTAAAAAATGGTACGGGCTGACTACCTCTCCTTCATCATTTATAAGACGGGCTAAAGCCTCGTATTTGAAAATCTCTCCTGTTTTGGCGTCTACTATTGGTTGAAAATAAGGAATAATTCCACCTTCGATAAGTGCTTTTTTATAGACACGCATTCTTGCCATTACATCAACTTGGGCAGATTGATTATGGCTTACTTCATCGTAAATGATAAATGACTTTTTTTTCAAAATAGCCTCTTGTAAAACTATATCTGCATGATTTAATATATGTGTAATTCCATAAGATATACCTGCTGTAAAGGTTACTAAAGAGTCATTCGCATCTTCAAAATTTTCTATATCTATCATAGTATCTTCTAAAATCGAGTACTTGATAAGAGAAAGGTACTTCTCATGTAAACTTTCTTTAGAAACAAGTATCGCAAATTCTTGAAAGTTTAAATTATAAAGAGTTGCTTCCTCATCGAGTAAAAGCCTATGCAATTTTTCAGATTTTTGCGCAATAATACTTGTCACTCCATTAATTCCATAAATATTTTTAAGTGTATTTATATGGTTGAGATGAAGAAGTATAAGCATAGAGTTTTCTTCAAGCAAAGATATATCATGTACAAGTATTTCTCTACTTGGTAGGGCTGAAATCAGACGAAAATCCTGTTCATGAGTAGTACCAATATCATTGACGTCAAAAACAGCTTGATTTTTTCCATTATTTTTTGCTTTGAGTAAATTTATATCTGCTAAACTCAACATCTCTGATGTACTAATACGATGGATACTTGTATCTAGACTTACTATACCCGCCGATACAGTTAAAATATCTGACACTTCACTCTCTACGTGTTTAATCTTCAAAGATTTTATCGCATCAAAAACACTCTCTATGAGCGCTCTTAAATACCCTGCATTTTCTTTTTGAACTATAATGGCAAATTCACCACCATTTATCCTAAAAAGTTTTTTAACATCTACGTATTTGTTCTCTTTTATAGCACTTCCAACCTCACAAATAACCTTATCACCCATCAGATTACCATGGTTTTTGTTATAGCTTTTAAAGTTGTCTATATCTACAAGAATCAAAGAAAATATTTCATTATTTTTGATAGATTCAAAAAGGCTTTGCTTTAAATAGATATCAAAATAACCCCGATTATAAAGATGGGTCAACGGATCCGTAATAGAAATCTCTTGGAGTCTTTTTTGATGTGTAATATCTTGAAGAATGCACATATAAGCTATTTTTTGGCCATTTTCATCATTAAGTGGGCTAATAGTTGCATCTAAGTAAAACTCTTGAGCGGAGCTGTTTAGATTTTTAATTTCTCCTTTAAAAATATGCCCTAAACGTAAGTTTTCTTTTGCTTGGACTATAAACGAAGTATGCAACTCTCTGCTTGGAAAAAATTTATAGCGACTTTTTGCCGTACTTAAGTGTTCATAACCCAAAAAATCTACAAATGCTTTAGACGCATCTATCATAATGAAATCTAAATCTAGAATACAAGTTAAAACAAATTTATCAAAAATTGTATTTTTTTGATCTTGTATTGCTAAACTTTTGTGCGTTGCATGTTGCATATAAATAAAACCTTATAGTTATAAAAAAGTAATTACCTCATATTAGTATATTATTGGTTACAATTTGCTTATGTTATTATATATCCATATTCCATTTTGTGATTCTAAATGTTCTTACTGTGCTTTTAACTCTTATGTTGATAAGTTTCATCTTAAAGAAAGCTATATGGATGCACTTTTTGTGCAACTTGAGTTTGAATTACAAAGGTTTCAAGTTCAAACAAATTCGATTACCAGTGTTTTTATAGGTGGTGGCACCCCATCAACTGTATCTCCAGACTTATACTCAAAAATATTTCATACCATAAAACCATACCTGCACCCCAAGGCAGAGATAACCTCAGAAGCTAACCCAAATAGCGCTACTTATGAGTGGCTACAAGGGATGTATAAACTAGGAGTGAACCGTATAAGCTTTGGAGTCCAAAGTTTTAATGATGCTAAGCTTAAAATCTTAAATCGTGCACACTCTAGTGATGATGCACAAAGAGCAGTCCATGATGCTAAAACAGTTGGCTTTGAAAATATCTCGCTTGATTTGATTTATGCAACTTTAGGGGATACAAAAGAGTTACTTGAATATGATTTACGTACAGCGTTTAAGCTGCCTATCAACCATTTAAGTGCCTATGCGCTTACTATTGAGGAGGGGACCCCTTTTGAGAGTAAACCACAAATGTCTAAAGAAAGACTCTCACTTACCTCATGGCTCTTTGAAAATATAACAAAAAAAGGGTTTAAGCAATACGAGATTAGTAATTTTGGCTCATACAAGAGTAAACATAATCTAGGTTATTGGAAATATGATGATTACATAGGTCTTGGAAGTGGTGCAGTTGGTAAGTTAAAAAGCCAAAGATTTTATCCTAGTAGTGATATCAAAACATATATCGCCACCCCTACAGATGCTCAAAAAGAACAACTCAGCGATGAAGACCAAACAATAGAAAAAATATTTTTAGGACTACGTTCATGTGTAGGGATAAAAAAAGAGCTTTTAGATAAAAAAGAGCTTTTACAAGCTCAAATACTTGTTAAAGAAAAAAAACTCTATCTAATAAATGATACTTTTTACAATTATGACTATCTTTTAGCTGATGAGATTGCACTTTTTATATCTTATTGAAGTTATTTTTGCTAAAATCACGCATAAATTATAATTTATAAGGTTTTATATGTTTGGCATGGGTTTTACCGAAATACTTTTCATCGCAGTTATCGCAATACTTTTCTTGGGTCCAGATAAACTTCCTACAGCTATGGTAGAGGTTGCTAAGTTCTTTAGAAATGCGAAAAAGACCATAGGCAGTGTGAAGGACTCTTTAGAAGAAGAGATGAATGTAAATGAGATAAAAGAGGAGGCTCTTGCTTATAAAAAAGAGCTTCTTAGTGCAACTGATGAAATAAAACAAGCTACAGAGATACCAAGCATTGGTACTTCACTCTCAGACCTCAGTAGTGATTTACTTGATGATAATGACGATGAAGATGAAGTAGTAAAACAAAAAAAACAAAAAAAACCTAAAGCCGAAAAGGTAACCTTTGAAAAAAAACCTAAAAAAGAAGATATAGATGTTTGATGATATAAAGCCACACCTCGTAGAACTTAGAAAAAGACTTGGCATCTCTTTTGGAAGTTTGATAGTTATGTTCTTTGTGATGTTTTACTTTCATGAGCCAATACTCAACTGGATGGTAGAACCACTCAATCATGCTCTCATAGAAGTGGGTAAAAAATCAGTTCATGCCGCTGATGGAATGGTAACAACCTCTCAAGTTGGTGGGGCATTTTTTGTGGCACTAAAAGTTTCATTTTTTGCAGCTATCATGGGGGCACTTCCTATCATACTGTCACAAATTTGGGCCTTTATAGCACCTGGTCTTTATGCAAATGAGAAAAAGATGGTGATCCCTTTTGTTATAGGGGGGACGACGATGTTTGGCATAGGTGTCCTCTTTGCTTATTATGTTGTGACTCCTTTTGGTTTTGATTTTCTCATCACTTTTGGTAGTTTTAAATTTACGCCTCTTATAAATATCGAAGACTATGTTGGGTTTTTCACAAAAATAATGTTTGGTTTTGGGATTGCCTTTGAGTTACCTATCTTTGCATACTTTTTTGCACTCTTAGGTTTTATCAACGATAAAAATATGAAAGACTTTTTCAAGTATGCAGTTGTTATCATCTTTATCGTAGCTGCACTTTTAACCCCTCCTGATGTTTTAACACAACTTCTTATGGCTGGTCCACTTATCATTCTATACGGGCTTTCAATTCTCATAGTTAGAGTTGTAAACCCAGCTTCAGATGAGGACGAAGACGATGATGATGAAGAAGTTGATCTTATGAGCGAAATAAAAGCGTTAAACAAAAGTAGTGAATAAAGAACTCTTAACACAAAGCTATGACTTCAACTTACCTGATGAACTCATAGCAAAATTTCCTGCCTCACCACGTGACCATGCCAAATTATTAGTCTATAACCGAAAAATAGATGAAATTACTCATGCCCACTTTTATGATTTAGAAAAGTTTATACCAAAAAACTGTGCTTTGATATTTAATGACACTAAGGTTATCAAGGCTAGGTTGTTTGGCAAAAAAGAGAGTGGTGGCAAACTGGAACTCCTCATCAACCGTCCTCTTGACGCATATACTATAAATGTATATATACGTGGTAAAGTAAAGATATCTACAAAAATATTTTTTGATGATGAACTAAGTGCTCAAGTCACTAAGCTTGACGAAGATGGCAGTCGTGAAGTAGAATTTTTTCATAAAACTCACAAATTACGCTTTGAAGAGTTGTTACCTATCATAGACAAGATTGGACATGTCCCCTTACCCCCATACATAGACAGATCAGACGACAAAAGTGATGAGAGTGAGTACCAAAGTGTCTTTGCAAAACAAGAGGGTGCAGTAGCAGCTCCTACAGCATCTTTACACTTCACACCCAAACAACACGCGCAAATATGTAAAAATTTTCAACATGCCTATGTCACGCTCCATGTAGGAAGCGGTACTTTTAAACCTGTTGATGCTAAGGTGATAACTGATCATCCTATGCACTCAGAATACTACTCCATCAGTGATGATGCTAAGAGTATACTTGATGATGCTAAGGTAAGTATCCTTAGCATCGGAACAACTTCAACTCGCACTATAGAATTTTATGACAAACATGGCAAGATCCAAACTGGTGAAGCAAATCTTTTCTTACACCCACAAAACAAACCAAGCAGAGTAAACCATCTCTTAACTAACTTTCATCTTCCAAAATCTACTCTGCTTATGCTGGTAGCTTCTTTCGTTGGGGTAGATAAGACACAAGAACTCTATAAAATAGCCATACAAAACAACTATAGATTTTACTCCTATGGCGATGCGATGCTAATTTTATAAATTTTTTTTCATTTAAGGGTACCTCTAAAAACCCTTGTACCCTCAGCATTATAGCAGATATGCTAATACAAGGCGAAAATTCGCAGGAGCTACTAGTAGCTTCAAGAGTTTTTAACGCAGTAGTAGTGTATCTGCTATAATGCCCATAGGGAGCCAAAAAGAGAG
>JALSLR010000065.1 GCA_026988245.1 Sulfurimonas sp.
TGCCTCCTTTAGCTTTTTTCTTCGTATGATATGTTTCACACTCTAGAAGCATCGCTTTAAATGTATCAGGTTTTACACCTGTTAATCGTTTGAATAGTTCTGGTTTTAGCTCTTTTAATTTCTCATAGTTCTTCATGCTTTAGCAATAGCAATTTTTGAACCGGTTTGGGGTTATGCAAGAAGTCTATTAAAAGTATCTTATTAAAATATTATCTTTTTTCCCATAGCTGAAAGTTACTAAGTGCCAAAACCTTGACAACAAAAACGATAAATAAAATAAATAATTTCATAATTTTCCTTGTATAATTACTCCGAACATTATACTACAAATATTCTCTCATTTTTCCCCAAAATAAATCACATTAAATGTTAAGATTAAATTTATACAAATTAGAGTACCATGTGTTTATCTTAATTTGAAGGAATTTATATGAAAAAAGTTTTAGTTTCATTGGCAGCGGTTGTTGCTCTAAGTACAAGTGCTATGGCAGGTGTTAATTCACAAACAGGTTGTGGACTGGGTTCAGTTATCATCAAAGATGATTCTTCTGCTGTAATGTTAGCCTTACAAGCTATCACAAATGGTACATCAATGAATCAAACATTTGGTATCACTTCAGGGACACTAGGTTGTAAAAAGACTAAGTTGGTTATGAACGAAAGAGCACAAGAGTTTGTTGCTTCTAACATGGATATTCTTGCAAAAGAGATCTCAGTAGGTCATGGTGAATCTCTTGATACACTTGCTGAGTTACTTCAAGTTGAAGACAAGGCTGAATTTTCTGCTGCACTTCAAACTAATTACAATTCAATCTATACAAGTCAACAAGTAGAAATGTCTGATGTTTTAGATAACATCGCAACAACTTCTTTATAGAATTACATATCTTACAAGTCTACCCTATTTAGGGAAAAGACTTGTAACACCAGCAGGAAATTTCAATCTTCAAACTATTTATTATACTCACTTTTTTTACCCTATCCCTATTTTCAAACTCTTCATCAGCTAAAGTAGATGCCAATGCATTAAAGCTTTCACAACAAAGATATTGGCATATACTTTTACATTTTAGAGATGGGGTGAGTGAGATAGATGATGCAAGATTTTTTCTTGCTAAAGATGGCAATGTAAATCCAAAATCTGAACTAGAAGCTACTATAGATGCACTTTACAATGATACCAGACTTGATGATAACTCCACATCATGTAAATTTCCAGCAAGACGTGCTTGGCTGGAAGAGGAACTTAAAATAAATGACTTTCCTAAAGTTAACTGCGAGCAGTTTAACTTAGTAATGAAAAAGCTTGACCCTACATCTACAACACTCATATTTCCATCGGCACACATAAACTCTCCTGCCTCCATGTTTGGACATACCCTACTTCGTATCAATTCATCATACAACTCAAAACTTCTTTCCTATGCAGTTAACTATGCTGCAGATGCAGACCCAAAAAAAGAAAATGGTGTTGTTTTTGCAATAAAGGGTCTTTTTGGTGGTTACTTTGGGGAGTACTCACTTCTGCCGTACTATGAAAAGCTAAAAGAATATAGAGATGCAGAACAAAGAGATGTTTGGGAATACGACTTAAATCTAAGTAAAGATGAAACTATTCGTATGTTTAGACATATATGGGAGTTAAATGGGACACATTCATACTACTACTTTTTTACACAAAATTGCTCCTACAGCATACTATGGTTTATAGAATCCGCAAGACCCTCTATCCATCTAAGAGAGTACTTTACTTATCAAGTTATTCCACTCGAAACTGTTCATGCAGCAAAGAGTGAGGGGATACTTACTAGATCATATTTTAGACCATCAAAAAGAACGAAACTACTAAAATATGAAAAACTATTAACAAGTGAGACTCTTCATATACCAAGACAATTAGTTGAAAATAAAATCAATCTTTCATCTATTTTACACAATGACAATATTTCACTCATTCAAAAACAATATATCCTCGAAGCAGCAGTTGAGTACCTTGAATACTCTTATAAAAAAAATGATATGACTAAGGATAGATACTTAGAAATGTTTTACAAAATTTCTAAGCAAAGAGCCTCTTTAGGGAAGGCTCCTCAAATAATATATGAAACACCTCCTAATCCTATTGATTCACACCGAGCTCTACGAGTAAGTCTTGGAATGGGTTTACGAGATAAACAAAACTTAGCATTTTTTGGCATACGTCCTGCATACCACGACCTAAAAGATAGTGCATATGGTTTTCTAAGAGGGACACAAATAGAGTTTATGAACCTTGAATTTTCCTATAACAAAACAGATAAACTAGATGTAGAATTAGCCACTATACTCTCCATAGCATCACTCGCACAAAGAAGTGAATTTTTCGATAGTTTCTCTTGGCGTGCCTATCTAGGTTTTGACAGAAAATCATATGAAGATAATAAAGCAAATTTTATAACTAAACTTAGTTACGGCTACAGCTGGGGCAATGAGATAGGATATATCTATATGATGCTAGACCCATTTGTTTATGCACAAAGTGGTGCGAAAGGTGGATTAAGTGCTAGTTTAGGTTTCATAATAGACAAATCAAAACATATGAGCACAAATATAGAAGCTAGTTCAAGATATTATTTAGATGATAATCTACAAAACATATTAGATATTTCACAAAATTTTAGATTATCACAAAATGTTGAAGTAAAGTTTAAATATAACTATACTGAGAGGGAATTACATAGCATAAAAGGGAGAGAACAAACATTGAGTACTATGTTCAATTACTACTTTTAATGTAAGTATAAACTATAGCTTTTTTTTCGTTTTTCTTTTTTGTATCTGTAAAATCCATCTAGCTCTATAACAACTCTATAGTAGTCTTTATGTACGCCAAAAGTAATCTTCTTAAAGTATCTTCCTTGAAGTTTTTTCACCTTACTTTTCATACTCACATCTCTTGCAAAATCCATCACTATTCTATGTGGTTCGGTGAGTAAAAAATCTCTTATAAGTTTATCAGTAGTAGCAACTCGAAGTTCTTTGTCTTTTTTATAAAAAGTTATAAAACCAAGATTATATAACTGGGTATATTTTTTACTTTCTTTTTGCTTTGTTGGAGTCTTTTTTTTCTTGGACTCTATCTCCCCCATACTTTGAGATATAAAGATAGGAAGATACCAATCTATAGAATTATTAAGCTTAATACTTGTAGTGCTTGTAGTCCCATCGAGATTGATGTACTCCACAGACACTTTTTTAATAACTCTTGCATGGGAAGGTACAGTTATAGCTGCTCTTTTCAGTGGAGGGAGTGTTGTTTTTGAATTTGAAGTATAGGGGATGTCCACTTCCCCTTTAGCTGGGAAAAATGGGTTTTGGCGAGCTTCTAATGCTAAAAAAAGAATAAATAATATAAAAAGAAATTTAATCAAAAACCAAGCCTTTTATTTTTTTACATTATAGCGAGAATATTTTTAGGTATCCCTTACTGTGCAGAAATTTCTTTGAGTTCAAAATACTCTTTTTGTAAACCTGCATTTTCATCTTTTAGTCTTATAATCTCATTTTGTAGATATTGCTGATAATCTTCAAGTCCTAATAAAACTTCAAGCGAATTATCACCAAAAAGTAAAACACCTATATATACACCTACTACTAAGACTATTCCAAGTAGTATTAAAAATTTACTAAGAGATAAACCAAGATGCTTCTCAGTAAAACTAAGACTATTATCTATCTCTTCATAAAGTGCTTCATTATGCATTATAAAACTTAGTTAAAGATTGCCGAACCTAAGTACTCACCATACACAACTTCATTTTCTATCTCTAAGAGACGATTGTATTTTGCTGTACGTTCACCACGAGCAGTTGAACCTGTTTTAATCTGACCACAGTTAAGTGCTACTGCGAAATCAGCAATAAATGCGTCTTCACTCTCTCCTGAACGATGACTCATTACACAGGTGTAACCATTTCTTTGTGCTAAACGAACTGTTAACATTGTTTCAGATACTGAACCAATTTGGTTTGGCTTTATAAGAATAGAGTTAGCAATACCTTCGTTTATACCTCTAGCTAAAATGTTAGCATTCGTAACAAAAAGGTCATCACCAACGATTTGAATCTTATCACCAAGTTTTTCAGTCATGAGTTTGAAGCCATCCCAGTCATCTTCGTTTAAGCCATCTTCAATAGACACGATAGGATATTTTGCACATAGATCTACATAATAATCAACTAACTCAGCTGAAGTAACAACACGATTTTCAGATGCTAAGTTATAACCACCACCCTCAGCAAGAATTTCAGAGGCTGCTACATCAAGCGCTATAGCAATTTGTTCACCCGCTTTGTATCCAGCTTTTTCTATAGCTTGCATAATTATTTGGATTGGCTCTTCATTTGAAGATAAGTCAGGTGCAAAACCACCCTCATCACCTAAGGCAGTGTTGTGCTTAGCATCTTTTAATATACTTTTTAAAGTATGGTACACCTCAGAAGATGCTCGAAGACCTTCAGCAAAATCTTCAAAACCAACAGGGACTATCATATACTCTTGAAAATCTACTGAGTTGTCCGCATGACTTCCCCCGTTGATGATGTTAAGCATAGGGGTTGGTATAGTCATAGCATTTGCACCACCTAAGTAACGATATAGTGGGATATTTAATGACTGTGCTGCAACTCTAGCGATAGCCATAGAGACACCAAGAACAGCATTAGCACCTAAGTTCCCATAGTTCTCAGTACCATCTACTTCTTTCATGATAGCATCAACCATTGCTTGGTTAAATGGTGAATGTCCAAGAAGAGCGTCAG
The DNA here is from genome assembly GCA_026988245.1 of Sulfurimonas sp. Classification (GTDB taxonomy): domain Bacteria; phylum Campylobacterota; class Campylobacteria; order Campylobacterales; family Sulfurimonadaceae; genus Sulfurimonas. Next base: position 4,800 of record JALSLR010000065.1, read on the forward strand.
CTATAGGACCATTTACATTTTCTACCGCCTTAAGCACACCCTTACCCTTGTAGCGATCACCGCCATCACGAAGTTCTAATGCCTCACGTTTTCCAGTACTTGCCCCAGAAGGGACTATTGCACTTGCTTTTGTTCCATCACTTAATTCTACAGTTGCTTTTACAGTTGGGTTACCACGAGAATCCATAACTTCTATTGCGCTAATGTTATCTATGAACATATAATTGCCTTTTAATTTTATTCGTCATTCCAAACTTGATTTGGAATCTAAGTATTTTCGCAATATTACCCAAATTATGTTAAAAAAGAGTTTATACCGATGCTTTAGACATCTGCATCAGCTACTTCTGCAGCCTCCATAAGATTAACATTACTCATACCCATAGCTGTTTTTATCTTTTCTTCTATCTCTGCTGCTAGGTCTGGTTCATCCTTAAACTTAATCTTAACATTTTCACGACCTTGACCAAGTTTTTGATCTTCATAAGAGAACCAAGCCCCTGATTTATCGACTATATCTAGCTTAACACCATAATCGACTAACTCTCCCTCTTTAGAGATTCCCTCACCAAACATGATGTCAAACTCTGCTTGACGAAATGGTGGGGCTACTTTATTTTTGATAACCTTAGCTTTCACACGGTTACCGATCTGACTTTCACCTTGTTTGAGTGAAGCTATACGTCTAACATCTATACGAACTGATGCATAAAATTTAAGGGCATTTCCTCCAGTTGTTGTTTCTGGACTTCCATATCCCATCATACCTATCTTCATACGTAATTGATTAATGAATATAACTGTACAGTTCATTTTGTGTAATACTCCAGTAAGTTTACGAAGAGCTTTAGACATCAAACGCGCTTGAACGCCGACTTGTTGGTCAGTCATTTCACCTTCTAGTTCAACCTTTGGAGTTAAAGCGGCAACAGAATCTATAACAATTAAATCAATCGCCCCACTTCTCGCTATCGTTTCTACAATATCAAGAGCTTGTTCCCCATAATCTGGTTGAGATACTAAAAGATTGTCTACATCTACACCAAGATTTTTAGCATACACCACATCTAGTGCATGTTCCGCATCTATAAAAGCACATACGCCACCTGTTTTTTGACATTCTGCTGTTATTTGCAATGCTAAAGTCGTTTTCCCTGAACTCTCTGGCCCATAAATTTCTACTACACGTCCTTGAGGAACACCACCTATACCTAAAGCTAAATCCAAACCAAGCGAACCCGTGCTTATAGATTGAATTGGCTCTATATCTTTATCGCCAAGACGCATTAATGCACCTTTTCCAAAAGCCTTATCGATTTGTTTCATTGCTAAGTCAAGTGATTTTTGTTTATCTGCATCCATAGTAAATTCCTGTGTTTTAAATTCTAAAGTAATTATATGTAAAAAAAATATTTATTTTCAAAAGTATGACAAATTGACATATTTTACTATAAATTCTTTTATTTGAGTTGGATTTTATCTAAAAATGGATAAAATCACCTTATGAAAAAAATGTTAATTGCACACTCCCCTGACGCTGATGATATCTTTATGTACTATGCTATTAAATTTGGCTGGGTAGATATGAAAGATACTGTATTTGATAATATTGCCGAAGATATTCAAACACTTAATGAAAAAGCTTTAAGAGGCGAGTATGAGATAGTTGCAATTAGTTTTGCACTTTATCCACACATCAAAGCTGACTATGCTCCACTTAGAACTGCTGTAAGTTTTGGAGAGGGTTATGGTCCAAAAGTTATGAAAAAAAAAGGTGCTACACTTAAACGCAATTTTAAAGTAGCACTTAGTGGTGAGCATACTACAAACGCTATGCTCTTTCGCATAAAGTACCCTGATGCTCGCATAACGTATATGAATTTTTTAGAGATAGAACAAGCTGTTCTTGATGGTGTTGTTGATGCTGGAGTTCTCATTCATGAGAGTATTTTAACTTATGATGATGCCCTTGAAGTTGAAGCTGAGATGTGGGACATTTGGCAAGAGTTAGCAGGTAAAGATTTACCCCTCCCTTTAGGCGGTATGGCAATAAGCCGCGCACTACCACTCAATAAAGCGATAGAGTATGAAAAAACTTTAACCAAAGCAGTTGATGTAGCACGCAAGCATAAAGAAAAACTCTCACAAATGCTACTTGAGCGCAATCTTGTTCGTATAGATGCACCTACACTTGATAAGTACTTAGAACTCTACGCGAATGATGAGTCAATAGAACTTAGCGAGACTCAATACAAAGCGATAGACAAACTCTTTGAACTTGGCTATAAAAATGGTTTTTATGACGCTCCCTTAAACGTGCAAGATTATATAATACCAATAGAGTATGAAGAACTCAGACGTGGCGAATAATGGAATCTAAACTTGTAGGACTTGGCATAGAAACATTTAAAATAGCCTTGATGCTTGCTCTGCCTGGACTACTAACTGGTATGTTTCTTGGTCTTGCTGTATCTATCTTTCAAGCTACTACACAGATAAATGAGATGACACTCTCTTTCATCCCTAAAATTATCGGAGTAGTTGTAGTCATAATCCTCACTATGCCATGGATGCTTAATGAGATGACAGACTTTGCTAAAAATATATTTAACATGATTCCAAATTTTGTCCAATGACAAAAAAGATCAACTTTTCTAAATTTAGCTCAATTAAGATTGGTGGAGAACTTGATGTTTTTATGATTGGGTCTATACAAGAGTGTCAAAAATTCAAAGAGGCTTATCTCATAGGCTCATGTAACAATATACTCATAAGCAACAACCCTCCTCCTCTTGCTAAACTATCTAAAAAATTCGACTATATAAAGATAAAAGAAAATCAACTAATCATTGGAGCAGCTACACCATCTGGTAAAGTCGCATCATTTTGTAAAAAAAATAATATAGCTAACTTAGAGTTCATGTCACATCTCCCCGGTACACTTGGTGGTTTAGTTTACATGAATGCTGGTCTCAAAGAGTATGAAATCTTTAACAACCTCCTTAGCATCACAACTTGTAATGGCGTGATGCTAAGAGATGATATAGATTACGGCTACAGATACACAGACATCAACAATCCCATACTAGAAGCCACCTTTAGCATCACAACTGGATGGGATGATGCTAAGGTACTCATGTTTAAAAAAATGCGTTCCAACCAACCCTCCACTCCTTCTGCAGGAAGTTGTTTTAAAAATCCAAAAGGTGACTACGCAGGAAGGCTCATAGAGGCTGTAGGACTCAAAGGCAAACGAGTTGGCGATATGGAGTTTAGCCAAGTTCATGCTAACTTTTTAGTAAACCATGGAAATGGAACTTATGATGATGCTAAGAGTTTGATAGATGAGGCTAAGAGATTAGTGAGTGAAAAATTTGAGATAGAGTTGGAGTGTGAGATAAAGATTTTAGAAAGTTAAAATATGCATTCCCATCGAGATGATGGGAACGAGTTAGAAGGGGATTAACTGCATACAGGTGGTTGATTTTGGTTAAGTGTCTGTGTAGTTCCATCAGGAAAAGTAACGCTAACAGTATTGTTAGCATTAAACACAAATGTTGCTCCATTAATTTTCATTGTTCCAGAGCTATAACCACCACTCAAATCAGGAGTCAAATCTACTACTGTTGTAATGTCAAGTACACCATTTACACAACTAAAAGTATTTGATGTAATACTAATCTTACCATTTATATTTTCATCACCATTAGACTTCACAATCATATGAAAATTTTCATATCCAAAAGAAGCACTATCAGAAGCATCTGTATATGATATCGTACCATTGATAGTTACATCATCTGGGTCAGATGATGTAACGGTGAAATTCATAATGAGATTTTCTCCTGTTGAAGAATCAGAATATTGATAATTACTTAGTACTATTGTATTATTACTAGCACTTACGCTTCCATTCATTGTTATCGTTCCAAATTGACAATTTGTATAAGTTGCATTAAAATTCGAACTATCTGTATAATCGCCAACATAAGTACCACCATTATCACATGTCACTGATATTGGTGCTAAAGAAGCCACTCTTGATGGAGATAAAGACTGTGCAAGTGCTATTGCTCTTGCTGGTGCAGGTGAAGCACTTGCTCCACTATTTATACCCGAAAATGAAGATAAAGCATTTTCAGCTTCTTGCGGTGTAGATACACTAACTGGTGTCCCCTGTAAATATGATGTAGAAGTCTCATCATCTAAACTACAACCTACAAATAATGTAGCCATCGCTACACTCATTATCACTATTAAAATCTTACGCATTTTAATCCTTTTTAATAAAATATAATAAAATAATAACATCATTCTCTTAAAACTAACTTATGTTTAATAGATGATGCTAAGAGATTAGTGAGTGAAAAATTTGAGATAGAGTTGAAGTGTGAGATAAAGATTTTAGAAAGTTAAAATATGCATTCCCATCGAGATGATGGGAACGAGTTAAGTCACTTCCGTCATTCCGTGCTTGCACCACAAGGGCATGATAACACGGAATCTATTTAGAAACGTACCATTACACCTGCATATACACCTGCATAATCATTTTTGATAGAAAAACCACTGTCTTCTAACTCAAACGATTGCATTCTGTAACCAATTTCGATAGCTGGTTGAATAACTGGAATAAAATCAAAAGTGTAATCTACTTTTGCTCTAATATCTGAAACAGTATTTACATCGTAAGAGATGTATTTTACATCAACTTCAAAACCAAAGTTCATAAGTGGTGCTTGAACTCTTGCTCTTATATACCCTAAAGGAAGAACTATTCCTGCCATGTCTACACCCAAAGTATCAACAACATCAACACCAGCTGCTGTATAATCAAGCTGAATAACTTTCACATCTAAACCTAAGTCTACTGTCATCCAAAATGTATTGTCTAAAATGTTGTAATAAGGGATAACATCTATTTGGCTCATAGTTAATGTTGATGTTTGATTTCCCGTAGGGATACCTACAGAAGTCCCTGCTCCACTCACTGTACCAACATAATCACCCTCACTTGTAGCACTTACATACTCAACTCTTAAGTTAGGAATCACAGGAATAGGATGTTTTATGAGCAACCAAGCATAACCTTCAGTTTGCGAATTTCCATTTGCCACATCGTCTATAGTTGTAGTTATACCTAAGTAAGTATTTGAATAACCGATTTTACCGCTTGGAGCTTGCATCCAAGCACCAGCACCCATCTCCACTCTTGCGAAGTCTGCACTTGCTACACTTGCAAATGTTGCAGCTATAGCCAATGTTGAAAGTATTTTTTTCATTTTATATCCTTAAAATTAATTAAGAGTATTATAGCAAAGTGCCTTATGAAGTTTTCTTAAGAATAAATATTATTATTTTGGGGAAAAGAGATGAACTTATCAGGACACTGATAAGTTCATAAAAAGCTACTCAAGGTAGCTTAAAACTTTATCTTCGGAGAAAGATGTTTTTAAAAAGGGTAGCTTAACTTACTGCAGCGATAGCAGCGTCGTAGTTAGGCTCTTCAGTGATTTCTGGAACGATCTCTTTGTAAGATACAGTACCGTCAGTTTCAACAACGAAGATTGCTCTACAAGTAACACCAGCTAGAACTGATCCACCAAGTAAAACACCATAAGCGTTTGCGAAATCTTTGTTTCTGAAGTCAGAAGCAACAGTTAAGTCGTTGATACCTTCAGCTGAACAGAATCTTCCAGCAGCAAATGGTAAGTCAAGAGATACAACAGTAGTTTTAACACCACTTAAAGCAGCAGCTTTAGCGTTGAAGTTACGAGTCTCTGTAGCACATACACCAGTATCTAGTGAAGGAACAACGATAATTAATTGTTTCTCATCTTGCGCTCCACCTACTACGATGTCACCTAAACCATCAGAATTAACAACAGTAACTGCTGGTGCTTTGTCTCCAACATTTACTTCATTTCCTAATAACTCTACTTCTGTACCTTTGAATTTTGTAGTTGCCATTTTTGGCTCCTTTTTTATTTTTATTTTAACGCTTTCGCGCTTTGTTGAGAGAATTATAATCTAAATCGGATAATTTTACTCTTATTTAAACTTAGAATGCTTTTTCTATAAGAAAAATTTAAGTTTATAACGAGGAACGGGCTGAACTACTTAAACTCTCTAGTGCACTAAACATCTTCTTTTCATACATTTCAACCGCTACACGCCCTATCATCGCAGCGTTATCTGAGCAGTATTTTAACTCACTCAGTAGTAGCTTAGCATCATAAGGTTTGAGCAGTTCTTCTATCTTTGAACGCAGATAAAGATTCGCAGATGCTCCACCAACTATGGCAAATGTTTTTGGTGGTACTTTTTTAAAATACTTTTTTAACTTTTGAGTAAGATGCATAGTAGCGATATGCTCAAAAGAGGCTGCTATATCTTTATAGTCCTCTTCTTTGCTATCCAAAACAGCAAGACGAACCGCATTTTTAAGTCCACTATAGGAAAAAGCGATAAGTGGGCTTTGAGAAAGAGGAATAGTGAAGTTATGTTTGAGCCTATCTCCATCTTTAGCCAATTCTTGGATAAGTGGTCCACCAGGGTAACCAAGCCCCATCATCTTTGCAACTTTATCGAAACTCTCGCCAAAACTATCATCCATACTTTTAGCTACTGTATCTATGTCTGTTAAAGAGTTTACTTGCATCACTTGAGTATGTCCGCCTGATACCAACAAAACCGTGCAAGGAAACTGAGTTTGTTTTTCTATAAACAACGAATATATATGCCCAACAAGATGATTTACCCCGATAAGGGGGATATCTAAAGCAACAGAGATAGCCTTCGCCATAGTTACACCCTCAACCAAAGTTACAGCTAGTCCAGGTGTAGAGGTAACAGCAACAGCCTTCAGCTTGTCAAAGTAAGGTCTACACTCCTCTAAAATTTTTGGAAGTGCCTCAGCATGAAGACGAGCAGCGAGTTCAGGGACAACGCCACCATATACACTATGCTCTAACTCTTGGCTTATTTTTTTATGAAAAAGTAGCTTTTTTGTTTTTAGCTCGGTTATAGCTATGGCACTATCATCACAAGAACTCTCGATGCTAAGAATCATACTAACTCTTCTACAGAGGTAGTTTTTACTTGACAACTATCAGAATAAGGGATATTTACTCTAAAACAGGTATTTTTACTCATCTCATCCACTATAATCTCTCCATTGAAAATACTGTTGATGATTT
>JALSLR010000066.1 GCA_026988245.1 Sulfurimonas sp.
ATTTTTACTTCACATTTATCTTTAAAAAAATTACTCACGTACTGAAGTACGCTTCGCAATGTTTTTCAAGATAACTGCTTTGTAAAACTGATTATAACTTTTATTTTTTATTTTTATTAATTTTTCTCTAAATCAAAAATTATATCTTCATGAACAGTTTCTAATCTGAGTCTATACTCATCGCTTACATCTTGAATTGCTTTGTTATATATTGCTTGTCCTATCTCTTTGTTGAAAAAATCAAGTAAAAATTCTGCTTCAAAAGCACCCACTTCTGTATCTAGTTCATTTAGTAAATAAGCTTTTATTTTAGGTACTAATACCTCTTTTTGTTCATTTGTAAAATTAATCATTTTCTATTTTCCATATGTGATTCATTTCATTATAGTTAGATTTTTTTAATCGTGTTAAAAAATACTCCCTACTTACTTCTTTAGCACCTAAACTTTTAAGATGCTCCGTTGGAACTTGACAGTCTATAAAGTCATATCCCCAAAGTTTAAGATGTTTAATGAGTGTAGCATAAGCAGCTTTACTTGCATCCGTTTTTTTAGCAAACATACTTTCTCCACAAAAGACACCACCAACTACCACTCCATAAGCTCCACCTACTAACTCACCATTATAATAGCTCTCAACGCTATGAGCGTATCCCATCCCATGCAATGTAGTGTAAGCTTCTATAATATCATCATTAATCCAGGTACCGAGTTGGTCATGTCTCTCAACCTCTTTACAGGAATGCATCACTTGTGTAAAGTTAGTATCAAATTTATAGGTAAATTTTTTTATACTTTTTTTTAAAGAGCGTGATATTTTGAATTCATCAAGCTCCATGATAAGTCTAGGGTTTGGGGACCACCATATAATTGGGTCATCTTTAGAATACCAAGGAAATATTCCATTTTGGTATGCTCTAATAAGTCTAGAAGCATTCAGGTCACCTCCCCAAGCAAGTATTCCATCTTCGTTAGCATCATTAGGATGTGGGAAGGCTAGGGAGTATTTATTTAACTGATTTATCATTAAGTCTTACTAGCTTCTTTAAACTTTAAAATAAGTTTTTTTCTAAAACTAACTTCAACACTTCCACCATTTACTAGTTTTCCAAAAAGTATCTCGTCACTTAGTTTATTAGTTATGTTATCTGCAATATACCTTTTAAGTGGTCTTGCACCCATTTCTAAAGAGTATCCTTCATCAGAGATATAATCTCTTGCGCTATCAGAGATGCTTACAACTATCTTTTTCTTTTTGAGTTCATTATTGAGTTCTTTAATAAACTTAGTAACAATTCCTCTTACTGTTTGAATGTCTAGTTGTCCAAATTCTACTATAGCATCTAAACGATTTCTAAATTCAGGTGAAAAAAATGACTTTAACTCTTCATTTTGTGAAATTGTTTTATCTTTGTTAAAACCCATCACATTTCTAGCAGATGCACCTATATTTGAGGTCATAATGAGTACAACATTTTGAAAATCTGCCTTGTATCCATTGTTATCAGTGAGAGTCGCACTATCCATAATTTGAAGTAAAATATTGACCAAGTCAGGATGTGCTTTTTCTATCTCATCAAGTAGTAAAATGGTGTAAGGATGTTTTTTTATTACCTCTGTAAGTAAGCCACCTTGTTCAAAACCAACATAGCCTGGAGGTGCACCTACTAGACGTGAGAGAGAATGTTTTTCCATATATTCACTCATATCAAATCTTTCAAAGTTGATACCTAAAGTTTTACTAAGTGATATCGCAAGTTCTGTTTTTCCAACACCAGTTGGACCTGAAAATAGAAATGATGCTATAGGCTTATCCGCGGGAGTAAGTCCTGCTTTAGATATTTTAATCGCCTTACTTACTTCAAGAACTGCATTATCTTGACCTATAACTAACTCTTTTAAATCACTCTCTAATGTAGCAAGAGATGTAGTTTCTTCTTTATCAATTTTAGATCCACTTATTCCTATGATTTTGCTGATTGTATTTTCAATGTCATTGACATTTACTTTAGTTTTTCGTTTTTTATTAAGATGAAAAGAAGCAGCTGTTTCATCAATGATATCTATGGCTATATCTGGTAAAAATCTATCTGTAATATACCTCTTAGAAAGTTCAACAGCACTGATGATAGATTTGTCAGTATATTTTACTTTATGATGTATTTCGTATTTAGACTTGAGACCGCGGAGGATTTTAATACTTGTTTTAATAGATGGCTCATCAATATCTACTTTTGAAAACCTTCTACTAAGAGCCTTATCCTTTGCAAAACCATTTCTATACTCAGCAAATGTAGTAGCACCCATGCATCTAAGTTCCCCAGATGCTAAAGCTGGTTTTAGCTGGTTTGCTGCATCCATAGTTCCACTTGTAGCACCTGCACCTATGAGAGTATGAATCTCATCTATAAAAAGAATGGCATTGGGGTTTGATTTGAGTTCATCCATGACACCTTTGAGACGTTTTTCAAAATCTCCTCTGTATTTTGTACCAGCAAGCATTGCACTTAAGTCTAAAGCATAAAGGTCTGAATCTTTTAATATATTAGGGACCTTGCCTGCCACAATATTAAGGGCTAACCCTTCTGCAATAGCAGTCTTGCCTACACCAGCTTCACCAACTAGTATGGGGTTGTTTTTCTTTCTTCTGCAAAGTATTTGCATAACTCTGTTTATCTCATTTTCTCGACCTATTACAGGATCAATTTTTCCATCTCTTGCTTTGTCGAGTAAGTTTATAGAGTATTTTTGCAGGTGTGTGTCTTTTTCTTGTGTATCTTCTTTTATATTTGTATGTGAGATTATTTCTATAACATCAAGTCTTGAAATTTGGTATTCACTTAGTAACATATGTGTATATGTATTCTCTTCATCATAGAGTGCTGCTATCATATCTCCAATATCTGCTGAGTTTTGTCCAGCACTTTGGATGTGTTTTATCATAGAATCCACTACGCGAGACAGGGCTACACTTTCGTAGGGGTCTATCTCTACATCTTTTGGAAGTTGTTCGATATTCGTTGTAATATATTCTTTGAGAAGTGTACGCATTTTATCTACATCTCCTCCACAAGCTAAGATGATATACATCCCCTCATCTGAAGCGAGAATTTCATAAAATATATGTTCAATTGTAAGGTACTCATGACGCATCTCTTTTGCAAAGAGTATAGAGTTTTGGATTACATTATTTAGGTTAGAGCTTATCATATTTATTCTTCCTCCATAGTGCATTTGAGTGGAAAGCCACTGTCCTTTGCACGTTTATGTACAGTAAGTATTTTTGTTTCAGCTATCTCATGTGTATATACGCCACAGATACCTTTGTTTTTTTTGTGAACATCTAACATTATATTTTCAGCCTGTTCGTATGTTTTATGAAAGACACTCATTAGTATGTCAATAACAAATTCCATAGATGTATAATCATCATTTAAGATGAGAACCTTGTATCTTTTCGGATGTTTAATCTTTATATCTTGTGCTAATTCATGTTCTATATGTGTACCCATTAGTTACCTTTCGCTTGTAAAAAATCATTTATAATATCTTGTGGACTTTCTAACCCTATAGATATCCTGATAAGACCATCAGAGATACCGAGAAATATTTTTTCTTCATCATTAAAATCACTATATATAGTAGATGCCATATGTAGCGCAAGTGTACGAGTATCACCGATATTTGCACTAAGAGTAGCTAGCTTTAACTTGTTTAAAAGTTTAAAAGCTTCTTCTTTTGTTCCCATATCTATAGTTAGTAAAGGTCCACATCCCTGAGAAAAATTATTTTTATATCTTCCATGATGCGGATGATTTGTTAAAGAGGGGTGATTGAGATTAAATCCATTTTTATCTAGTTCTTTTGCAACAATCTCTACACTTTGTACTATTCGTTGTAGTCTAAGAGGAAGAGTTTCTAATCCCAGCATAGTTTGGTAAGAAGCGTTTGCATTTGGACTCATTCCAAAATCTCTAAGGGCTCTTTTTTTAGCATTTGGTATCAATGCCATTTTACCCATTTTTTTGATGAACTTTTCCAAAAATGAATATCTAGAAGATTTAAGTTTATCTACACCATCATTTACTGCTCGAAATACTGCACATCCTCCAAGAGCAGATGCATTTCCAGAGATTATTTTAGTCGTTGAGTATACAACTATATCTGCACCAAGTTCAAGGGGCTTTATGATAAGAGGCGTGATTGTGTTATCTACTATTAAAATAACTCCAGTTTCATTGGCAATGGTAGCAATTTTTTTAATCTCAGGTAATCTCATATTTGGATTTCCAACACTTTCAAGAAAGATGATTTTAGTATTGTCATTAATAACTTTTTTTATATTATCAAGCGAATCTACATCAAAAAAGTGTGTAGTGATTCCAAATCGAGAGAGTGTTTCATTAAAAAATGAGTATGTACCTCCAAATAATCCACCAATACTAATTATTTCGTCCCCTTGAGATAAAAGTGACATACAGGCAAGTGTCGTTGCTCCCATACCACTGCTAGTAGCAATTGCCCCAATTCCATCATCCATCTCAGCTAAAATACTCTCAAGATGAGCAGATGTTGGGTTTCCCATACGAGAATAGAGAGGTTTTTTTACGCTTCCATTGAAGATAGCTTCACCTATTTCTGGAGTTCCATAGGCAAATGCTGCTGAATTTACAATATTTGGAGAAATAGCTCCCTCTTTATTACCAACTGATTGCACAAGTTTGGTACAATACTCTTCAAAATAGTTCATTTATATATAGCCTTTAAATAATAAAATGATTATAACAAAGTAGAGATAATTATGAGTAAAAGAATTTTTATTACAGCAACAAATACAGATATTGGTAAGACTTACACGACGATACTCCTTTTACAAGAGTTAGCATCAAGAGGTCTAAGAGTTGGAGTGATTAAACCTATTGAGACAGGTGTCGTAAATGGTTATTATCCTGATGGAGAAGAACTTCTCTCTTGCATAAAAGAGTTAAATCCAGAATGTAAAGATTTGGAGCTAAAAGATATTGTACCAATATCGCATAAGCTTCCAGCTGCACCTTTTGTAGCTAATGATGCTAAGGCTTTAGATATTCAAAAGATAGATACATGTGTTGCGAAATTGGAAAACTTATGTGATGTATTGCTTTTTGAGGGTGCGGGTGGCTTGTTTGTTCCTCTTGATAAGGAGTATATGATAATAGACTTGATTGAAGTATATCAATGCGATGCACTCCTTGTTACACACTGTTCTCTTGGTTGTATAAATGATACTTTACTTTCTAAAAAGGCACTTGATGATGCTAAGATAAAAAATACTGTAGCTTTTAATTGTAGAACAAATGATGAGAGTTTCAAGGAGATAAGTAAACCATATTTTGATGCTATAAATTTTAAAGTGATGAGAGTAGATGAAGATATAGACAAAATTTGTGATGTAGTGTATAATTTCTAAATTAGATTCTAATAATTGAGTTAAAAATGGCAATGGAGCGTGATGAAACATCTAACACGAACTGATGATTTTACAAAACAAGAGATAGAAGAACTCTTAGTTGATGCTAAGAAGTACTCTCAAGGTGGTTTTTATAAAGACTTAGAAAATAAGTTAATAATTACACTTTTTTTTGAAAACTCTACTCGCACAAAAAGCTCATTTGAGATTGCGTCTAAAAGACTTGGCGCAAATATTGTCCATCTTGATGTTGCAAAAAGCTCTACAAAAAAAGGTGAGACCTTAGTAGATACTGCGATGAATTTAGATGCTATGGGTCCTGATGCAATCATCGTTCGGCATCAAAATTCTGGAGTCCCAAAGATACTTTCAAATCATACAAAAGCCTCCATTATCAATGCGGGTGATGGTGCTCATGCTCATCCTACCCAAGCTTTGCTTGATTTGTTTACTTTAAAGGAACATTTTAAAAATTTAGCGGGTAAAAAAATTGCGATAGTTGGTGATATAAAAAACTCTCGTGTAGCAAACTCCAATATAGAGCTTTTAACTCGATTTGGAATGGAAGTGATCCTTGTAGCGCCTCCCCATTTTTTACCAAAAACAACCCTTCGCACAACGCACTTTTTAAAAGAGATTATTGATGAAGTTGACGCTATCATGAGCCTTAGAACACAAACAGAACGTCATTCTTCTCAAAGTTACGCTTCTTTAAAAGATTATGCGAGTGACTTTTGCATTACAGAAGAGTTGATAGGGCACAGAGATATATTACTTCTTCATCCAGGGCCTGTACATAGAAATATCGATATAAGCGATGCTTTATTAGCAGATAAAAGATGTAAAGTTCTTGAACAAGTCAGTAATGGAGTATCTATGAGAATGGCTGTTTTAAAGAAGTTAATAACTACATCTTAGTATGAATTTTAACAAACTCAATGATTTAGGTCTCCAAAGAAAACCGTTTCTTTTTATCACTAGCTTTGATGCTAAAGACTTAGTGGTTATTCCATTGGATGAGCTTGAATCTCATGATATAGAATTTTGTATAGATGAGAGTTATAAACAAGATGCTCATAAATACCAAGTAGAAAAGTTTCCAATAGATTATCTAACTTATAAAAATAGCTTTGATAAAGTTATAAGAAAAATAAAATCTGGTGATACTTACTTTTTAAATTTAACGGCACAAACCCCCATAAAAACAAGTTTAAACCTCAAAGAGATATATTCAGTGGCAAATGCACATTATAAACTAAGATATAAAGATGAATTTGTTTGCTTCTCTCCTGAAAAATTTATTCAAATATCTGAAAATACAATCCATACCTTTCCGATGAAAGGGACGATTGATGCAAGTGTCGATGATGCTAAGGTGAAAATACTTGCTGATACAAAAGAGATGGCTGAGCATGTGATGGTTGTTGACTTACTTAGAAATGATCTCTCAAAAGTATCCACTAATGTAAGGGTAGAGAAGTTTAGATATGTTTCTCATATTGCTGCTGGTGACAAAAAATTATTGCAAGTAAGCTCTCATATAAGTGGAGATTTAGAGAATGATTGGCATAAAAATATAGGTAATATTTTAAAAGATATTTTACCTGCAGGTAGTATAAGTGGTACACCAAAAAAGTCAACTTTAGATATAATAGAAGAAGTAGAAAATTATGAGCGTGGTTTTTATACTGGTATATTTGGTGTTTTTGATGGAAAAACATTAGATAGTGGAGTGATGATACGCTTTATACAAAACCAAGATGCTCGCTTAGTATATAAAAGTGGTGGTGGTGTTACGCTTGATAGTAATGCAGAAGATGAGTATGCAGAGATGTTGGAAAAGGTATATATAGCATGAGTAAAAATTTTGATAATTTCATGAGAAGTGGTTGGAACTTTACAGAATCAGAAATTACTTTAAAAAATAAATTTCAGTTAATAAATATGATGCTTCTTACTAATATCTTTGGATTAATGGTAGGAATTAGTGTTAATTATATAAAGCATATTCAAGGTTTAATCCCTTACGAGATACTTATTTTAATCATTACCTTCATAATGTTGCATTCTTTAAGGCGTTCTCGCACCTTTATTTATATTGCGATTCAGGTGATATCGTTTCAATACATCTTACTTTTTTCTCTTTTAATCTATATTGGTGACCCATCTGATATGAAGCATGTTTGGATATATGCCTACCCCTTAATTCTCTTAAATCTTCAAAGTAATAAACAGTCATTATTTTGGATGATAGTATTTATTTTTGTTTTAGCTATAGCACCTATACAACCATTTATCGATATACAATATAGTGGATTTCAAATTTTTTATATGTTGATAGTTTTATTTATAGTAGCTATTGTGACTTATTTTTACCAACTTAAAATGATTGAGGCCAATAGTATAATAGCAAATCAAAGACTTGATATAGAAAGAAAGTATCAAGAGCTTTCAAAAAAAGATTCTATGCTAACTGCCCAATCCAAACAAGCTGTTATGGGAGAAATGATGAGTATGATAGCCCATCAATGGAGACAACCACTCTCAA
Organism: Sulfurimonas sp.; assembly: GCA_026988245.1. Lineage (GTDB taxonomy): Bacteria > Campylobacterota > Campylobacteria > Campylobacterales > Sulfurimonadaceae > Sulfurimonas. The sequence goes on from JALSLR010000066.1 coordinate 7,997, forward strand.
CTGTAACTTTAAATATCTCTAATATTCAATTTAAAAAAATGCTTGGTCAAGAACTAAGTGATGAAGATCTTAACAAAGCACTGAGTGAGATTAGCGATACAGTAGTGTATCTTTCTGATACTGTAGATGATTTTCAAACTTTTTTTCATCCGAAAAAAGAAAAAGGTGTCTCTGAGATACATGAACTTCTACAAAAAGCAGTGAACTTTGTTCTCCCAAGAACAAAAGAAAGTAAGATAGAAATCACTGTAAATAAGTATGTAGAGATAGAAGTTGTGACCTATATTAATGAACTTGTGCAAATAGTGCTCAATATTTTAAACAATGCTATAGACGCTTTAGAATCATCAAACAAAGAGCAAGCAAAAATTATCATCTATGTCGAACTCAAGGGTGAATATATTTATATCTCTATAGTAGACAATGCAAATGGTATTCCCAATGATATCATAGACAATGTATTTAACCCTTATTTTAGTACGAAGGGGAAAAATGGAACAGGGCTTGGTCTCTATATGTCTCAAATGTTAGCACAAAAACAGTTTGATGGTGAAATCACTTTTACGAGTTCCTCTTTAGGGACACATTTCTTAGTCAAAATAAAAAAAGATGTATCATCGTAAATATTTATTATCTAAGTTTTGTCGTCTTTGGAAATTTTGTAGCTATTGGTCTTTTCGCATCTAGGTATTATCTTTTTTATTTTTTATTCTTAGGCTTTTTTAATTCTTATCTTTGGGACAAAGTATTTAGTAAATATTTTGTTCCACTTTATATTTTTATAATGTTGCTTATTATGCAACTTTATCAATTTTTTGATGAACAAATTTATGACTTGAAAATAGATTTAAATATCAACTTCTCACTAGCATATATAAACAACTTTATTGTTTATATATTAATATTTTTGCAATTGTTGATATTTATAGGTATATCAAAAAACTTGGGATATAATGTAAAAAAATTTTAGGATGTTGTATTATGTATATTAAAGAGTTGAAGTTTTCATTGTGGGCAGATTTTATTGAGAGAGATTATCTTGATGGTGAATTTAAAAAACTTATTGATACTAAGACTATAAATGGTGCTACTTCAAATCCTGCTATATTTAAAAATGCTATTTTAAATTCTCCTGCATATAAAGAGCAGCTTGCAACTCTTGGAGATTTAACACCAAAACAAAAGTATGAAGCCCTTGCTATTTTTGATATAAAAAAAGCTGCTGAAATTCTCTCTCCCCTTTATGAGGCTGGAGATGATGGCTATGTAAGTATAGAAGTAGATCCATTTTTAAGTAATGATGCTGAAGGTACTATCTCAGAAGGTAAACGCCTTTATGTTGAGATAGGTCGTCCGAATGTAATGATAAAAGTGCCTGCAACAGATGCTGGGTACACAGCAATGGAGGAGTTGGTTGCAGAGGGGATAGCTGTAAATGCAACCTTAATATTTAAGAAAAGCCAAGCACAATTATGTGCAAAAGCATTTGAATCAGGTGTAAAACGATATGGTAAAAAGGTTGATACAGTTATTAGTATATTTGTTTCTCGTGTTGATAGGGCTATTGATGCTAAGCTTCGAGACTCTGGCGTACAAGAATCATTAACAGGAATCTATAACACAGCAGATATTTATGCAACAATTCAAGAATTAAATATAGAGGGTTGCCGTGCTTTATTTGCAAGTACAGGTGTTAAGGGCGACACTTTGCCAACACATTACTACATAGAAAAACTTTTGGCGTACAATAGTGTAAATACGGCACCTGTTGATACTATCAAAGCCTATGTGAAAAATGGTACTACACATAAGGCTCTTCCTATATCTCAAGAAATTATAGATACCCATATGCAAAAAGTAGAAGATGCGGGTATTGACTTAGATAAAGTTTTAGATGCACAAATTAGTGATGGTTTAGTCGCTTTTGAAGAAGCATTTCAAGATATATTGGAGAATTTATGAGTGAACAACAAATAGACTTTAGTTCTTATGACTTTATTCAAAGAGATAGGATTAATGAATATCTAAAAAAGATGATAGCTTTTGGTGGAAGTGATTTGCATGTTAAAGCAAAGGCTGTGATTCGTGCTAGAAAAGATGGAAAGATTCATCAGTTTTCGGGAGGGATTATCTCAGCAGAGGATTCAAGAACCTTAGCAAAAGAGATACTCAAAAGTGATTATGTAAAATTTACACAAGAAAAAGAATATGATACTGTACATAAATTTAATGAAAAATATAGTTTTCGTGTAAATTTCTTTTTTCAAAAAGATGGTGTATCGGCTGTATTTAGAATAATTCCCACAGAAATCCCATCATTAAAAGCTTTAGGGATGCCTGATATCGTCCAATCATTTACACAAAAAGAGAGAGGACTTGTTCTTGTAACAGGTATAACAGGAAGCGGTAAGTCCACAACTTTAGCATCAATGATAGATGAGATAAATCGTACAAAGTATAAACATATTATTACTATAGAAGAGCCTATAGAATTTACGCATAAAGATAGAAAATGTATCATAAATCAACGTTCAGTTGGTAAAGATACCCTCTCTTTTAAGGCAGCTCTTAAGGCATCTTTACGTGAAGATCCAGATATCATATTAGTAGGGGAAATGCGTGATCGAGAGACAGTTGAACTAGCCCTCCATGCAGCAGATACTGGTCACTTAGTTTTTTCTACCTTACATACAATGGATGCTAAGGAGACTATTAACCGTATAGTTTCTTATTTTCCAGTGGATGAACAGCATCGCATAAGACTCTCTCTTGCTAATGTTATTGAGGGAGTAGTTTCGCAGAGACTTATACCTACGGAGGATGAAACTGGAAAAATTACTGGTCGTCGGGCGGCTATGGAGGTACTCGTGAAAACTCCAACTATTGAAAAACTTATTTTGGAAAATCGTGATATTGAGATTCCAGATGTTTTAGAGGCAGGTCGTGATCATTATCATTCTCAAACATTTGATCAGTCTATTTTAGATCTTTATAATGAAGGTGTTATTTCTAAACAGCGTGCTAAAGACTATGCTTCAAGTGCATCTGATTTGGAGCTTAAAATGGGTGGTCTTTCTAGTACAAGTGATAGAAAAAATACCGAGAATACAGGTGAGTCTGAAACTATTCAAATAGAGGAAGAGGAAGACTTATTTGACTTAAAGTGATTCTAAAGCTAAAGATGTGTATAATTCCAAACATTTTTTATTAAGGATTTAATATGTTAGAAGGTATAGTTAGAGAGAGTACTGGTCCGAAGAACACAAAAGCTCTTCGCCGCGATGGTTATCTAATTGCAAACATTTACGGTAAAGGGCTTGAAAATATTCATGCTGCATTCAAAATGAATGAATACATCCGTGCTGTTCGTAACAAAGAAACTTTAGCATTTGACATTAAAGTAGGTGAAGATAAGCTAAAGGTTGTTGTACAATCATATGAGTCTCAACCATTAACAGGTACATTATTACATGTTGATTTAATGGTAGCACAAAAAGGTGTATCTACACACTATATGATTCCAGTTGAAACAACTGGTGAAGCTATTGGTATCAAAAACAAAGGTATGGTGTTTATTGCTAAACCTCGCTTAAGAGTAAAATCTACAATTGAAAACGTTCCAAATAGTATTGTTGTAGACGTTACAGACTTAGATGTTGGTGATGCTAAACTTATTCGTGATTTAGATTCAATCAAAGACGTAACTTTTACAGATGACGGTCGGGTATCTGTTTTGAGTGTAATTAAAGCTAAGTAATTATGCTTATAGTTGGTCTGGGTAATCCAGGTTCCCACTATGAAAATACTCGCCACAATATAGGTTTTATGGTGATTGATGCTCTTTGTGAGCGTCAAAATGCTATAAAACTTTCCTCTTCAAGTTTTGAAGGTGAACTTTTCAAATTTAAAAAT